>NZ_CP185370.1:631635-947452 GCF_049177115.1 Microbacterium phosphatis | reverse complement strand
CCACGATGACCGAGACGAAGCCCTCCTCGCCGAGGGTGCGGCGATCCTTGAGGTCGGCGTCCGTGATCTCGCCCACCGTCGAGCCGTCGACGTACACGAAGCCGAGATCGAGCTGGCCGACCACACGGGCGATGCCGTCCTTGAGGTCGATGACCGTGCCGTTCTCGCCCAGGATGGTGCGCTCCTCGGCGACGCCCGTGTCCTGCGCGAGGCGGGCGTTGGCCATCAGGTGGCGGTACTCGCCGTGCACGGGGAGCACGTTCTTCGGCTTGAGGATGTTGTAGCAGTAGAGGAGCTCGCCCGCCGCGGCGTGGCCCGAGACGTGGACCTTCGCGTTCGACTTGTGCACGACGTTCGCGCCGAGCTTCGTCAGGCCGTCGATCACGCGGTAGATCGAGGTCTCGTTGCCCGGGATCTGGCTCGACGCCAGGATCACCGTGTCGCCCTCGCCGGGCTCGATCGCGTGATCCAGGTTCGCCATGCGGCTGAGGACGGCCATGGGCTCGCCCTGCGAGCCGGTCGACATGTAGACGATCTGGTCGTCCGGGATGTCCTTGGCCTTCTTGTAGTCGATCAGCACGTTGTCCGGCACCTTGAGATACCCGAGGTCGGCGGCGATCGTCATGTTGCGGACCATGCTGCGGCCGAGCAGCGCGACGCGGCGCCCGTTCGCGGCGGCCGCGTCGAGCACCTGCTGGACACGGTGCACGTGGCTCGAGAAGCTCGCCACGATGACCCGGCCGGGGGTCTTCGAGATGACCTGGTCGATGACGGGGCCGATCGCGCGCTCCGTCGGGGTGAAGCCGGGGACGTCGGCGTTGGTCGAGTCGGGCAGGAAGAGGTCGACGCCTTCCTCCCCCAGGCGCGCGAAGGCGCGCAGGTCGGTGATGCGGCCGTCGAGCGGCAGCTGATCCATCTTGAAGTCGCCGGTGTGCAGCACGAGGCCCGCAGAGGTGCGGATCGCGACCGCGAGGGCGTCGGGGATCGAGTGGTTCACGGCCACGAACTCGAGGTCGAACGGGCCGATGTCCCAGCTCTCCTCCTCCTTCACCACCGTGAGCGCGGGCTTGATGCGGTGCTCCTTGAGCTTCGCCTCGACGAGCGCGAGCGTCAGCGCGGATCCGATCAGGGGGATGTCGCGGCGCAGCTTGAGCAGGTACGGGACGGCGCCGATGTGATCCTCGTGACCGTGCGTCAGCACCACGCCGACGATGTCGGCCAGGCGGCTCTTCAGCGGCTCGAAGTCGGGCAGGATCAGGTCGACGCCCGGCTGGTGCTCCTCCGGGAAGAGCACGCCGCAGTCGACGATGAGGATCTTGCCGTCGAACTCGTAGGTGGTCATGTTGCGACCGACCTCGCCGAGTCCGCCGAGCGGGACGACGCGCAGCGCGCCCTTCTCGAGCGCGGGAGGATCGAAGACCGGAGTGGACATTGTCCGCCTTTCGCGGGGCCCGGCATGGCGGGCGCCCTCATCGACCGGGGCCTCGTGGGTGGCCCGGTCCTAGGTGTTTTGTTGTGTGGTGCGGCCTTCTCGGCCGCTGTTGAGATCTGTGGGGCGCGCGAGGCGCGGTCAGCGCGTGGTGCCGGCGATCTTCGGCAGCGCACCGCCGGCGGCCGCATTGCGGTCCGGCCGGAAGTTGGTGAAGTCGACGCCGTCGATGTCTCGCACGAGAGCGAGCTCGTCCTCGATGAGCGCGGCCTCCCACTCCTCCGGCCCCACCAGGGGCAGGCGGACGCGAGGGCTGCCGATGCGACCGAGGCCGTGCAGGATGTACTTCGCCGAGACCGTGCCGGGCACGTGCGTCATGACGGCGCGCACCAGCGGCTCGAGCTTCTTGTGGTTCTCGGTCGCGGTGGCGAGGTCGCCGCGGTTGACCGCGTCGACGATCGCCCGATACGGGGCCGCGGCGATGTTGGCGGTCACGCCGATGAGGCCGGAGGCCCCGATGGCGAGGTGCGGCAGCACGTTCGCGTCGTCGCCGGAGAAGTAGAGCAGGTCGGTCTGGTTGAGCACGCGGCTGACCTCGCTGAAGTCGCCCTTGGCGTCCTTCACCGCGAGGATGTTGGGGTGCTTGGCCAGGCGCAGAATGGTCTCGTACTTGATCGGCACACCCGTGCGCCCCGGGATGTCGTACAGGATCACCGGGAGGTCGGTCGAGTCGGCCACGAGCCGGAAGTGGGTCAGGATGCCCGCCTGCGTCGGCTTGTTGTAGTACGGCGTGACGATCATGATGCCGTCGGCGCCGGCCTTCTCGCTCTTGCGGTAGAGCTCGATGGCGTGGGCGGTCTCGTTCGAGCCGCCGCCCGTGATGATCTTGGCGCGGCCGGCCGCGACGTCCTTGCCGACCTCGACGAGCCGCAGCTTCTCGGGATCGGTCAGGGTCGACGTCTCGCCGGTGGTGCCGGTGACGACGATGCCGTCGGCGCCGGAGGTGATGACGTCGTCGATGTGCTTCTCGACCGCGCCCCAATCGACCTCACCGTCGGCCGTGAACGGCGTCACGAGCGCGACGAGCACCTGTCCGAAGGGGTTGCCCGAGTGCGTCATGAGGCCAGGCTATCGCGGCGCAGCACCTCGAACCTGTACCGGGTGCCCGTGCGACTGGTGTGCCAGGCTCCGTCCTCCGGCGGATCGGCGCGGTCGAGGTGCCAGGAGCCGTCGATCTCGGGCGCGTACGCGTCGCCCTCGAGGTCGACGTCGACGCGGGTCACCCAGAGCTCGTCCACCTGCGACATGGCCTGGCGGTAGATCTCGGCCCCGCCGATCACCCACACCTCGTCGTCGAGCTCGCCGGCGCGGCGCAGCGCCTCCTCGAGCGAGTGCACGACCTCGGCGCCCGGCGCCTCGAAGTCGCGGTCGCGGGTGATGACGATGTTCGGGCGATCGGGCAGCGGGCGGAACCGGTCGGGGAACGACTGCCAGGTGCGTCGCCCCATGACCACCGGCGCACCCGTCGTCGCGCGCTTGAAGAAAGCCATGTCCTCCGGCAGGTTCCAGAGCATCCCGCCCTCGGCGCCGATGGCGCCGGTGGCCGCCTGGGCCCAGATCGCGCGGATCGGCATCAGACCGCCACGGCCGCGCGGATCGGGGCGTGGTGCTGGTAGTCGCGTACCGCGAAGTCGTTGTACTCGTACTCGAAGATCGACGCGGGCTTCCGCGCGATCTCGAGCGTCGGATACGGGAACGGCTCGCGCGAGAGCTGCTCGGCGACCTGCTCGCGGTGGTTGTCGTAGATGTGGCAGTCGCCGCCGGTCCACACGAACTCGCCGGGCTCGAGGCCCGCCTGCTGCGCCATCATCAGCGTGAGCAGCGCGTAGGACGCGATGTTGAAGGGGACGCCGAGGAACATGTCGGCGCTGCGCTGGTACAGCTGGCACGACAGCTTCCCGTCGGCGACGTAGAACTGGAAGAACGCGTGGCACGGCGGAAGCGCCATGCCCGGGATGTCGGCGGGGTTCCACGCCGACACGATGATCCGGCGCGAATCCGGGTTCGTCTTCAGCAGGTCGACGGCCTGCTGGATCTGGTCGATCTGCTCGCCGCTCGGGGTCGGCCACGAGCGCCACTGCACGCCGTACACCGGCCCGAGCTCGCCGTCGGCATCGGCCCACTCGTCCCAGATGGTGACGCCGCGCTCCTGCAGCCAGCGGACGTTCGAGTCGCCGCGGAGGAACCACAGCAGCTCGAGCGCGACCGACTTGAAGTGCACGCGCTTCGTCGTGATCAGCGGGAAGCCCTGCGACAGGTCGTAGCGCAGCTGACGCCCGAACACGCTCGTGGTGCCGGTGCCCGTGCGGTCGTCCTTGTGGACGCCGTTGGCGAGCACGTCGCGCAGCAGGTCTTCGTACGGGGTGGGGATCGGCTCGCTCACGCGATCCAGGCTAGCCTCCCCCTCCGACACGGGCTCCACCGGCTCCGGTGAGCCCGCCCGTATGACACGGTGTTTCGCCCGGATCCGCGCCTCGGGGGCGCGCGCCTATCGTGTCGATATGGATCCCGTCGCCGCCCTCGCCGTGCTGGCCGCCGTTGTGCTCGTCGGCACGGCGATCGGCCTCGTCCTGCGACGCCGCGAGGGCCAGGTGCGGCACCGCGCCCACGAGAAGGACATCGCGACCCCCGATGCGCTCGGGCTCGACCACGCCGACTTCGGATCGGGCGCGACGCTCGTGCAGTTCAGCACCGAGTACTGCACCCGCTGCCCGCAGGCGCGGCGCGTGCTGGGCGGCATCGCACAGCGGCGCGACGGCGTGAGCCACGTCGACGTCGACCTGACCCACCGTCCCGACCTCGCCAAGCGCTTCCACGTGCTGCAGACCCCCACCACCCTGATCGTCGATGCCACCGGCGCCGTGCGCGCCCGGATCGGGGGCGCACCCCGGCCCGACGAGGTCGCCGCCGAGCTCGACCGCCTCCTGGAGACCACCCATGTCTGACGCCCCTGCCGGCATCGACCCGCGCGGACCCCGCTTCGCCGCGACCGTGACCACCGTGCTGCTGGTCGTCGCCACCTTCCTCGCACTGATCTCGGCGCCTCCGGCTCCGACGCCGGCCGGGCGCCTGGCCGATCCCGGGTTCGTCGCGGTCGCGATCGTCGCGGCGCTGTTCGTGTGGGGTGTGGCCTCGCCGCGCACGGCACCCTGGGGCGCGCTGTTCCGCACGGTCGTGCGCCCGCGTCTCGCGCCGCCGACCGAGCTGGAGGACCCGCGACCGCCGCGGTTCGCCCAGGGGGTCGGACTGCTCGTCACGGGCCTCGGCCTCGTGCTGCACCTGATCGGCGTGCCGTGGGCGCTGCCGATCGCGGCCGCCGCCGCGCTGGTGGCCGCCTTCCTCAACGCCGCGTTCGGCTTCTGCCTCGGCTGCCAGCTCTACCTGCTCCTCCAGCGCGCCGGGGTGCTCGGTCGCGAGCGCGCCGCCTGATCGACGCGCCCGTCCGCTGCACCCGTGACGCCGCCGACCTCGGCGGATAGGCTGGCGACCACACCGCTCATCCGCGATTCGGAGGACGTCATGACTGTCACCAGCGAAGCAACCACCGCCTGGGCCGGAAGCCTCACCGAAGGATCCGGAACCGTCTCGTTCGCATCCGGGATCGGATCCTTCCCCGTCAACTGGAAGGCGCGTGCCGAGGGCTCGGGGTCGACGACGACCCCGGAGGAGCTCATCGCCGCGGCGCACGCGTCGTGCTTCAGCATGGCGCTGTCGCACGAGCTGTCGCAGAACGGCACCCCGCCCGAGAAGCTCGACACCACCGCCTCGGTGACGTTCAAGCCGGGCACCGGCATCACCGGCAGCCACCTCAACGTGAGCGCGGTCGTGCCCGGACTCGATGCGGCGAAGTTCGCGGAGATCGCCGAGGGTGCGAAGACCGGCTGCCCGGTCTCGCAGGCCCTCTCGGGGATCACCATCACCCTCGAGGCGACGCTGGCCTGAGCCATGCACATCCTCATCGGGGGCGCGTCCGGTCTCATCGGGCGCGCCCTCGTCGCATCTCTGCACTCGCGCGGCGACCGGGTCACCCGCCTCGTCCGTCGCCCGCCGACCGGGCCCGATGAGGTGCGCTGGCTCGACGGCGCTCCTCTGGATCCGTCGGTCGTCGCGTCGGCCGACGTCGTCGTCGGACTCGGCGGCGCCTCCATCGGCCGCCTGCCCTGGACGCGCGGGTATCGCAGCCAGCTGCTGTGGTCGCGCATCACCCCCACGCGCACGATGGCGCGCGCGATCGAATCGCTCCCCGCCGCCGAGCGGCCCCTGTTCGTCTCCGCGAGCGCGACCGGGTACTACGGGTCGCGACCGGGCGCGCAGCTCACCGAGGCGATGTCGCCCGGCGAATCGTTCCTGGCGTCGCTCTGCGTCGAATGGGAGAACGCGGCGCGGATCGCCGGCGACCGCGTCGCGCTGCTGCGCACGGCCCCGATCGTGCACCCCGACGGGGTGCTGCGACCGCTGATGACGCTGACGCGGTTCGGGGTCTCGGGCCCGCTCGGCTCGGGCACACAGGCCTGGCCCTGGATCTCGCTCGACGACGAGGTCGCGGCGATCCTGCATGTCATCGACAACGGGATCACCGGGCCGGTGAACCTCTCCGGCCCCACCCGGGCGACGGCCAACGACCTGGGTTTCGCCCTCGCCGTGCGGATGAACCGCCCCTACCTGCTGCGTGCGCCCGCCGCGGCGCTGCGGGCGGTGCTCGGGCGCCCCTTCGCCGACGGTGTGCTGCTGGGCGATGCGCACGTCGTTCCCGAGGTGCTCACGACCAGCGGCTTCGCCTTCCGCCACAACACGGTCGAGGAGGCCGTCGCCGACGCGGTCGCCGCCTGATCCGGATCAGCGGGAGGCGCGTTCGCGCCGGATCGCCTCGCGCACGGCCGACCGCGCGCGGCGGCGATCGCCGGCGGCGTCGTAGGCGAGGCTGAGGCGGAACCATGCGGTCCAGTCGTCGGGGTGCGCCTCGACGTCGGCCTTGTAGCGCGGGAACACCGCGTCGCCCTCGGCGCGCGTCGGCCGCCCGCTCGCGGTGGTCGCGACGAGCTCCTCCGGCAGGCCGCCCTCGGTCTCGAGCCGGCGGGCGAGCTGCTCGGCGCGGACGCCGAACCAGAGCTCGCGGCCCAGCGCCCACAGCGCGATCGCGGGGAGGACGATGAGCGCCGCGCCCATGGCGATGGCGATGGGCTCGCCGGTCTGGATCCACTGCACGGCGCGCCAGCCGGCGACCGCGATGTACAGGGCGAGCAGCACGGCCATCACGGCCACGCCGATGCGCGTGCTCACGCGCTCGTCACCTGCGCCACCTGTCCCGGTGCGCCGTCCTCGGGGACGGGGCGGTCGGCGGTGGCGCGCGGCGACCCGACGCCGATGTCGATGAAGCTCTCGAGACCCACCACCACGCCGCGGACCTCCAGCGCGTTCTGCAGGGCGATGCGGATGCCCGGGGCGTACGCGGCGGCGGGATCGATCGTGTCGTGCACGATCGTGAGCGACTCGCCGGGGCCGGAGAGGACCGCCTCCTGCTTGGCGATCACGCCGGGGCGGCGAAGCGAGTGCACGGGGACGCTCGCGACCTGCTGACCGCGGGCCCGCTGGTCGACGTGCGGCGCGTCGACGGGGCTCTGGCGCGCGGCGGCGATGAGCTCGGCCGTGCGGACCGCTGTTCCGCTCGGGGAGTCGATCTTGGTGTCGCGATGCGCCTCGACGATCTCGGCGGACGGGAAGAAGCGCGCGGCCGCCGCGGCGATGGCGCTGCCGATCACGGAGCCGAGCGAGAAGTTGGGGATGAACACCGCCCCGGTGCCGGCGGCCTCCACCAGCGGCCGCACGAGGGCGATGCGCTCGGCCGACCAGCCGCTCGTGCCGACGACGACGTTGATGCCGCGCTCGATCGCGGCGCGGACGACGTCGATGCTCACGGCGGGAACCGAGGCGTCGACCACGAGGTCGGCGCCGTCGAGCTCGGCCAGGTCGCTGCGGGAGCCGAGCACCGTCACGACCTCGAACCCGTCGAGCTCGTCGATGACCTCGTGGATGATGCCGCCGAGCTTGCCTGTGCCGCCGACCAGCGCGATCCGTGTCGTCATGGCTCCATCCTAGGTTCGGGGTCTCCCCCGCACCCCCGCCCCGCGCCGCAGGCTTACGCTCGAAGGCGTGATCTCGTTCCGCGCCGCCTCGCCCGCCGACCCCGACGCCCACGACCTCATCGTCGAGTACTTCGGTGAGCGCGCCGCCGGCTTCCCCGGTGACTACCGCCCCGTCCTGCCCGGCCCGGACGCCTTCCGTGAGCCGGACGGCGTGCTCCTGGTCATCGAGCACGAGGAGCGCGGCACGATCGGCTGCGGCGCGATCCGGCGCATCGCCGACGGCCCCACCGGCGCGCGTTTCGAGGTGAAGCACATCTACACCCGCCCGGCCGCGCGCGGCCTCGGCGCGGGGCGGCTGCTCATCGAGGAGCTCGAGCGCCGCGCCCGCGCGTGGGGCGCCCACGAGCTGGTGCTCGACACGCACCACACGCTCGAAGCCGCCGCCGCCCTCTACGCGCGCGCGGGCTTCAGCGAGATCGAGGCGTACAACGACAACCCGAACGCCACCCGCTGGTACGCCAAGACGCTCAGCTGACCGGGGGCCGGGAGCCTCCGGCCGCGACGCGGGTCAGAACGGGAACTGGTCCGGGAGGCCCGTGCGCAGCTCGACCGGCAGGTGGGCCAGGTCATTGTGCGTGAGGAGCGTCCAGGGACGACCCTGACGCTGCGCGATGACGGTCAGGCCGCAGTTGGCCTGGTTCAGCGTCATCCAGCGCCACTCTGGTGCGCCGAGCACCTCGCGGACGAACCACGAGATGACGAAGTTGTGGGTGATGAGCAGCTCGTGGACGTCGCCGTGCTTGCGCACGAGGAACTCGTTCACGGCATCGGCCATCTGCGCCGTGCCGGCCTCGATCTGGGCCTCGGTGACCCCGCCGAAGAACGGCTCGTACGCGGCCGGGGTCTCCTCGGTCATACCCGTGGGGACGCAGTCGAACAGGAGCGCGTGGGGCTGCGGGGTGATCGAGGGCAGCCGCTTCGCGATGATGTCGGCCGTGTCGGTGGCCCGCACAAGCGGCGAGTGCCAGACGGTGTCGAGCGGGATGCCCGACAGGCGGTCGGCGATCAGCTCTGCCTGGCGGCGGCCGCGCGGCGAGAGGGGGCCGTCCTCCATGCCGTGCTCGGCATCCTGCTGCTCGCCATGGCGGACGAGATAGATGTAGTGCGCCACTGCCTCACCCCATCCTTCGTCCGTATCGATCAGTCGTCCGGATCGACCGGGCGCGGCAGAGCGAACTCGTGCGCCGATGGATCCTCATCCACACTACGTGACGTTCCCGTTACCTCGCGCAGACCGCGCCACGAGCCGTCATCACCTCGCCGGCGCGCCGGATCAGTCGGCGGCCTTGGCCAGCTCGGACAGGTGCGCGCGCGTGAGGCGGACGCCCACGCCCTGCACCAGCTCGTCAAGCTGCGCAGGCGAATGCGCGTTGACGATGGGCGCCACCACGGAACGCTGCGCCAGCAGCCAGGCCACGGCGATCGCCGCGTGCGAGACGGCCAGCTCGGCCGAGATGGCGTCGAGCGCCTTGAGAACGCGCGCGCCGCGCCGGTTGAGGCTGTTGGCCAGCAGGCGGCCGCGCGCGGAGGTCGCCACGCCCTGTCGGCTGCGGTGGCGGCCGGAGAGGAAGCCGTGCTCCAGCGCCTGCGACGGCGTCACGGCGATGCCCTGGGCGACCGCCACGAGGCGCAGGTCGCCCTCGAAGTCGCCGCGGCGCATGAGGTTGTAGGGGACGTCGACCGCCGTGATGCGCGGGTACCCGGCCGAGGACAGGATCCGCGCCTCGACGAGCTGCTCGGCGGTGAGGCCGTGCGCGCCGATGTGACGGACCTTGCCGGTCTCGATCAGCCACTCGGCGGTCGCCAGGGTGTCCTCCAGGGAGGCGACCGGCTCGGCCGTGGCGTCGAGGTACAGCACGTCGATGCGGTCGGTGGCGAGACGCGTGAGCGAGGCCTCGACGGCGCGGACGAGATTGATCGAGCCGAGGCCCGGATTGTCGGGGTGGTCGCCGACGCGCACCGCGAGTGCGATGTCGTCGCGATTGCGGCGCGCGCGCATCCAGCGGCCGATGATGTGCTCGCTGCGGCCCGCGGCGAAGCTGTCGGCGGTGTGCACGGCGTTGCCGCCGATCGCGTGGAAGTGATTCAGCAGCGCGTCGGCGCGATCCTGATCCATCGTCCAGCCGAACTCGGAGCCGCCCAGCATCACGGGGAACACGGGGATCGCGGACTCGCCGAGTGGCACGCGCACGAGGCTGCCGACGGCGGGGCCCTGCACGGGGATCGGGGCGGACGGGTGCTCCTGGTGCGCGCCGATGGCCGGCGTTGTGGTGTTCGCCTGCACTTCGGTCATTCCCCGCCCCCTTCACACGCGTCGCCCGGGGCCCGACGTCGCGGCACGCCCGAGAGCCAGCGTGTCCTTCGAGGGTATTCGAGTCTTCTGCGCCGGGGCCGCGCCGCGCCGTAACGCTTCGGTCACGTCGACACGCCCGGCCGCGTCGTGGCAAGCGGAACGGCCCGCCCGTCCGGAGATGAGCGGGCCGTTCGGGACTGCTTACGCCTCGGCGGGAGCCTCGGTCGCCTCGGCGGCCGCGGCCTCCTCGACGACGGGCTCGAGAGCCATCTTGCCGCGGTCGTCGATCTCGGCGATGCGGACCAGGATCTTCTGGCCGACCGAGACGACGTCCTCGATGTTCTCGACGCGCTTGCCGCCGTTGAGCTTGCGGATCTGCGTCACGTGCATGCGACCGTCCTTGCCCGGGAGCAGCGAGATGAACGCGCCCGAGGGGATGATCTTCACGACCGTGCCGAGGAACTGCTCGCCGATCTCGGGGTTCGTCGGGTTGGCGATCGCGTTGACCTGGGCGCGGGCGGCCTCGGCCGAGGGGCCGTCGGTCGCGCCGATGTAGACGGTGCCGTCCTCCTCGATGGAGATCTGCGCGCCGGTCTCGTCCTGGATCGCGTTGATCGTCTTGCCCTTGGGGCCGATCAGCTCGCCGATCTTGTCGACGGGGATCTGGACGCTGATGACGCGGGGCGCGGTGGGCGCCATCTCGTCGGGAGCGTCGATCGCCGCGTTCAGGACCTCGAGGATGCGCGTGCGCGCGTCCTTCGCCTGGGTCAGGGCGCCCGCGAGAACCTCGGACGGGATGCCGTCGAGCTTCGTGTCGAGCTGGATCGCGGTGATGAACTCGCTCGTTCCCGCGACCTTGAAGTCCATGTCGCCCAGGGCGTCCTCGGCGCCGAGGATGTCGGTCAGCGCGGCGTAGCGCGTCTGACCGTCGACCTCGTCGGTGACCAGGCCCATCGCGATGCCGGCGACGGCGGCGCGCAGCGGCACACCGGCGTTCAGCAGCGACAGGGTCGAGGCGCAGACCGAGCCCATCGACGTCGAGCCGTTCGAGCCGAGAGCCTCGGACACCTGACGGATCGCGTAGGGGAACTCCTCGCGCGACGGCAGCACCGGAACGAGCGCGCGCTCGGCCAGGAAGCCGTGGCCGATCTCGCGGCGCTTCGGGCTGCCCACGCGGCCGGTCTCACCGGTCGAGTAGGGCGGGAAGTTGTAGTGGTGCATGTAGCGCTTGCTCGTCGTGGGCGACAGCGAGTCGATCTGCTGCTCCATCTTGAGCATGTTCAGCGTGGTGACGCCCATGATCTGGGTCTCGCCGCGCTGGAAGATCGCCGAGCCGTGGACGCGCGGGATGACCTGCACCTCGGCGTCGAGCGGACGGATGTCGGCCAGGCCGCGGCCGTCCATGCGGACACCCTCGGCGAGGATGCGACCGCGCACGATCTTCTTCGTGACCGACTTGTAGGCGGCGGAGAACTCGAGCGGGGCGGCGGCGGGCAGCTCGCCGGCCTCGACCTTCTCGACCAGCTCGGCCTTGACGCGGGCCTTGACCTCGTCGTCGGCGTTCTGGCGCTCCTGCTTGTCGGCGATCTGGTACACCTTGGCCAGGTCGTCGGCGGCCTTCTCGTTCACGAACGCGAAGGTCTCGTCGCTGTAGGCCGGGAAGACCGGGAACTCCAGCGGCGCCTTCGTCGAGGCTGCGGCCATCTCGGCCTGCGCCGCGACGAGCTGCTTGATGAAGGGCTTCGAGGCCTCGAGGCCGCCGGCCACGATCTCCTCGTTCGGCTTGACGGCGCCGGCCTTGATCAGGTTCCAGCTGTTCTCGGTGGCCTCGGCCTCGACCATCATGATCGCGACGTCGCCGTTGTCGAGCACGCGACCCGCGACCATCAGGTCGAAGACGGCCGACTCGACCTGCTCGGCGTTCGGGAACGCGACCCACTGGTCGGCGTGCTCGCCGTGGCCGGGGATGAGCGCGAGGCGCACACCGGCGATGGGGCCCGAGAACGGCAGACCCGAGATCTGGGTCGATGCCGACGCGGCGTTGATCGCGAGGGCGTCGTAGAACTCGCCCGGAGCGATCGAGAGCACGGTGACGACGATCTGGATCTCGTTGCGCAGGCCGTCGACGAACGACGGGCGCAGCGGACGGTCGATCAGACGGCAGACGAGGATCGCCTCGGTGGAGGGGCGGCCCTCGCGGCGGAAGAACGAGCCGGGGATCTTGCCCGCGGCGTACGAGCGCTCCTCGACGTCCACCGTCAGGGGGAAGAAGTCGAAGCCCTCGCGGGGGTGCTTGCCGGCGCTGGTGGCCGAGAGGAGCATCGTCTCCTCGTCGAGGTACGCGGCGACCGCGCCCTGGGCCTGCTGGGCGAGACGACCCGTCTCGAAGCGGATCGTGCGGGTGCCGAAGCGGCCGTTGTCGAGAACGGCCTCGGCCGCAGTGATTTCAGGACCTTCCAAGAGGTCTCTCCTTCTGTTGCGCCCCCGCAGGGGCTCATCAAAGGAGCAGGGAACAGGCAGATATGGGCGCGCACGTCAGATCGTGCAGAGCATCGATCACGCTCGCCTGCGCTGGCCACCAGGAGAAATCCACCAGTTGCGGACCGTGTCCGCGGCTGGGAGACCACTTCAGGGGACCAGCTTCCTGCCAGCCTGCTCCTACATATGTTTATGGACTTTTCCTTCCCACCCTATCAGCGGGATCCCGATCCGGTCAGGGTCTGTCGCGGTGGGAGCACGCATGACACCGTGAGTTCATGAGCGATTTCACGAACCTGCCCCCGGAGGTCGTGCGCCCCGTGCTGCACGACGACGACGTGCCCGACGAGGAGCGCGAGGTCGACCTGGACGACGAGGCCGAGCTGCGCCTGCCTCCCCCGACGCTCGACCCGGACGAGGCGATCGAGGACGATCCGGACGACCACGCGGAGGATGTCCGCGACGAGGCCCGCGGCGCGGGCGCGCTCGACGAGTAGCCGGCGACCCTTCGGACCCGCGCCCGTCAGCGCGGGCGCGCAGCGTGGGCGATGACCCGGCGCCGCGAGAGGCCGCGCGTGCGGGCCGCCTCGTCGAGCGGGCGCAGACGCTGCGCCTCGCGGTAGTGCTCGACGAGCTGGTCGCCGAGCGACTCCCAGGTGCGCGAACGCACGCTGTCGCGGGCGGCCTCGCCGAACGAGCGGCGCTTCGCGTCGTCGCCCGTGAGGTCGAGCACCCGCTCGCGCAGATCGTCGAGGTCGCCGGGACGGTACAGCCAGCCGTCCCGGCTGGAGCGGACGAGGTCGAGCGGGCCGCCGCGCCCGGTGGCGACGACCGGCACGCCGCTGGCGAGGGCCTCCTGGACCGTCTGGCAGAACGTCTCGCTCTCGCCCGGGTGGACGAACACGTCGAAGCTCGCGAGCGCGGTCGCGAGGTCGTCCCCACCCAGGAAGCCGGTGAACACCGCGCCGGGGAGCTCGCGCTCGAGTCGGGCGCGCTCGGGGCCGTCCCCGACGATCACCAGCCGCACACCGGGGAGTCCGCACAGGGCGCGGAGGTCCGCCACCTGCTTCTCGGGGGCCAGGCGTCCGACGTAGCCGACCAGCACCTCCCCCGGCGCGATGCTCTCGCGCCACGCGGCGCTGCGTCGCCCGGGGCGGAAGCGGTCGGCGTCCACACCGCGCCCCCACCGGCGCAGCCGATCCACCCCGAGCCCCGCGAGCTGGGCCTCCGAGGCCGATGACGGCGCGAGGGTGAGAGTCGCACGCCGGTGCAGCCGCGCGACGTGCGCCGCGGCCAGGGGCGCGGCCCCCGGGACGCCGTAGCGCTCGGCATAGGCGATGACGTCGGTCTGGTAGACGGCGACGCTCGGGATCCGCAGCGCGTCGGCCGCGACCTGGCCCTTCCACCCCAGGGCGAACGGCGATGCGAGGTGGACGACGTCGGGTGCGAACTCACGCAGCACTCCGACGATGCGACCCGTCGTCGGGTACGAGACGCGCACATCCGGATAGGCCGGCATGGGCAGCGACGGGACGAGAGCGGTGCGCCCCGAGGGCGCGGGCTGCGCCGCTCCCCCGGCATCCGGGGCGACCACCAGCGTCTCGTGACCACGGCGCTCGAGATGACGGATCATCTGCAGGACGGAGTGGGTGACCCCGTTCATGTGGGGGAGGAAGGATTCGGCGACCAGCGCGACTCTCACGTCTTCAGGGTGACGGTCGTCCGGGCCCCGGCACCGCCCGATCCGGGCGACTTCGCCGACCGTTCATCCCGCGGACAGCACCTTTCATCCGCGCGGCCCCTCCGCGTCACCGGGCGCGCGTACACACGTGGCATGGACGAGCTGATCGCGGGTCTCGCGGCGGATCCGTGGGCGCTGGCGCTGCTCGCGGGCCTGGTGTTCGCCGACGCCTTCCTGGTGGTCGTGCCGGGTGAGGTCGCGGTGACCGCGCTCGGGGCGGTCGCGGTCGCTCACGGCCTGCCGCCGCTGTGGGCGGTGATCGTCGTCGGCGGCGCCGCCGCCTTCGCCGGAGACGTGTGCTGCTACCTCGTCGGGAGGCACCTGCACCCGCAGCGGTGGCGGATCCTGCAGCGCGCGAGCCTGCAGCGCGCGCTCGACGCCGCGGCCGGGCGGCTGCGCACGCACGCGGCGACCGCCGTGTTCACGGCGCGGTTCATCCCGTTCGGCCGGCTCGCGGTGAACCTCTCGGCGGGCGCCGCGGTGGTGCCGGCCGCGCGCTATCTGCCGATCGCCGGCGCCGCCGCCCTGGCCTGGTCGGCATTCCAGGCCCTCGTCGGCGGCGCGGTGGCCGCCGTCGTCCCGGGCGGCACGGTTGTGGCGGTGCTCGTCTCGATCGTGGTGGCCGTCGCCGTCGGCGCGACGGTCGACCTCGTCATCGCCCGCCTGCGGCCCGGCGCCTGAGGGCCCCGCGGCGAGCGCTCGCGCGATCTCGCTGTCGCCGCCCCGGGCCTGCGAGAGTTCTCGCAGGCCCCGGGAATAGATGTGGCGACCCCACGTTGTATGGGATACATTCAAACGCATACAAATGAGCGAGAGGGCAACATGAGCACGCAGATGCAGTTCGGCATCTTCTCGGTGAGCGACATCACCACGGATCCGACCACGGGCCACACCCCCAGCGAGGCCGAGCGCATCCGCGACATCGTGACCATCGCCACCCACGCCGAGGAGGTCGGTCTCGACGTCTTCGCGATCGGCGAGCACCACAACCCGCCCTTCTTCTCCTCCTCGCCCACGACCACGCTCGCCTACATCGGCGCGCAGACCGAGCGGCTCATCCTCTCGACGGCGACGACGCTCATCACGACCAACGACCCGGTGAAGATCGCCGAGGACTACGCGATGCTCCAGCACCTCACGGGCGGCCGCGTCGACCTGGTGATGGGTCGCGGCAACACCGGTCCGGTGTACCCCTGGTTCGGCCAGGACATCCGCCAGGGCCTCCCCCTCGCGATCGAGAACTACGCCCTGCTCCGTCAGCTGTGGGATCAGGACGTCGTCGACTGGGAGGGCAAGTTCCGCGGCCCGCTGCAGGGCTTCACCGCCACGCCCCGTCCGCTCGACGGCGTCTCGCCGTTCGTCTGGCACGGATCGATCCGCACCCCGGAGATCGCCGAGCAGGCCGCCTACTACGGCGACGGCTTCTTCGCGAACAACATCTTTTGGCCCAAGGAGCACTACCAGCGCCTCATCCAGCTGTACCGCCAGCGCTACGCGCACTACGGCCACGGCACCCCGGAGCAGGCGATCGTCGGTCTCGGCGGCCAGGCGTTCATGGCGAAGAACTCGCAGGACGCGGTGCGCGCGTTCCGTCCCTACTTCGACAACGCCCCCGTCTACGGTCACGGTCCCTCGATGGAGGACTTCACCGAGATGACCCCGCTCACCGTGGGCTCGCCCCAGCAGGTGATCGACCGGTACGCCGCGATGCGCGAGCACTACGGCGACTACCAGCGTCAGCTGTTCCTCATGGACCACGCGGGCCTGCCCCTGAAGACCGTGCTCGAGCAGCTGGACCTGCTCGGCGGCGAGGTCGTCCCCGTGCTCCGCAAGGAGCTCGCACAGGGCCGCCCCGCGGACGTCCCCGACGCCCCCACCCACGCAGCGCGTGTGCAGGCCGTGTACGGCGACGGCCCCGCCCGCGAGGCCCGCCCGAACGCCGCGGGCGGCAACAACCTCACCGTCGGCGGCCCCTACCAGGACACGCCGCCGGCCGCCCCCAAGGCCGGCTCGGCCTTCGGCACCGCCGCGACCCGCTGACCCGACGCGCACACCAATCGAAAGGCACAGGATCATGACCGGAACCCGTCGCCTCGCGGTGATCTCCGCGGGACTGTCCACGCCCTCGTCCACGCGCATGCTGGCCGACCGCCTCGCCGCCGCCACGATCGCCGAGCTCTCCGAGCGCGGCATCGAGGCGGAGGCCTCGGCCTTCGAGCTGCGCGACTACGCGCACGACATCACGAACAACCTGCTGGCCGGCTTCGCGCCGCCGGCCCTCGAGAAGGTCCTGGAGACGGTGGCCGCCGCCGACGCGCTGATCGTCGTCACCCCCATCTTCTCGACCAGCTACTCGGGGCTGTTCAAGTCGTTCATCGACATCCTCGACCGGGAGTCGATCAGCGGGAAGCCCGTGCTGATCGGCGCGAACGCGGGCACCGCCCGCCACTCGCTCGCGATCGACTACGCGATCCGCCCGCTGTTCGCCTACCTCCACGCCGAGCCCGTCTCGACCGGCGTCTTCGCCGCCTCGAGCGACTGGGGCGGCACGGAGGACGAGGTCGCCACGCTCAGCGCCCGCATCGAGCGCGGGGCGCGCGAGCTGGCCGAGGCGATCGCCCTCAAGCCCTCTCTCGAGGCGATCGACCCGTTCGATCCGGACTCGTACCTCGGCGCCGGCAAGGGCTTCGGCCACCTGCTCGGAGGCCTCGCCGGCGAGTGATCAGACGGTGGGCTCCTCGATGGGTGCCGCTTCCTCGTGATGCGGCACCCATCGTGCTGCCGACAGCACCAGGCCGATGAGCAGAAGCGCGGCCGTCAGCCAGAACGGCCAGGTGCGGTCCATGCCCGACAGCCACCCGGAGATCCACCCGAACGGCGCCGCCGCCAGCATGATCACGGTGCGCTGCACGGCCATCACCCGCGATCGCTCGGCCTCGTCGACGTGCAGGGCCACCAGCGACTCGGACAACATGAAGACCATCGCGGCCCCGAAGCTGTCGAGCACCAGGCACACTCCCAGCAGGGCGTAGGTCTGCAGGTCGGCCTCCCCCTGGGCCGCGGGGATCATCACGAGCACCAGCTGGCCCGCCAGGTAGATGCCGAACCCCCACAGGGCGGCCGCCTTCAGGTCGCGACCGTGGCTGAGGCGCGGGATCACCGTGAACAGCAGCACGATCGACAGCAGCGAGCGCAGCATCGGGAAGAACGGCAGCAGCTCGTCCGGGACGTGCAGGCGCTGACTGATCACGACCTGCCAGAAGGTGCTGTTCACCAGGGTCACCGCCGCGACGAGCGCGGCGAGGACCAGCGCCAGGATCGAGCCGCGCGATCGCAGCAGGAGGCGCACCGCGCCGCGGTAGCCGGCGAGCAGGCGCCAGATGCTCTCGTCGCGTGTCTGCGCCATCCGGATCTCGCCCTGACGGGTCTCGCGCGACCAGCGGTAGAGCCAGATCACCTTGGCGGTCATCACCACCGCCGCGTTGATGAACAGCAGGCGCACCGCCGGCTCCAGCCCGAAGTTCGCCACCAGCACCGCCGCGATCGGCGCGAACAGCGCCGAGCAGTCGGCCGCCACCCGCACCAGCGAGTAGATGCGGGTGAGCTGACTGCGCGGGGCGTCCTCCACCATGAGGCAGTCCCACGAGTTCGAGGTCACCTGCAGGGCGCCGTTGACCAGCGCCGCCGCGAGGAAGAACCAGAAGTTCTGCGCGAACGCCCAGATGATGCAGGGGATCACCCAGGCGATGACGTCGAAGAGGGCGGTGGTCCACCGGCGGCCGAGACGATCGGTGATGATCCCGCCCGCCAGGCCGAACACGACCTGCGAGACCATTCCGGCGCTGGCGATGAGGCCGATCTGCGCATCGTGCACGCCGAGCGCCAGCATAAACACCGACAGGTACGGCAGGACCAGGGCCATCGACAGGCCCCACAGCGGCTCGGTCCAGACGCACGCGCGCGGGTTGCCCCGCAGCGTCACCAGCGTCTGCCACAGCATGTTCGACTTCTTCGTCACCGAAGAAGTCTGCCAGCAGAAAGCGCTCCCGCCGCGCCGGGGCGCGGCGCACGCCCCCGGTACCGTGTACGGATGAGCACGCCGAGCCCCGCCACGGGATCCGCCCCCCGTCCGAAGCGGCGCGTCCCCTACTGGGACAACGCGCGATTCGCCTGCATCGTGCTCGTGGTGCTCGGCCATGCGGTGCAGCGCCTGACCTACGACTCCGACATCGCCTACGCGATGTACCTCGTGATCTACGCCTTCCACATGCCGGCCTTCGCGATCATCTCGGGGTACTTCTCGAAGTCGGATCCGCCGTCGCGCCGCCAGATGGCCCGCATCATCACCGACATCCTGCTGCCGTACCTCATCTTCGAGGCGCTGTGGTGGCTGACCAAGACCCTCGTCGAGGGGCACGCCGACCCGAACCTCACCAAGCCCTCGTGGACCCTGTGGTTCCTGCTCGCGCTCGGCATCTTCCGGCTGATCCTGCCGTACCTCGCGCTGCTGCGCTGGCCGCTGCTGTGGACGATCGTCATCTCGGTGGGCGCCGGCTATCTGCCCAACGTCGGCGCGACGTTCTCGCTGGCCCGCACGCTGGGCTTCCTGCCGTTCTTCGCGCTGGGCTGGTGGCTGCGCGAGCGCGACGTCGTCAACCGCCTGCGGCTGCTGGAGCGCAAGGCCTGGTGGGCCCGTGCGAGCGCCGTGGCGGTGTTCGCCCTCGCCGGATGGGCGGCCTGGGCCGGGCTCGCCGGCTGGCACGAGATGGACATGCGCAACTGGCTCTTCTACGACCAGGACTACGCGCACTTCCTCGGCGACGACGTCAGCACCCTGTGGTGGGCGGGCGGCGTGCGCCTGGCGCTGATGCTGCTCGCGGTCGTGCTGTGCGCGGCGTTCTTCGTGATCGTGCCCCGCGGGCAGTTCCCCTTCACGAAGTACGGCACCTACACGATGTACATCTTCCTGCTGCACTCGTTCGTGCTCTACCCGTTCCGCGAGACCGGGCTCCTGCGCGACCTCGAGCCGACCTGGATCTGGCTCCCCCTCGTGTGCATCGCCTCGGTGCTCATCACCGTCGCCCTCGCGTCGAAGCCCGTGCGGTGGCTGTTCCGGCCGCTGGTCGAGCCGCGCGCCCGCTGGCTGTTCGCCGACCCGTCGATCACGCCCTCGGGCGGCGCCGACCCGACCGGGTCGATGCGCCCTCGCACCCCGGACCGGGCCCCGTCCGCGAGGTGAGGCGGGAGCCGCGCGTTTCCTCGCGTGACGCCGCGAGTCGTCACACGCTCGCGCGGATCCGATCCGCTTCGTAGGTTCGGGGCATGAGCGACCTCACCCTGCCGATCCTCGACCTCTCGCAGCTGGACGCCGGCCCCGAGGCGGCGGCGCGCTTCCGCTCCGCGCTCGCGGCCGCCACCCGCGACGTGGGGTTCTTCTACCTCGTGGGCACGGGCGTCTCCCCCGAGCTCGAGGCCCGGGTGCAGCGCGTCGCGCGGGAGTTCTTCGACCTCCCCGAGGCGGACAAACTGGCCATCGAGAACCTGACGAGCCCGCAGTTCCGCGGCTACGCCCGGGTCGGCGGCGAACGCACGCAGGGCAGGATCGACTGGCGCGAGCAGATCGACATCGGGCCCGAGCGCGAGGCGATCGCCGACCCCGTGAACGACTTCGATCGCCTCGTGGGGCCGAACCTCTGGCCCGAGGCGCTGCCCGAGCTGCGCGAGGCGATCACCGAGTGGCACGACCGCCTCACCGAGGTCGCGCGGCGCCTGCTGCGCGCCTGGGCCCTCGCGCTGCACGCGCCGGAGGACTGGTTCGACCGGCACTTCGGCGATCCCGCGACCCTGATCAAGATCGTCCGCTATCCCGGGGTGGACTCGGACGAGCCGCAGCAGGGGGTCGGCGTCCACAAGGACTCGGGCGTGCTGACGCTGCTGTGGGTGCAGCCCGAGCGCGGCGGCCTGCAGGTCGAGTTCGACCGCGGCGACGGCGAGCGCGTCTGGATCGACGCCCCGCCGGTGCCCGGCTCGTTCGTGGTGAACATCGGCGAGATGCTCGAGTACGCCACACAGGGCTACCTGCGCGCTACGAACCACCGTGTGCTCTCGCCGCGGGCGCCGCAGGACCGCATCTCGATCCCGTTCTTCTTCAACCCGGCACTCGGCGCGCGCCTGCCGGTCCTGCCCCTGCCGGACGAGCTCGCCGCGCAGGCGAGAGGGGTGGAGCAGGATCCGTCCAACCCGATCCACGCGCTGTACGGCGAGAACGCGCTGAAGTCGCGCCTGCGCGCGCACCCGGACGTGGCCGCGCGCTGGCACGCCGACATCGTGCCCACCTGGACCTGAGCGGCGGGATCGCGCTCGATCGCGCCCAGGGGGCTGACGATTATGGGCTGACCACCTACCCTCGGTGGCATGCCGGACATCGCCGTCTTCGCCCCCGCCCCATCGGTCACGGTCACCGTCGAGGACCGCGGAATGGACGGCGTCGGCACGGCGCCGGAGATCCACGTGCACGCCGGCGGGCAGGGCGTGTGGCAGGCCCGGATGCTGCGGCGCCTGGGCGTCTCGGTCACCCTGTGCTGCGTCCTCACGGGCGAGCTCGGGCGCGTGGTGCGCGGCCTGCTCGAGGGTGAGGGCTTCCGCGTCGCCGCGATCGAGCGGGACGGGCACGGCGCGGGCTATGTGCACGACCGCCGAGACGGCGAGCGCGCCACCATCGCCGCGACGCAGGGCGACGTGCTCGGCCGCCACGACCTGGACGAGCTGTACGGGGCGATGCTCCGCGAGGGGATCGACGCGGGGCTTGCGATCCTGAGCGGTCCCGACGGCGACGGGGTGCTGCCTGCCGACACCTACCGGCGCCTCGCCGCCGACCTGCGCACGAACGACGTGCGGGTCGTCGTGGACCTCGCCGGCGACCGGATGCTCGCCGCGCTCGAGGGCGGGGTCGACCTGCTGAAGGTCAGCGACGAGGAGCTGCGCGCCGACGGTCTGCTCGAGGGGGACGACCTGGGCGCGATCCTGCGCGCCGTCGACGAGCTGCGACGCCGCGGGGCGCACGATGTCATCGTGACCCGGGCGGGGCGGCCGTTCCTCGTCCGCAACGGGTCCCGCACGCTCGAGATCACTCCCCCGCAGCTGCAGATCGCCGACCATCGCGGGGCGGGTGACTCGCTCACCGCCGGAACCTGCGCCGGGCTCGCCGTCGGGCAGTCGCTGCGCGAGGCCGTGGTGACGGGCGCGGCGGCGGGGGCGCTGAACGTCACCCGGCACGGGCTCGGCACCGGCGACATGGAGACGATCGCGCGATTGCGCCGCAGCGTGGTCGTCCGCGAGCTTCCCGGGGACGGCCATGATCCCGACGAGAGTCACGGTCGCATCAGCCCCGACGGCCTGGCCGCGCTGGCGGAGCCCGCCCCGGCGCCGGAGGAGGACCGATGACCCGCGTGCTGGTCACCAACGACGACGGCATCGAGGCTCCCGGGCTGCATGTGCTCGCGCGCGCCGCCGCGTCCGCCGGCCACGACGTGACCGTCGCCGCCCCCGAGCGCCAGTCCAGCGGCGCCAGCGCCTCCATCACCGCGGGCGAGGAGGAGGGCCGGATCGCCATCGAACGGCGCACGCTGCCCGGCCTGGAGGGCGTGCCCGCCTTCGCGGTGCGCGGCGGCCCGGGGCTCATCGCGCTCATCGCGGCGCACGGCGCCTTCGGCGAGAGGTTCGACGTGGTGCTCTCGGGCGTCAACCACGGCGCCAACGTGGGGCGCGCGATCCTGCACTCCGGCACGGTGGGCGCCGCTCTCACGGGCGGCCTGAACGGCGCATGGGGCCTCGCGGTCTCGCTCGATGTCGGCATGCGCCCCGAGGTGCACGAGTGGCAGACCGGGGCCGCCACGGCGCTTCAGGTGCTGCCGTTCCTGATGACCCTCGAGCGCGGGTCGGTCGTGAACCTCAACGTGCCCAACGCGCGGTCGCATCGCGGGGTGCGCGAGGCCCCGCTGGCTCCGTTCGGCATCGTGCAGACCACGCTCTCCGAGCGCGGCGAGGGCCACATCCGCCTCGCGGTCGAGGACCTGCCGAATGTCCCCCATCCCGGCAGCGATGCCGCCCTGCTGGCCGAGGGCTACGCCACCCTCACGGGGATCGAGCCCGTGTCAGCCAGGAGCGTCGGGTTTCAGGAGAAGAGCCCGGCTCCGACGTAGGAACCGGTCTTCGCGCCCGGAGGGATCGCGAACAGGGCCGACCCCACGTGCCGGATGTACTCGTTCATGAGGTCGCGCGAGAGCGCGCGCTGCACCGTCACGAAGCGCTCCGGATCGCGCTGATACGACAGGAAGAACAGTCCCGCGTCCAGGCGGCCGAGCTCGTTGTCGCCGTCGACGTAGTTGTAGCCCCGGCGCAGCAGCCGGATCCCCTCGTTGAACTCGGGGTGCGCGAGGCGGACGTGGCTCGCATGGTCGATCGACGGCGCGCCGCCCGCGGCGTGCGCGAAGTCCGGCTCCGTGAACTCGTCGCCGCCCGAGAGCGGAGCGCCCTCGCCCTTGTCGCGCCCGATGATGCGGTGCTGCTCGGCCAGGCGCACGCGGTCCCAGGTCTCGATGAGCATGGCGATCTTCCGCACGACCAGGTACGACCCGCCCGCCAACCACGCGGGCCGGGAGTCGCCCGGCGTCCACACGTGCTCGCGGAGGGCCTGCTCGTCGTCGGCGAGGATGTTGGCGGTGCCGTCCTTGAAGCCGAAGAGGTTGCGGGGCGTGGCCTGCGAGGCCGTGGTCTTCGAGGTGCGCCCGAAGCCCAGCTGCGACCAGCGCAGGCGGGCACGGCCGAACGCGATGCGGGTGAGGTTGCGGATGGCGTGGAAGGCGACCTGCGGGTCGTCCGCGCACGCCTGGATGCACAGGTCGCCGTCGCTGGAAGCGGGATCCAGGTCGTCGCCCAGGAACGCGGGCAGGCGCTGCAGCTCGGCCGGGCGCCGGTCGGCGATGCCGAAGCGGTCGACGCCGTCGAACTCGAACAGCGTCGGCCCGAAGCCGAACGTGATGGTCAGGCCGTTCGCGCCGAGGCCCACGGCCTCGCCGGTGTCGTCCGGCGGTGCCTCCGGCGAGCCGCCGACGGCGCCCGTGGCGCCGACATCGAGACCCTGGGTCATCCGCGTGGCCGCGTAGGACCAGTCCTCGAGCAGCGAGATCAGGTCGGCGCGCGTCGCCGATGAGGTCATGTCGAAGGCGGCGAAATGCAGGTGGTCCTGCACGCGCGTCGTGATGCCCGCCTGCCGCGTCCCGTGGAACGCGAACGGATCCGAGGAGCCGGCGCTCGCGGCGGCGGTCGCCGTGGCGAGGCCGAACCCGCCACCGCCGCCGAGAGCCAGGCCCGCGGCGCCCGCGCCGGCGGCCCAGCCGAACAGCGAACGACGGCTGAGGCCGCGCGCACCGGCGGCGTCCGCGGCCCGCGAGCCGGCCGGGAGTGCCTCCGAAAGCGCCTCCGAGGGATCCTGCGTCATGTCACTCCAGGATGGTGCTCGTCAGCTGCGCGAGCGGCTCGGCGAGGGCGTTCAGCTGGTCGCTGAGCTCGCGGCGGTCCTCGTCGGTCAGCTCGGTGAAGCCGACGAAGCCCTCCTCGAGCGATCCGTGCGCGCCGAGCGCGTTGGTCAGGCGCGTGTAGCCGGCGTCGATGTCCTCGACGAGCCCGGCGCCGTCCTCGCCCTGCGCCGATGCGAACTCGCGCACCAGATCGAAGGCCATCTTGGATCCCTCGACGTTGGCGGCGAAGTCCCACAGGTCGGTGCCCGACCACCAGTCCTCCTCACCGGTGATCTTGCCGGTGGCGACCTCGTCGAGCAGCGCGATCGCGCCGTTGCTCAGCCCGGCGACGCCCTGGTCGTCGAGCGCGGTGAGGAACGCGTCGGAATGGACGTAGTCCGACAGCTCCGCGGTGTCGGCCACGAGCTGGGCCGCGAAGTCGGCGCGCTGGTCGTCGGTGGACGGGGTCCAGCCCTGCCACGCGGGGGTCTCGCCGTCGGCGTTGAGCGCGTCCTCGGCAGGGACCCAGAGGTCCTTCTCGATGCGGTGGAAGCCGGTCCAGTCGAGGCCCTCGGCGACCGCGTCGACCTCGCGGTAGTCGATGCGCGGGTCGAGGTCGCCGAGCGACTCGGCCACGGGCTCGATGCGCTCGTAGTGGGTGCGGACCTGCGGGAACAGCGCTCGCGCCGTGTCGTCGTCGTTCGCGGCGTACGCGGCGGTGAACTCGTCGATCGCGGGCACCAGCTGCTCGACCTGATCCTTCACGAACGCGGCGTACAGATCGACCGCCTGCTGCTTCTGCTCGGCATCCTCGCCGGTGGCCTCGACGGCCTCGCCCGTGACGGTGAAGGCGGTCTTCCCCACGCCCTCGCCGACCATGCCCGGCTTGCAGAGCGTGAAGTAGTCACCCGGCTGCGCGACGACGGTCAGGGTGCGGGAGGCGCCGGGGGCGATGTTCTCGACCTCGCCGACGATGCGCAGGCCGTCCTCGGCGAGCAGGTAGAACTCGGTCACCTCGGCGCCCGTGTTGGCGACGTCGAAGACGACCGTGCCGCTGGTGGCCGTGGCGGCCGACACGGTGCAGGCCTGCGCGTCGGACGAGACGGCGAGCGCGCCGTCGGTCTCGGGGCCGCCGGCGCCGGCGGCGGCGTTCGGCACGCAGCCGCTGAGGGCCAGCGCGGCAAGGGCGGCGCCGGCGACGGCGACGAGGGCGCGATACGGGGACGTGGTCATCGGGTCTCTTCTCGGAGGATCAGCCGCGTGCGAGGGCGCGCTCGGATCGGGCGGGGACAGCGGTGCGTGCGGGAGCGGCATCGCGACCGGTGCCGCGCGGGGCGGACCGGCGTGCGCGGCGCAGGAAGATCCCGCCGACGATGAGGAGGTAGAGGGCCCAGGCGATCACCTGCAGCCACGTCATCGCGGGGGTGAAGCCGAACGTGGCCTGCAGGATCGCGGCGAGCGTGCTGCCGGGGGCGATCACGCCGCTGAGATCGAAGGCATAGCCGAACGGCAGGCCCGCGAGACCGATCAGCACCGACCCGGTCTGGGGGTCGAGCGGGGCGAAGGCCCCGAACGGGCCGGGGAGGACGCCGGCCTCCTGCAGGTCGTGCACGCCGTAGGCGAGGACACCCGCGGCGACGATCACAAGCAGCCCGCTCGTCCAGGTGAAGAAGCGGCGGAGATCCAGGCGCACGATGCCGCGCTGCAGCAGCCAACCCAGGATCACGGCCGCGACGAGACCCAGCACCGCGCCGAGGAGCGCCTCGGGGGCGTTGCCGAACGAGCGCACCATCGACCACAGCAGCAGCGTGGTCTCGATGCCCTCGCGGGCGACCGAGACGAAGCCGATCGCGACCAGCGCCCACACCGAGCCCTCGGTGAGCGCCCGCTCGGCGTGGTGCTCGAGGTCGCGCTTCATGGAGCGCGCCATCTTCTGCATCCAGAAGATCATCCAGGTGACCATGGCCACGGTCAGGAGGGACAGCCCGCCGCCGATGATCTCCTGCGCCGCGAAGCTCAGCGTGTACGCGCCGAAGGTGAGGATCGCGCCGATGCCGAGCGCGAGCACCACCGCGAGCAGGACGCCGGAGATGAGGCGCGGCAGGGCATCGCGGCGACCGGATCGCACGAGATACGCGACGAGGATGCCGACGACGAGCGCCGCTTCGAGGCCTTCACGCAGGCCGATGAGGAACGTCGCGAACACGCGGGACGACTCGCAATCGGGAGGGGGTTCTGGGGAGGGAGCCAACTAAGGCTCGCCTCAGGAAGGTTACCCTTCCCCGCTCACCGGGACGAATCCGCTCCCCCGTGAGAACCCCGGGAGACGTCGGCCGCCGTGCGGCCCCAGACGCAGGAGAACCCGCCCCACACCGTGGGACGGGTTCTCGAGAAGGCGATTGAACGCTGGGCGCTGCTGCTCAGCGACGCAGGCCGAGACGCTCGATGAGCGAACGGTAGCGGTTGATGTCGACGTCCTGGAGGTAACCCAGGAGGCGACGGCGCTGGCCGACCAGGAGGAACAGACCACGACGCGAGTGGTGGTCGTGCTTGTGCTCCTTGAGGTGCTCGGTGAGGTCCTTGATGCGACGCGTCAGCATCGCGACCTGCACCTCGGGGGATCCGGTGTCACCGGGGTGCGTCGCGTACTCTTCGATGATCGCCTTCTTGACGTCTGCTTCGAGAGCCATAGAATCGATCCCCTTTCTCCTCATTGCGCGGCGCTCGACACCTGATGTGCGAGCTCTCTTTATCCGCGGCCGATCGAACGGCAACCCCACGAGTCTACCAGCGATCGGCGGCGCAGAAGACCCGGTGCGGCGTGCACCGCATAGGGTCGACAGGTGCAGGAGACCAAGAGCGCGCCCCGTGGGCATCTCATCGACGTCCGCCCGCTCACCCAGAGCCCCGCGTTCGCCCGCCTCTGGCTCGGGACGATGCTCGGGGGGCTCGGCGGACAGCTGACCATCACGGCCGTGATGCTGCACATGTACGCGCTGACAGGATCGACCTTCGCCGTCGCGATGATCGCCGTCGCCGGTCTGGTGCCGATGATCGTCGCGGGCCTGTACGGCGGGATGCTGGCGGATCACTTCGACCGCCGCAAGGTCGCGCTGATCGCCGCGGTGATCGGCTGGAGCGCCACCGTCGCCCTCGCGACGCTCGCGTGGACGGGCCTGGTCACCGAGTGGTGGCTCTACGCACTGTCGATCCTGAGCTCCGCGGCGACCACCGTCGCCTCGGCGACGAAGATGGCGATGACGCCGACCCTGGTCGGCAAGGATCTGATCGCCGCGGCCGCCGCCCTCCAGGGGATCACGGGTGGGATCATGGTGATGGCCGGGCCGGCGCTGGGCGGCATCCTCGTCGCCGCCTTCGACTATCCCCTGACGTACACGATCGACGTGATCCTGACGCTGTCGCTGTTCCTCGGTCTGGCCACCCTGCCGAGCCTCCCACCGGAGGGCCAGACCGAGCAGCCCGGACTGCGCTCGATCCTCGACGGCTTCGGGTTCCTGCGCACGGCCCCGAACATCCGCATGCAGTTCATCCTCGACATCATCGCGATGACCTTCGGTCAGCCGATCGCGCTCTTTCCCGCACTGGGGGTGATGCTGCTGGGCGGCGGCGAGGTCACCACCGGCGTGCTCATGGCCTCGATCGCGGTCGGCGTCTTCGTCTCGAGCCTGTTCTCGGGCCGGGTCGTGACCGTGCGCCGGCAGGGCGTCGGCATCGCCAGGGCGATCCAGGCCTTCGGTCTCGCCACCGGCCTGTTCGGTCTTGTGCTGCTGGGCGCCGCCCTCGGCTGGTCGGGCGGCCACGCCACGCAGGCCCACCCGGACATCCCGATGATCGTGCTGGCCTGCATCTGCCTCGCCCTCACCGGCGCGACGGACAACGTCAGCTCGATCTTCCGGCAGACGATGCTGCAGGCGGCCGTCCCGGACGCGGTCCGCGGGCGCCTGCAGGGCATCTTTATGGTGGTGGTCGCCGGGGGGCCCCGCATCGGAGCCCTCTTCACCGGCGCGCTCTCGGCCGTCGCGCTGTGGCTGCCGCCGCTGGCCGGTGGCATCGCGATCATCGTGATCGTCGCGGTGATCCTGCGGGCGGCTCATCGATTCCGGGCGTACGACGCCCTGGATCCGACCCCCTGACCCCGGACGCGACGAAGGGCGGGTGCCATCCGGCACCCGCCCTTCGTCGTCTGCGACCGATCAGGCCTGGAGGACGGCCTGCAGGTCGAGCGTGATGGTGACGTCCTTGCCCACGAGCACGCCGCCGGTCTCGAGCGCCGCATTCCAGGTGAGGCCGAACGACTCGCGGTCGATCTTGGCCGAGCCCGTGGCGCCGGCCTTGTAGTTGCCCCACGGGTCGACGCCGAAGCCGCCGAGCTCGAGGGTGAAGGTGACGGGCTGCGTCACGCCGTGGATGGTGAGGTCGCCGTCGACCAGGAACTCGCCGTCCTCCTCGCGCACGCCGGTCGAGACGAACTCGATGGTCGGGAACTGCTCGGCGTCGAAGAAGTCGGCCGAACGCAGGTGCTGGTCGCGCCCCTCGTCCTTGGTGTTGACCGAGGCCACGTCGGCCTTCGCCGACACCGACGCCTCGAGCGGGTTCTCGGGAGCGACGATCGTGCCCTCGATGACGTGGAAGGCGCCCTTCACCTTCGAGATCATCATGTGACGGACGCTGAAGGCGACCTCGCTGTGCGAAGGGTCGATCGTGTAGGTGCCGGGACGGTAGCCGGGGATCTCGATGGTCATGTCTCTCCTCGAAGATGTGTGGGAAGCGGGGGCCGCGAGCGGCTTCACGGAAGACAATACCCATTCACGTGCATATATTCCCGAAAGCGGGAACTTCTTCCGCATATAACGAAGCGCCCTCCGCGGGGAGGGCGCTTCGCGGGGACTCGAAGAGTCAGCCGACCTTGATGAGGTCGATGATGAAGATCAGGGTCTTGCCGCTCAGGAAGTGGCCGGCGCCCGCGGGGCCGTAGGCCAGGTGCGGCGGGATGACGAGCTCGCGACGGCCGCCCTCCTTCATGCCGGGGATGCCGTCCTGCCAGCCCTGGATCAGGCCGCGCAGCGGGAACTGGATGCTCTCGCCGCGCTTCCACGACGAGTCGAACTCCTCGCCGGAGTCGTACTCGACACCCGCGTAGTGGACGGTGACGGTGTCGCCGGGCTTCGCCTCGGCGCCGTCGCCCTCGATGAGGTCGCGGATGACGAGCTCCTCGGGCGCCGGGCCCTGGGGGGCGTCGAACTCGGGCTTTGTGCGGTCTGCGCTCATACGAACCATCGAACCACGATCCCCCGACGGCGTGGGCATCATTTCGCGGAGCGAGAAATCCGCCGCGCCCCGGCGGACGCGGCTCCGAGACGCCCCGGACAGCACTCAGCGCCCGGGTCGCGGCGAGGCCTGCGAATCATCCGGGCGCTGAGTTGATCTGCATCCAGGATCCCCCCGCCCCGCGAGGGTGTCAATACCCGACGCCACCGCCGGATCAGCGGGCGAGCATCGCCTGACGTGTCGCGGTGAGGCGGGCGAGCAGGACGTGCTCGTCGTGGGCGGCCCGCGGATCCCGCCCAGAGATCGCGCGGTGACGGGCCGCGGCGAGCGCGGCGGCGTCGCGGGTGAAGGACTTCATCAGCCCGCGCCGGTCGCCGGGCAGCGACCTCGCCCATGCCCTGCCCGCCTTGCGGCCGCGCGGAGTGGCGAGCATGTCGACCTCCTGCGGGCTGAACCATCCCGCCGCGGCGTAGTCGCCGAGGCGCTCGCGCGTCAGGCGCGCCTCCTCGCGGCGCAGGTAGATGATCCCCCCGACGAACACCGCGAAGATCGGCACCTGCAGCACGAAGTAGTAGCCGAGGAAGCCTCCGAGACCCCCGCCGACGATGAACGTCGCGCCGTTCCACAGCGCGTGCAGGGCCACCGCGCCGGCGTAGCCGACCACCGCCAGGCCGAGCGTCGGCAGCAGGTGCTTGCCTCGACGGGCTGCCAGGCCGAGCGCGAAGCCCGTGCAGGCCGTAAACATCGCGTGGGCGAACGGCGACAGGATCGCGCGGAGGAAGAACGTCACGCCGAGCTGGAGCTCGCCACCCTCGAGCAGCGAGATCGCGAAGTACTGGATGTTCTCGGTGAAGGCGAAGCCCGCGCCCACGAGGGCGCCGTAGACGACGCCGTCGACGGGGCCGTCGAACGCGCGGCGGCCGAACCAGAACAGCAGCAGCAGGCCCAGGCCCTTGAAGCCCTCCTCCATCAGGGGCGCCTGGATCACGGCGCCGAAGAACTCGGTGCGCTGGATGCCGAGGTGGTAGTCGAGGAGCTGGAACGCCGTGCCCAGCAGCAGGGTGAACGCGATCGAGGCGATCCCGCCCCAGGCGAGCGCGAAGAAGACCAGGCCCTTGGGCTCGGGCTCCCACCGGTCGATCAGCACCACGACCCAGATCACGACGGCGAACGGGATGAGCGCCAGGATGAGGCCGACCGCGGTGGCGACGGGGCCGAAGAACGTGACGAGATAGGCGAGCACGCCCAGCAGCAGGAGACCGAGGACCGGCCAGATCCAGACCGGGATGCTGCGCCCCCGCTTGTCGGGCACCGGCAGCGGCGCGACGACGGGGGCCGGCGCGATCGCCGCGCCCACTCCGTAGGTCGGCTGCGCGAGCGCGGTCGGGAACGTCTGCTGGTTCGGCGGCGTCAGGCCGGCACCGTAGGTCATGGTCTCTCCCCTGGTGTCGCGGGTGATCCCCCGCTTACGAGCGTCATCCTATTGCCGCCCGTGACGCGCCCCGGATGCACGTCCGCCTCGGGAAGAGGCGGGGCGTGCGGCTAACCTGGGGTCATGCGATTCGCCCACGTCGTTCTTCCCGGGGGCGGCTCCCCCACGCTGGTCATCGTCGACGGCGAGGGCGCGATCCCGGTCCCCGCGCTCCTTCCCGACGGTCCGCGCACGCTCGAGCAGCTGATCGCCGGCGGCGACGCCCTGCGCGCGGCCGTCAGCGAGGCGGCGGCGACCTACGACGGCGAGCGCGTGCAGATCGCCGAGGCGGCCTTCGGCCCCGCCGTCCTCACCCCGCCCACGATCATGGCGATCGGCCTGAACTACGCCGCGCACTCGGGCGAGCTCAACCTGAAGACCGACGACACGCCCACCGTCTTCACGCTGTGGCCGAACTCGATCGCCGCCCACGGCGGCACGACGACGTGGTCGCGCGCCATGACCGAGGCCGTCGACTACGAGGCCGAGCTGGGCGTCATCATCGGCACCGCCGCGCGCGACGTCAGCGAGGAGGACGCGCTCTCGCACGTCTTCGGCTACACCGTGGTCAACGACATCACGGCCCGCAACATCCAGTACTCCGAGGCGCAGTGGAGCCGGGCGAAGTCGCTGGACGGCTTCACCCCCGTCGGCCCCTACGTCGTCACGGCCGATGAGATCCCCGACCCGCAGAGCCTGCACATCTGGACCGTGCTCGACGGCCAGACGATGCAGGACTCCACGACGGGGGCGATGGTGCGATCGGTGGCGAAGCTCATCGCCCATCTCTCGAAGGGCATCACGCTGCTTCCGGGCACCCTCATCTCCACGGGCAGCCCCGGTGGGTCCGGCTACTCGCGCACGCCGCAGGTGCTGATGCGCGACCGCTCGACGGTCACGGTCGGCATCGACGGCGTGGGCGAGCTGACGACCCACTGCCGCGTCACCGACTAGGGCCCCGCCGGGAGGTCCTCGGCCGGGATGGTCGGGATCGCGGCGGTGATCGCCTCGATGCCGGACAGCCGCGCCGGCGAGAGCTGCTTGTCGACCTCGGCCCGATCCATCAGCCCCGCCTCGACCACAAGATCGGCGACGTTGCGGTTGGTCAGCAGCGCGGTCTTCGCGAGCGCGGCGGCGGCCGCGTAGCCGATGAACGGCGTGAGCGCCGTGACCACGCCGACCGACGATCCGACCATCGTCCCGAGGCGGTCACGGTTCGCGGTGATGCCGTCGATGCAGTTCACGCGCAGGGTGTGCATGGCCTGACGCATCCAGGTGATCGACTGCAGGATCGAGTGCGCGATCACCGGCTCGAACGCGTTCAGCTGGAGCTGACCGGCCTCGGCCGCCATCGTCACCGTCATGTCGGCACCGGCGACGGCGAAGGCCACCTGGTTGACGACCTCGGGGATCACCGGGTTCACCTTGCCGGGCATGATGCTGGACCCGGCCTGGCGGGGCGGCAGGTTAATCTCGCCGAACCCGGCCTGCGGGCCCGAGGAGAGCAGCCGGAGGTCGTTGCAGATCTTCGACAGCTTCATGGCGTTGCGCTTGAGCGACGACGAGAACGACATGAAGGCGCCCGTATCGCTGGTGGCCTCGACGAGGTCGGTGGCGGTGCTCAGCGGCAGGCCGGAGATCTCGGCGAGGTGCTCGCGCACCGCCTGCGCGTAGCCGTACGAGGCGGTCACACCCGTGCCGATCGCCGTGGCGCCCAGGTTGATCTCGTACAGCAGCGACGAGTTCTCGCCGAGGCGCGCGTAGTCCTCGCCCAGGGTCGTCGCGAATCCGTGGAACTCCTGCCCGAGCGTCATCGGGACGGCGTCCTGCAGCTGCGTGCGGCCCACCTTGAGCACGTCGTGGAACTCGCGCGACTTCGCCAGGAACGCCCGGCGCAGCATGTCGAGTTCGTGCAGCAGCGACACGTGGATCAGCGAGATGCCCACCTTGATCGCCGTCGGGTAGACGTCGTTCGTCGACTGGCTGCGGTTGGTGTGGTCGATCGGCGAGAGGTAGGCGTAGTCGCCCTTCTCGCGGCCGGCGAGCTCGAGCGCGATGTTGGTGATGACCTCGTTCGCGTTCATGTTGGTGGACGTGCCGGCGCCGCCCTGGATCACGCCGACCACGAACTGATCGTGGTGCTCGCCGTCGATCACCCGCTGGGCGGCGCGGTCGATGAGGTCGGCGCGCGTCTCGTCGAGCACGCCGATCTCGCGGTTCGCCCGCGCGGCGGCCTGCTTCACCATCGCGAGCGCGACGACGAGCTCGGGGTACACCGAGATGGGACGCTTCGAGATGTCGAAGTTCTCGAGCGCACGCGCGGTGTGGATGCCCCAGTAGACATCGGACGGGATCTGCAGAGTTCCCAGCGAATCCGTCTCGGTACGGGTGTCGGGACCGGTGGCCTCAGCCATCATTCTTGCCTCCAGCGGACCTCGTGGGTCCTGTCGCTTTCGGCCCGCTCCGCATCGAGCGGGCCACCAGACGAGCCTAGGCGCGAGGGGGCTTGCGGGAGAACGCCTCCAGGCGCTGCTCAGGTGAAAGTTCCGCCATCTTTTCGTACCAGTCAGGAGTGAAGTATCCGGCGACGTCCTCGGCGTCCACCGGGACGACCGTGTGAGTGATCGTGTCGTCGTAGACGTGCACGAGGTGGAAGTCCTGCCCGGCGTCCATGCCGTTCACCCGCTGGGGCGGGCGGGCGACGTCCATCGTGTAGCAGGACGCCGATGCGACGCTCACGGGGATGCCCGCGAAAGTGCCGCTCATCGAGTAGTGCAGGTGCCCCCCGAGGATCGCGCGCACGTCCGAACCCGAGAGGACGTCCGCGAGAGCCGCCTGGTCGCGCAGCTCGAGGATGTCGAACAGCGGGACATGGCTCGGCAGCGGCGGGTGGTGCAGCGCCAGGATCGTGCCGAGCGGTGCGGGCGTGGCGAGCACCTCGCGGAGCCACTCGCGCTGGGCCGCGTCGATCTCGCCGTGATGCCAGCCGGGCACCGAGCTGTCGAGGGCGACCAGGCGCAGGCCCGCGAGATCCCAGACGCCGGTCACGGGCGTCTGGTCGGCCGAGAGCCCGAGCAGATCGCGGCGCATCTCGGGCCGCTCGTCGTGGTTGCCGGCGACCCAGACCACCGGCGCGCCCATCCGCGCGGCGGCGGGCTCGACCAGCTCGCGCAGGCGGAGGTACGCCTCGGGCTCGCCGAGGTCGGTCAGATCGCCGGTGAACACCAGGGCGTCGATGCGCACCGTGCCGTCGCCGGAGAGCTGCTCGAGGCGCGCGAGGGTGCGGTGCAGGTTCGCCTCGGTGTCGTAGCGCCCGCCGAGCGGGGCGCCCGCGGCGAGCAGGTGCGTGTCGCTCAGATGGACGATGGTGCGCTGCGCGGGGGCGTGCTGGCCGAACTGCATGCCGTCAGACTAGGCCGTGCCGGTGACATCGCCGGGCCCCGCCGTGCGGCAGGATCGGGCCATGAACGTATCGAGGGCGGACATCCTGGTCGTCGGCGAGAGCGTCGCCGACGTCATCCACCGGCCCGGCGGCGGTTCCGTCACCCACCCCGGCGGCAGCCCGGCCAACGTCGCGTACGGGCTCGCGCGGCTGGACGAGGACGTGGCCCTGCTGACGCAGCTGGGTGACGACGAGGACGGCGCCCTGATCCGGGCCCACCTGGTGGGGGCGGGCGTCCGGCTCGTCGCCCCCGCGGATCCGGAGCTGCCGACCCCGCGCGCCACCGCGCGCATCCAGGCCGACGGATCCGCCGAGTACGACTTCGAGATCGGCTGGACGCTCGCGGACCCGCCGCCGTGCCGCGCCCCTCACGTGCACACGGGGTCCATCGCGGCGTTCCTCTCCCCCGGCGCCGACACCGTGCTGGACCTGCTCGAGGCCGCGCGCGGCGACGCCAGCATCAGCGTCGACCCGAACATCCGCGCCGCGCTGCTGGGCGACCACGAGGCCGCCCTCGCCCGGTTCGAGCGGCTCGCGTCGCTCGCCGACGTCGTGAAGGCCAGCGACGAGGACCTCGACTGGCTCTACCCGGGCGAGGATCCGGCCGGGATCGCGCGCGGCCTCGTCGAGACCGGCACGGGCCTCGTGATCGTCACCCGCGGCGCCGACGGGGCGACCGCGATGACCCGTGCGGGCATGACGGAGGTCGCAGCCCCCCGCACGCACGTCGCCGACACGGTCGGGGCCGGGGACTCGTTTATGGCCGCCCTGCTGGCGAGCCTGCGGCGATCCGGCCTGCTCGGGCCGGGCCTGCGCGACGCGCTGGCGCAGACGCCGCCCGAGCTGCGGCCTCACCTGGATCAGGCGGCCCGCGCCGCCGCGATCACCGTCTCGCGCCGCGGGGCAAACCCGCCCACCCGGGACGAGCTGGTGGGGCGCTGACGCCGGGCGGCGTCAGCCCAGGACGATGAGCAGGATGCCCGCCACGACGGCGAGGGCGCAGATCACGAAGCAGGCATAGGCGGCGATCAGCGCGAGGCGCTTCTGGCCCTCGCTCAGCGGGTTCTTCGCGGCCGCCTTGGCCGCGGCCTTCTCGGCCTTCGCGATGCGCTTGGGCGAGACGACGGTGATCGCGTCGGTGAACTGCGCGGGGGCGACGACCGGGATGTTCCCGCTTGTGGCGAGCAGGCGCAGGCCGAGCGCGTAGAAGCCGACAACCACGACGGCGCCGACGAGCGCCGCGAGGAAGACCTGCAGGAAGGCGAGCCAGTCGATGGTCACTTGACGTTCCCCTTCTTCGCGGCCTTCTTGGCGTCCGCCTTCTTGGCGGCGGCGGCCTTGGCGGCGGCCTTGCGACGCTCCTGCTCTTCGAGCTTGCGCTGCTGGCGCGGTGTGGGCGGCGGGTTGTCGTCGATGTTGACGGCGTGACCCGACGCGGCGACCTCGCTCATGGCGTTGCCCGCGTGGACCTGGTTGCGGGCCGAGCGGAGGAACATGAACACGATGGCGAAGACGGCAACGACCGCGTCGATGATGACGCCCGTGACGCCCAGGCCGGCGTTGCGCGACCAGACCACGAGCAGGGCGGCAAGGGCGCCGACGAGCCCCGCGGCGGGGAGCGTCAGCAGCCAGCCCACGAAGATGCGGCCGACCGTGCCCCAGCGCACCTCGGAGCCGCGGCGGCCGAGCCCCGATCCGATGACCGATCCGGAGGCGACCTGCGTGGTCGAGAGGGCGAAGCCGAGGTGGCTCGAGGCGAGGATCGTCGCGGCGGTGGACGACTCGGCCGCGAAGCCCTGCGTCGGCTTGACGTCGGTGAGGCCCTTGCCGAGGGTGCGGATGATGCGCCAGCCGCCGACGTAGGTGCCGAGGGCGATGGCCGCCGCGGCGGACAGGATGACCCACAGCTCGGGCTCGGGGTGGTTCTGCCAGCCGACCGCGATGAGCGCGAGCGTGATGATGCCCATGGTCTTCTGCGCGTCGTTCGTGCCGTGCGCGAGCGCGACGAGCGAGGACGTGAAGATCTGGCCCCAGCGGAAGCCGTCGCGGCCGTCGGGCTTGCCGTCGTACCGGCGGGTGACCGCGTAGGCGAGCTTGGTGGCGGCGAAGGCGATGAGCCCGGCGGTCAGCGGCGCCAGCAGCGCGGGCAGCACGACCTTGGACATCACGACGCCGAAGTCGATGCCGTGGACGCCGAGGCCCACGATCGTGGCGCCGATCAGGCCGCCGAACAGCGCGTGCGACGAGCTGGAGGGAAGCCCCAGCAGCCACGTGAGCATGTTCCAGGTGATCGCGCCGATGAGGCCGGCGAAGATCAGCGACGGGAAGATGGCACCGGAGATCTGATCCTCGCGGATGATGCCGCCCGAGATCGTCTTGGCGACCTCCGTCGACAGGAACGCGCCGACCAGGTTCAGGATCGCGGCCAGCGCGACGGCGGTCTTCGGCTTCAGTGCACCCGTCGCGATGGGCGTGGCCATCGCGTTCGCGGTGTCGTGGAAGCCGTTGGTGAAGTCGAAGAAGAGCGCCAGGGCGATGACCAGCGCGACGACGAGGGCTGCGGTTTCCACCGTCCGCCTTCCGTGATCGAGGATCCGGGTATCGGATCCGATCCTGCGAACGAAGAGTTCGCGATGTGTTCGGGGTCTGGCAACCAGACAGTGATAAATCCTCGCACCGCGTGGGGAAGCGGTCAAACCGGGACCCGGGCGTTTCGCGCCGCCGTGCGCCCTCGCCCCCCGAGCCGGCGGATAGCGTGGACGGATGACCGCTCCTCGCCCCGACCGGCGACCCCAGACCCGCACGCATCACGGCGACACCTTCGACGACCCCTACGAGTGGCTGCGCGAGAAGGAGTCGCCGGAGGTCGTCGCCCACCTCGAGGCCGAGAACGCGCACACCGACGCGGCGCTCGCGCACCTCGAGCCGCTGCGCGAGAAGGTCTTCCAGGAGATCAAGAGCCGCGTCAAGGAGACCGACCTCAGCCTCCCCAGCCGCCGCGGCGACTGGTGGTACTACGGGCGCACCGTCGCGGGCAGGCAGTACGGCATCCAGTGCCGCGCGCCGATCACCGGGCCCGACGACTGGACGCCCCCGATCCTGACCCCGGACACCGAGGTGCCCGGAGAGCAGATCCTGCTGGATGCCAACGTCGAGGCCGAGGGCCAGGAGTTCTTCTCGCTGGGATCGTTCGACGTGTCCCACGACGGCACCCGGATGCTCTGGGCCGTCGACGTCGCCGGCGACGAGCGCTACACGATCCGGATCAAGGACCTCGTCTCGGGCGAGGTCCTGCCCGATGTGCTCGAGGACACGTCCTCGGGCGCGCACTTCCTGCCGACCGGCACGCACATCGTCTACACCACGGTCGACGACGCCTGGCGCCCCGACCGCGCCTGGCTGCATGCCGTCGGCGCGGCCACCCGCGACGACGACCGCGAGATCTACCGCGACGACGACGAGCACTTCTGGGTCGGCGCCGGCGTCACCCGCAGCGACCGGTACCTGATCGTCGAATCCGGATCGAGCATCACCAGCGAGGTCGCCCTCCTGGACGCCCGGACCGTGGCGACGGACCCGTCGGCCGTGCCGACCGTCGTCTGGCCGCGTCGCGAGGGAGTCGAGTACGGCGTGGAGCACGCGGTCGTCGACGGGGACGACTGGCTCTACATCCTGCACAACGACGGCGCGCTCGATTTCGAGCTCGTCCGCGCGCGCGTCGAGACGCCGGATCAGACCGAGGTCGTGATCGCGCACGAGCCGGGTCGGCGGCTGATCGACATCGACTGCTTCCGCGACTTCGCCGTCGTCGAGTATCGGCGCGAGGGCCTCCCCCGCGTCGCGCTGCTCGACTACGCCACGCACGCCGTCACGGAGATCGAGTTCGAGGAGCCGCTGTTCTCGGCGGGCCTCGGCGGGAACCCCGAGTGGGCGCCGCCGGTGCTGCGCCTCGGCTACGGCTCGTTCACCACGCCCGGGTCGGTGTTCGAGTACGTCCTCCCCGCCGGCGCCGCGATCGGCCTCGGCGAGCCGGGCGAGCTGATCCTGCGCCGTCAGGTCGAGGTGCAAGGCGGCTACGACGCGGCCGACTACGGTCAGGCGCGCCTGTGGGTGCCCGCCGCGGACGGAACGCGGATCCCCGTGTCGCTGGTGTGGAAGCGCTCCTTCGGCGAGCCCGGCCAGGCGCCGCGCCCCGTGCACCTCTACGGCTACGGCTCCTACGAGCACTCGATCGACCCCTCGTTCTCGGTCGCGCGACTGTCGGAGCTCGACCGCGGCGTCGTCTTCGCTGTCGCCCACGTGCGCGGCGGCGGCGAGATGGGGCGCCAGTGGTACGAGGACGGCAAGCTGGCGCGCAAGCGCAACACCTTCACCGACTTCGTCGACGTGGCCCGTCACCTGGTCGAGAGCGGCTACACAACGCCGGACCGCGTGGTCGCCGAGGGCGGATCGGCCGGCGGCCTGCTGATGGGCGCCATCGCGAACCTCGCCCCCGAGCTGTTCGCGGGCATCCTCGCCGACGTGCCGTTCGTGGACGCGCTCACAACGATCCTCGACCCCTCGCTGCCGCTCACGGTGATCGAGTGGGACGAGTGGGGCGACCCGCTGCACGAGGCGTCGGTGTACGAGTACATGAAGTCGTACACGCCCTACGAGAACGTCCGCGAGGGCGTGACGTACCCGCGGATCCTGGCGATGACGTCGTTCAACGACACCCGGGTGATCTACGTCGAGCCGGCCAAGTGGGTCGCTCGCCTGCGCGACGTCGGCGCGGATGCGCTCTTCAAGTGCGAGATGGTCGCCGGGCACGGTGGCGTCAGCGGCCGCTACAACGCGTGGCGCGAGCGGGCCTTCCAGCTCGCCTGGCTCTTCGACGTGCTCGGGGTCGCCGACGCCTGACCGGTGCCGATCAGCGGCGGGCGATCACCACGTCGACCTCGTCGCCGATGTCCTTCCCGAGGGTCTTTCGCACCTTGGCGCTCAGCGACACCATGTGACCGCCCGTCCCGGTGACCATCGCGCCGACGTCCTCGAGCAGGATGTCGTCGATCCGGGCGTCCACGCGGACGCTCCTGCCCGTGCCGAGGAACTCGACCGACCCGGGGATCTCGACGCAGCTCCAGGTCTCGCCCTTCACCTCGACGCCGATCGTCGTCTGGAACCGCAGGTCCACGCTCATGCCGGGGAGCGTAGCCCGCCGGAGGCGGTGGCCGTAACCCCGCACGGCGGGAAGCGGCCGGAAACGAGAGAGGCTCCCCGGTGCCGCACGCACCGGGGAGCCTTCTCGTCACAGGGGTCGATCAGCCGAAGAGGGCCGCGGCCTCCTCGTAGCGGGACACCGGCACGGTGTGCAGCTCGCCGAGCGCGTCGGCGAACGGCACGCGGACGATGTCGGTGCCGCGCATGGCGACCATCTCGCCCCACGCGCCCTCCTGCAGCGCGTCGGCCGTGTGCAGGCCCAGGCGCGTGGCGAGCACGCGGTCGAAGCCCGACGGCGAACCACCGCGCTGGATGTGACCGAGGACGGTCGCCCGGGTCTCGATGCCGGTGATGCGCTCGATCTCGGGTGCGAGGATCTCGCCGATGCCGCCCAGGCGGGGGCGGTTGAAGGCGTCGAGGCCCTTGTCGCTGTACGCCTCCTCCTGGCCCTTGAGCTTGAAGCCCTCGGACACGACCACGAGCGGCGCACGACCGCGCTCGAACGCGGAGGTGACCTGCGCCGTGATCTCCTCGATCGACAGCGGCACCTCCGGGATGCAGATGACGTGCGCACCCGCGGCCATGCCCGCGTGCAGCGCGATCCAGCCGACGTGACGACCCATGACCTCGGCCACCATGCAGCGCTGGTGCGAGTCGCCGGTGGTGCGCAGGCGGTCCATGGCCTCGGTCGCGATGTTGACCGCGGTGTCGAAGCCGAACGAGTAGTCGGTGGCGCCGAGGTCGTTGTCGATGGTCTTCGGCACGCCGAAGACGGGGACGCCGTCGTTCGACAGGCGCTCGGCCGCCGCGAGGGTGCCCTCGCCGCCGATCGCGATGATGCCGTCGATGCCGTGCTCGGCGAGCGTCGCCTTGATGTTCTCGGCGCCGCCGCGCTCACCCTCGTAGGGGTTCGTGCGGCTCGTGCCGAGGATGGTGCCGCCGACCTTCGCGAGGCCCTTGACCTCGTGACGGGTGAGCGGGAAGAAGTCCGCGTCGACGACGCCGCGCCAGCCGTCGCGAATGCCCACGAACTCGATGTCGTACGTGGTGGTGCCCTTGAGGACGACGCCGCGGATGACCGCATTCAGTCCGGGGCAGTCACCCCCGGACGTGAGGATTCCGATCTTCATGCTCTCGACCCTAGCGGGAGCGGCAGACCACCGTGGTGGTCTGCCGCTGTGCGCACGAGGATCGTCGCCGGATCGGGATCCGGGTCAGTCTCCGCCCAGCGCGGCACGCAGGATGTGCATGAGCGCGGCGAGCTGAACCGAGTCGCTCGAGGTGGGATCGACGGCCTCGCCGTCCAGGGCGCGGGCCGCGAGACCCTGCTTCTGGTCGATGAGCTCGGCGATCTTCGTGTCGATCGTGTGCGCGGCGATGATGCGCCACGCGGTGACGGGCTCGTCCTGTCCGATGCGGTGCACGCGGTCGATCGCCTGCGTCTGCTCGGCGGCCGTCCAGCTGAGCTCGGCGAGCACAACGTTGGAGGCGACCTGCAGGTTCACGCCGACGCCCGCCGCGGTGAGCGAGCAGACGATGATGCCCACCGACGGGTCGTTGTTGAACGAGTCGATGGCGTCCTGGCGCGCGACCTGGCTCTGCTCGCCCCGGATCGAGACGGCCTTGATGCCGTTCGCACGGAAGTGGGCCTCGGCCTGGTCCATAACGTCGATGTGCTTGGCGAAGAAGACGACCTTGCCGACCGAGCGCTGCAGCTGGGCCGCGTAGTCGGCCGCGAGGCCGGCCTTGGCCTGGCCGATGCGGCGCACCATCGTGAAGACGTTGTCGCCGTCGGTGCCGGCGGCCTTCGACTCCTCGAGCTCACCGTTGGCGACGAGGCGGACGATGTCGTGGTCGATCTCCCCCGGGGCCAGGCCGCGGTCGCCGCGGGCCTCGATGATGCGGCGGTAGCGCGCGACCAGACGCGCGGCCAGCTCGCGCTCGGCCTCGCGGATCCCGCGGCCGAACTCGTCGTCCAGCTGCACGGGCAGGTCGGCCACGAGCTTGTCGGGGAGGTCCTTGGCGACGTCCTTCTTGCGGCGGCGCACGATGCCCATCGAGATGACGGCGTCGCGGGCCTCCGGGTAGAACGACTTGTCGGCCGGGGTCAGCCCCGTCGCGTCGAGCTTCTCCATCAGCTCGGGGCCCGGCTTGTCGCCGGTCGTCCACCCGAGGAAGCGCCAGATCGCGTCGAAGTCCTCGACGTCGTTGATCAGCGGCGTGCCCGTGAGGGCCAGCAGCAGCGGGTTGCCGCCCGGCGTCTGCTCGCGGATGCTCGAGGCCAGCGCCAGGACGTTCTGCGAGCGCTGCGACGAGAGGTTCTTGATGAAGTGCGCCTCGTCGACCACCATGCCGCGCAGGCCGATCTTGGCGAGCCATCCGAGGTGGCGATCCAGGATCTCGTAGTTGACGATGAACACGTCGGCGAAGGCGTCGAGGTCGGCCCCGTCGCCGTTGATGACCGTGGCGCGACGGTGCGGCGTCCAGCGCTCCACCTCACGGGCCCAGTTCATCTTCACGACGTTCGGGACGACGACGACCATCGGGTAGGCCTCGGCCACCGAGGCGGCGAGCACCGACTCGGCGGTCTTGCCGAGACCCGGCTCGTCGGCCAGGAGGAAGGTGCGGTGCCCCGCCCGGACGGCCTCGAGGAAGCGCGACTGGTGCACCATGACCTCGAGCCCCTTGGGCGAGACCCGGTCGAACTCGGGGACCTCGGGCAGCGGCATGGTCGCCGCTCCGCCGCCGGCGCCCTGCTCGAAGGCCTTGTACAGCGGGCCCATCAGCTCCCAGTCGTCGAGGCGACGACGCGGGGTCGGACCGCCGCGGCGGTGGTCGAGGTCGGGCGCGAGGAAGGGGTTCGACTCGATGCGCGCCTCGATCTGCGGCGGCGAGACCTGTCGGTCGGCTGCCGCGGGCGGCACAAGCGTCTGCTGCAGCACCGGCTTGACGTCGGCGATCACCAGCTCCTCGGGCGGCAGCTCGGCGCCGGACTCGATGAGCCAGTCGCGGCGCATACGACGGGCGACCGGCGAGGTGGCCTGGTCGACCTCGAGCAGCTGGATGAGCGAGGTGTCGCGCGCGGCCGTCTTGGCGAGGATCGTCGCGACGCCGTCGAGCCGCTTGAGCAGCTCGGCGCGGGCGGAATCCGTGACCTCGCCGTCGGCCTTCACGCGGGCGCGCTCCTCGCGGACGAGGAAGGCGATCACCTGGAACTTCGTCCGGTTCGTGGGGCCGAGCTTGCCGCGCTGAGCCTTGGCCTCGACCTCGCGCACCTTGCGGGCGAGGATCGGGATGAGGGGGGCTTCGTCGTCGCGGCGCGCGGACGAGGACCTTCTGCGCTGTCGCGCGGGTGCCGTGGTCGGCATGCTCCTCCTGAGCGTAGAGACCGTCGCGACCGAGGCGACGTATGCGGCTTCGGCCGGTGTGGTGCGTGCGTCCGCGGGACTTGCGGATGCCGAGGCATCGCGGGGACGCGATCGTCACGCGTGTGCACGACGAGGCGATGCGGACGCGGTTTCCATCCCGGGGCACGTACCGGCCTGCGAGGAGTTGCCCGCTGCAACCAGGTTGAGCGAGCGGCGAGTCGAAACCCGGATCTCTCGGACGTCGATGACGCGTCGGGCGGCGGAAACCTGTGGCGTCAGTCTACGGCATACGGGGTGCCGGAACTACGGCAGGAATGCGATCATGTCGGCGATCGCGTCGGACACCAGCGACGGATCGGCGTTGAGCGCATAGGTGGAGAGCATCAGATCGCCGCGCAGGACCACCCGCTCGATCTCGACCGAGCCCTGCTGCTGCTCGCCCCGCCGCTCGCAGTCGACGGGACCGCCCGTCGCGTCGCATGCCGGGAAGTTCTGCGTGAGGGCGCTGCGCACGAACTCCTGATGCTCCTCGGGGATGAGCGCGGCCGTCGAGATGAGCGCGGTCGTGCCCGGCGGCGTCCACGAGCAGGTGAGGTTCGGGGATCCCTGGATCACGTCGAGCAGGTCGACGATCTTGGAGCTCGGGACCGCCGCCGCCTCGGCCGGGTTCAGCTGCGCGAACGCGGCGAGGAGCCGATCCTGCATCGCGGGCGAGTACGCCTGCGCGCAGTCGGCGGGCAGGCCGCTCGGCGCGGCCGTCGCGGTGGGTCCCGTGGCGCCGGGCGTCTCCGTCGGGGCGGCGGGCGCCGGGCTCTCGGTCGGCGCAGGCTCGGTCGGCGCGGCCTCGGGCGTGCACGCGGCGAGCGCGAGCGCGGCCAGAGCGAGGACGACGGCGGGGAGGACGCGGCGCATGGCCCCATCCTCCCCCACCGCCGGCGCGGTCACTCGAACGAGCGCAGGCGCAGGCTGTTGAGCACAACGAACACGCTCGAGAACGCCATGGCGGCGCCCGCGACCATCGGGGTCAGCAGCCCCAGCGCCGCGAGTGGGATCGCGGCGATGTTGTACCCGAACGCCCAGAACAGGTTGCCCCGGATCACGCCGAGCACCCGGCGGGAGAGCCGCACGGCGTCGGCCGCGGCCGGGAGCGAGTCGCGCATGAGCGTGATGTCGCTCGCGTGCATGGCCGCCTCGGTGCCGCCGCCCATGGCGATGCCGAGGTCGGCGGTCGCGAGCGCGGCGGCGTCGTTGACGCCGTCGCCGACCATGGCGACACGGCGGCCGGCCTCCTGCAGGCGGCGCACCTCGGCGAGCTTGCCCTCGGGCGTCACGCCGGCGATCACCGTCCCGATCCCCACCTCGGCGGCCACGGCACGGGCGACGGCGTCGCCGTCTCCGGTGAGCAGCACGACCTCGAGGCCGAGCTCGCGCAGCTGCGCGATCGCCTCGCGGCTGTCGTCGCGCACGGTGTCGCCGACGAGGATCGCCGCGCGAGCCGTGGGGCTCATCCCGGCGGCCGATGCCCAGCCGACGATGACAACGGTCGATGCTGCATCGCGGGCGACCGCGGCGAGGTCATCGGGCACCCGTGCGCCGCGCTCGACGGCGAAGGCCAGGTTGCCGGCGAACGCCTCGCGCCCCTCGACCGTGCCGACCACTCCGTGACCGGCGTGCGTGCGGAAGCCGGTGACGACGGGCACCTCAGCCTCCCCCGCGTGCGCGACGATGGCCCGGCCGATCGGGTGCTCCGATCCGGATTCCAGCGCCGCGGCGATCCGCAGCACCTCGTCGGGGTCGGCGCCCTCGGCGCCCACGACCTCGTGCACCGACATGCGTCCGCTGGTGACCGTGCCGGTCTTGTCGAGGACGACCGTGTCGATCCGACCCGCGGTCTCGATCGCCTCGGGGCCGGTGATGAGGATGCCGCGCTGCGCGCCGCGCCCGGTGCCCACCAGGATCGCCACGGGGGTGGCGAGGCCGAGGGCGCAGGGGCAGGCGATGATCAGCACCGCGACGGCGGCGATGAGCGCCGAGTCGAGCCCGCCGCCGGCGATCAGCCAGCCGGCGAAGGTCAGGACGGACAGGCCGATCACCACCGGCACGAACACCCCCGAGATGCGGTCCGCGAGCCGCTGGATCTGCGACTTGCCGGCCTGCGCGTCCTCGACGAGGGCGGCGATGCGCGCCAGACGCGTCTCGGAGCCGACCGCCGTGGCACGGACGACGAGGCGACCGTCGGTGGCGATCGTGCCGCCGGTGACGGCGGATCCGGGCCCCGCCGGGACGGGCACGGACTCGCCGGTGAGCATGCTCGCGTCGATCGCGGCCTCGCCCTGTTCGATCACGCCGTCCGTGGCGACGGTGCCGCCCGGACGCACGACGAAGCGGTCGCCGGGGTGCAGGCGCCCCACGGGCACCGTGGCGGCGTCGCGCCCCTCGGCGTCGGCCAGCGTGACGTCCTTCGCGCCGAGGTCGATGAGCGAGCGCAGCGCCGCACCCGCCGCGCGCTTCGAGCGCTGCTCGATGAAGCGGCCGAGCAGCAGGAACGTGGTGACCACCGCGGCGACCTCGAAGTAGACGTGCATGCCGCCGGTGATCGTCACCCACGTGCTCCACAGCAGTGCGGCCATCGTGCCGAGCGTGATCAGCGTGTCCATGGTGGCGGCCCCGTGACGGGCGTTGCGGAGCGTCGCGCGGTGGAACGGCCATCCGGCCCAGAGCACCACCGGCAGGCTCAGTGCGAGCACCACCCACTGCCAGCCGGGGAACTGCAGGGGCATGATCATCGAGATCGCGAGGATCGGAACACTCAGGATCGCCGCGGCGATCAGCCGGGTGCGCAACGGGGTCTGCCCCGGGGCGTCCTCGACGTCGTGGACGTGGCCGCCCGCGTCGTGGGCGTCGTGGTCGGCACCGCCGTGCGCGCCGCCCTCGTGCTGAGGACCGTTGTGCGCGGGACCGTTGTGCTCGGGCGGGTGGTGCCCCGTGTGCGCGTCGGTCCCGGCGGGGGCACCCGGCACGCGGCGCACCGAGGCGTCGTAGCCGGCGGCCTTCACGGCGTCGACCAGCGCGCCGTCCGGGGTGCCCGCGGGCACCTGCACCTTCGCGGACTCGGTCGCGAGGTTGACGGAGGCGGCGGCGCCGGGCACGAGCTGCAGGCGCTTCTCGACACGCGCGACGCAGCTCGCGCAGGTCATCCCCTGGATGTCGAGGACGACATCTCGAGTGGTGGAGGTCATGGGTGGATCCTTCCGTAGGCTCTCGCACGACAGGAACAAGAATACCCCCCTGGGGTATTCCCCGCACCCCCACGACGTACGCTGGAGCCATGACCATCGAACTCACCGAGCGGGGAATCGCCGCGACCATCGACCACGCGATCCTGAAGCCGGACTTCACCCGCGCCGACGTCGACCGCGAGCTCGACATCGCCGCCGAGTGGGGCGTCTTCAGCGTCTGCGTCCGCCCCTCGGACATCCCCCACGCCGTCCGCCGCCTGGACGGCACCGGCGTCGCCGTCGGCACGGTGGTCGGCTTCCCGCACGGCACCACGTCGACCGCGGCGAAGGTCGCCGAGCTGCGCCGCGCCAAGGACGACGGCGCCGTCGAGTTCGACATGGTGGTGCACATCGGCGGCCTGCGCTCGGGCGAGGACGACATGGTCACGGCCGACATCGCCGCGGTGGTGGCGGCGGCCGAGGGCTCGGTCACCAAGGTCATCCTCGAGACCAGCCTGCTGGACCTCGCGCAGATCGAGCGCGGCTCGCGCCTGACCGAGGCGGGCGGTGCCACCTTCGTGAAGACCTCGACGGGCTTCGCCGGTGGCGGGGCCACCGTCGAGCACGTCAGCCTCATGCGCCGCACGGTCTCCCCCGCCGTGCAGGTCAAGGCGTCCGGCGGCGTGCGCGGCCTCGAGGCCGCGCTCGCGATGATCGAGGCCGGCGCGACCCGCCTGGGAACCAGCGCGAGCGCGACGATCCTGGGCGAGCTGCGTGCGCGGGCCGAGGGCCGCGACGCCTCCGGCGCGCAGGACACGACCTCGTACTGACGCCGGCGCGGGGCGCCGCGGTCAGAGAGCCGAGGCGTCCCGCAGCGCGCGCGGCGCGGCCGTGAGCGCCCGGCGCGTGCGCACCACGTCGTCGGCCATCTGCGCGATGAGGGCGTCGATGCCCTCGAACGCGATCATGCCGCGGATCCGCGTGACGAACTGCACCTCGACCTCGCGACCATACAGATCCAGATCCGTCTCGTCGAGCACGTACGCCTCGACCTGACGGCGGGCGACGTCGTCGAACGTGGGGTTGGTGCCGATCGAGATCGCCGCCGGGTAGCGCACGCTCGATCGCTGCAGCCCGCGCGGAGTGCGGTCGATGAGCCAGCCCGCGTAGACCCCGTCGGCGGGGATGTACCCCTCGGCGTCCGGCGAGAGGTTGGCCGTCGGGAAGCCGAGTTCGCGCCCCCGCTTCAGGCCGTGCACGACCTCGCCGATGACCGTCGGGTTGCGCCCCAGCAGCTTGGCGGCGCGCTCGATGTCGCCCTGTTCGAGCAGCTCGCGGATCCAGGTGGATGACACGCGGCGTCCGTCGAGCGAGCTCGCGACATCGGCGACCACCTCGACCTCGAACCCGAGCTCGTCGCCCATCCGGCGCAGCAGCGCCGCATCCCCCGCGCCCCCGCGACCGAACCGGAAGTCTCCGCCCACGAACACCCGGCGCGCGTGCAGCCCGTCGACCAGGATGCGGCGCACGAAGCTCTCGGCGTCCTCGGACGCGAGCGCCTCGTCGAAGCGCAGCAGCAGCGTGGCGTCGATGCCGGTGCGGCCGAGCAACTCGGCCTTCTGACTCACGCCCACAAGCGATCTCGGGCAGCGATCCGGCGCGATGATCGCGAGCGGGTTGCGGTCGAAGGTGACCGCGACCGTGCGCACGTCCGAGGACGCGGCGTCCACGAGCATCTTCTCGATGATCGCGCGGTGGCCGGCGTGCACGCCGTCGAACTTGCCGATCGCGACGACGGACGGGCCGAAGTCGCCGGGGATGTCGGCGACGTCCTCGAAGAGGATCACTCTGCGCCCCGGGCGGGCGCGTCCGCGCGCGTGCGGTGCGTGATCAGCCACCACAGGCCGAGGAAGGGAAGCACCAGGGGTATGAAGACGTAGCCGCCGCCGAAGCCCGACCAGACCGTGGCCTCGGGGAACAGCTCGGGCACCGCGAGCGAGACGGTGCCGATGACGAGCACGCCCACGAGCTCGAACACGATGGCCACCCACGCGACGCGGTACCAGGCCTCGCGGCGCGAGAAGATCAGCGCGAGCGTGGCGAGGATGTAGACCGCCGCCGAGGCGGCCGAGAGCGTGAACGCGAGAGGCGCGTGGTCGAAGCGCTCGACGATCTGCACGAACGAGCGGCCGGTCGCGCCGAGCGCCATGACGGCGTAGACGACGACGAGGACGCGACCGATCCCAGTCATACGCCGGACGGGAGCGGGCTTCGAGGGCGAGGCGACGGGGACAGTCATAGCGCCCTCCAGTCTAGGCACGCGCGCCTCGGTCGACGCTCGGGCCCTCGCGCACGGCTCAGGCGACCTGAACGGTCCAGATCACCTGCATGCGCCAGATCATCACCGCGACCGACAGCGCGACGACCCCCATGATCACCGTGCTCCAGCGGCTGCGCTCGACAAGCGCCCAGCCCACGCCCGCGACCGGGAGGAGCACGGCCGACACGAGGTAGACCCAGAACTCGAGGATGCTGCCCGACGGCGGGTTGCCCGCCAGCGGCGCGACGATCGCGATCACGACCTGGATCACGAGCAGCACCTCGATCAGCGCGAGCGCGCCGACCGTGAGGTCGCTCGGCCGACGCCCCGCGAGGCCGAGCGTCACCGCCAGCAGGCCGGCCGCGACCGCGACCACCAGCTGCAGGATCGTGAACCACAGGATCATGCCGCCGCCTCCGGCATGTTCATCGCGCTCTTGAGCGCGTCGCCCCGTCGCTCGACGATGCCGACGAGCACGCCGTCCGGGTCGATCGCGGCCGCCAGGTCGCCGCCGAGGCGGGCGGCCTGGTCGGCGAGCTTCTTGCCGTGGCGGAGGTCGCGGGCCTCGTCGGCGGTGACGTCGAGGCGTCCGAGCACCCGGCCGGCGACCTCGGCGGGGTCGAGCGGGGCGGGGACGCCGTCGGCGAGCGAGTCGAGCTCGTGCGCGTCGGCGAGGTCGAACGGCCCGATCCGCGTGCGGCGCAGCATCGTGAGGTGGCCGCCGACACCGAGGTCCGCTCCGAGGTCGCGGGCCAGGGCGCGGATGTACGTGCCGGACGAGCAGTCGATCGTCGCGTCGAGCTCGATCGCATCCCCGGAGCGGCGGATCGCCCCCACGGCGAAGCGCGAGATCGTGACCTCGCGCGACTTCAGCTCGACGTCCTGGCCGGCGCGGGCGAGGTCGTAGGCGCGCTTCCCGTCGACCTTGATGGCCGAGAACGTGCTCGGCACCTGCGAGATGCGGCCGGTGAGCCGCGCGACGCCCTCCGCGATCCGCGCGTCCGTGACGACGGCGAGCTCGTCGGATCCGGCCGTCGAGACCGTCTCGCCCTCGGCGTCGTCGGTGGTCGTCGCGGATCCCAGGCGGATGGTGGTCTCGTAGGTCTTGTCGAGGCCGACGAGGTAGGTCAGCAGGCGCGTGGAGCCCTCGATGCCGAGCACCAGCAGGCCCGTGGCCATGGGGTCGAGCGTGCCCGCGTGGCCGATCTTGCGGGTGCCGAACGCCCGGCGCGTGCGGGCGACCACATCATGGCTGGTGATCCCGCCCGGCTTGTCGACGAGCAGGATGCCGGACGCGGGACTCATACCCTCCAGGGTAGTCGGCCCGCCTCCGGCATCCGTCGAGCGTGCGGGCTCAGCAGTGCTCGTAGGCCGGCGAGCCGAGAGCATTCACGCTGACCGTGTTGATCTGGGTCTCGCCCTCGCGCCACTCGAACCAGATGCCCTGGCCGTCCTGGTCGGCGTCGACACCGAGGAAGAAGCGATCGGTGGCGATCGGGACGGTGTCCTCCATCGCGCCGGGGTACGCCGCGCGCACCTCGTCGATCGCGCTGTGCACGGTGACGCCCTCGGCGGTGGCCGGGCGCGGGTTGTCGGACTCGGGCGAGCCGTTGTCGCTGATGGTGAGGTCCATCACGACGTTCGCGTCGCCCCACACCGTCACGCTGATCAGTCCGCCGTCCTGGGGCGGGAGGCTCGTGACGTTGAGCATGCAGCCCCCGGCCGGGTCGGGCTGGGCGTACTGCAGATCCCAGCCGAGCTCGGTCGCCTTCGCCACGGCGTCGTCCCACGACATGCCGGCTGTGAACGGGCCGATGCCGTCCTCCGTCACGAGCCACGATCCGACATCGGTCGGATCGGCGGGCGCCTCGGTGGGCGTCGGCTCGGCGGTGGGCTCCGTCGTGGGGGCCTCGGTCGGGGTCGGCTCCGGGCTCGTCGTCGGGGTGGTCGTCTCGGCGGGCGCGGTGGCGCCCGGGCCCGCGGCGGGAGTCGCGCAGCCCGCGAGCAGGAGCGCGACGGCGGCCGTGGCGCCGACGGCGGCGATGTGGCGGATGGTGTTCATGGCGGAAGGACCCCCTGTGCGGTGTGCCGGGCGGATTCTCCGTCCCCGGCTCTCCTACGTTATTGCCCCGGCGGGCCCACCCCCTTCACCCACTCCCGTCACGGTCGCATAACACCCGCGACATACGCTGAGAACGTGACCGAGTACCGCTCCGCCCCCACCGCCGAACTGTCCCCGCTCGAGCTGTACGCGATCCTGCGATTGCGCGTGGACGTGTTCGTCGTCGAGCAGGAGTGCGCCTACCCGGAGCTGGACGGCCGCGACGTCGAGCCGGCCGCCATCCAGTACTGGGCGACCGACGACAGCGAGGTGGTCGCCACGCTGCGCCTGCTGACCGACGGACCGGATCGCCGGATCGGCCGGGTCGCCACCGCGGTCGCCGCGCGGGGCCGAGGGATCGCTGCCGACCTGATGCGCGGCGCCCTGGCGGCGTGCGAGGGCCAGACGGTGCGGCTGGATGCCCAGTCGCACCTCGCGCACTGGTACGCGAGGTTCGGCTTCGCACCCGACGGCGAGGAGTTCGTCGAGGACGGGATCCCCCACACCCCGATGATCCGGATCCCCTGAGCCGGCGCCGCCCCCGGGCGCCTCGCGGTGGGGTCGCCGATCGCGCCGCCTAGGCTGGAGGGATGCCCGCTCCCGTCGCCGCGCGCCTCATCCCCTGGTATGCGCGTGCGCAGCGCGATCTGCCGTGGCGGGCGCCGGGATTCGGCGCGTGGGGCGTGCTCGTCAGCGAGTTCATGCTGCAGCAGACGCCCGTCGCGCGCGTGATCCCCCTGCTCGAGGCCTGGCTGGCACGCTGGCCGACACCGGCCGCCCTGGCCGCTGACGCCCCGGCCGAGGCCGTGAAGCAGTGGGCGAACCTCGGCTACCCGCGACGGGCGCTGTGGCTGCACAGGGCCGCGGTCGAGATCCGGGACCGCCACGACGGCGTTGTGCCGCGCGACGTCGACGCGCTGCTCGCCCTCACCGGGATCGGCGACTACACCGCCCGTGCCGTCGCGGTCTTCGCCTACGGCGACCACCACCCCGTGGTGGACACGAACACCCGTCGTGTCATCGCCCGGGCGGTGCACGGGCGCGCCCAGCCCGGCCCGCCCCATCGCACCGACCTGGACGACATGGCGGCGCTCCTGCCCCGCGACGCGACCGATGCCGCGATCGTCAACGCCGCCGCCATGGAGCTCGGAGCCGTCGTCTGCACCGCGCGCTCACCGCGATGCGACGTGTGCCCGCTGCTCGACATCTGCGCCTGGGTGAGCGAGGGGCGTCCCGACACCCCGGATCTGCGTCGCCGGCAGGCGAAGTACGAGGGCAGCGACCGCCAGGCCCGCGGGGCGGTGATGCGCGCCCTCCGCCACGACGGCTCCCTGCCTCAGGACGCGGTGCTCGCCGAGTGGCCCGACCGCCTGCAGCGCGACCGTGCGATCCTCAGCCTGCTCGACGACGGTCTCGTCGAGCTCGAGGACGGCATCCTGCACCTGCCGCGGTGAACGAAGAGGGCCGCACCCTCGCGGATGCGGCCCTCGTCATCGGTCACTTCTCGTCGTCGACCTCGCCGGCGTCGTCCTCGTCGTCGGCCTCGTCGGCCTCGTCGAACTCGCGCGGCTTGACGTAGGGATCGGCGTCGCCCGCGTACTGCGCGCCCACGGCGATCCCGGCCACGGCCTGATCCCGCTCGCGCGCCTCACGCAGCAGGGCGTCGAGGGTGCTGGCGTTCTCGGGCAGCGCGTCCGCGATGAACTCGAGCGACGGGGTGAGACGCGTGTTGAGCTTGCGACCCACCTCGGTGCGCAGCATGCCCGTCGCGGCCTTCAGCGCCGCACCGCTCGCCTCGCGCTCCTCATCCGATCCGTAGACCGTGTAGAACACCGATGCGTGCTGCAGATCGCCCGTGACGCGCACGTCCGTGATCGTCACGAAGCCGAGCCGCGGATCCCGCAGGCCCTTCTCCAGCCGCTCCGCCAGGATCACCCGGATCCGATCCGAGAGCCTCGCCTGTCGTTCCTGACCCGCCATGGAGTCCTCCTTCGCTGTGCCCCAGAGGGGCGAACGGCCCTGCCGAACAGACGCAGCTGTTCGACAGGGCCAGTTTCTCAGAACCTGAGCTCGCTCGACGACCGGATGGTGGTCGCCTCGCTCCCGCGTTGCTTCAGGAGCGCGGCTTCTCGACCATCTCGGTGGTCTCGATCTCGTCGCCGATCTGGATGTCGTTGAACTTGCCGAGGCCGATACCGGCCTCGTAGTCCGTGCGCACCTCGGTGACGTCGTCCTTGAAGCGACGCAGCGACTCGATCGCCAGGTTGTCGCCCACCACAACGCCGTCGCGGATGACCCGCGCCTTGGCGTTGCGGGTGATCGTGCCCGATCGGACGATGACACCGGCGATGTTGCCGAACTTGGACGAGCGGAAGACCTCGCGGATCTCCGCGACACCCGACTGCTTCTCCTCGAACTCCGGCTTGAGCATGCCCTTGAGGGACTGCTCGACGTCGTCGATCGCGTTGTAGATGACGGAGTAGAAGCGGATGTCGACACCCTCGCGCGATGCGGCCTCGCGGGCCTTCGCGTCGGGACGCACGTTGAAGCCGATGACGATCGCGTTGTCGATCGTCGCCAGGTTCACATCCGACTCGGTGACCGCACCCACACCACGGTGGATGATGCGCAGCTGAACGCTGTCGTCGACCTCGATCTTGAGGAGCGACTCCTCCAGCGCCTCGACGGCACCGGACACGTCGCCCTTGATGATGAGGTTGAGCGACTCGACCTTGCCCTCTTCGAGAGCGCGGGTGAAGTCCTCGAGCGACATGCGCTTGCGGGCCTTGGCCAGCTGGGCGTTGCGCGCGGCAGCCTCACGCTTCTCAGCGATCTGGCGGGCCATGCGGTCCTCGTCGGTGACGATGAACGTGTCGCCCGCGCGGGGCACGGAGTTCAGACCCTGCACCTGCACCGGACGCGACGGCCATGCCTCTTCGACGTGGTCGCCGTTCTCGTCGATCATGGCGCGGACGCGGCCGTAAGCCGTTCCCGCGACGATCGCGTCGCCGACGCGCAGAGTTCCGGACTGGATGAGCACCGTGGCGACCGAACCGCGACCCTTGTCGAGCTTGGCCTCGATCGCGACACCACGAGCCGACTTGTTCGGGTTGGCCGTGAGGTCGAGACCGGCGTCGGCCGTGAGCAGCACGGCGTCGAGCAGATCCTGGATGCCGATGTTCTGGCGAGCCGAGACGTCGACGAACATCACGTCGCCGCCGTACTCCTCGGCGACCAGACCGTACTCGGTGAGCTGCTGGCGCACCTTGGCCGGGTTGGCCTCGGGCTTGTCGACCTTGTTGACCGCGACCACGATCGGCACACCGGCCGCCTGGGCGTGGTTCAGGGCCTCGACCGTCTGCGGCATGATGCCGTCGTCGGCCGCGACCACGAGGATCGCGATGTCGGTCACCTGCGCACCACGGGCACGCATGGCGGTGAACGCCTCGTGACCCGGGGTGTCGATGAAGGTGATCGCGCGCTCGATGCCGTCGTGCTCGGTCCAGATCTGGTACGCGCCGATGTGCTGCGTGATGCCGCCGGCCTCGCCCTCGACCACGTTGGTCTGGCGGATGGCGTCGAGCAGTCGCGTCTTACCGTGGTCGACGTGACCCATGACGGTCACCACGGGCGGGCGGATCTCGAGGTCGTCCTCGTCCTCGTCCAGGAGCTCCTGCTCGAGGTCGAGACCGAAGCCCTCGAGGAGCTCCTTGTCCTCGTCCTCGGGCGAGACCATCTGGATCGTGTAGCCGAGCTCCTCGCCGAGGATCTCGAACGTGGCCTCGTCGAGCGACTCGGTCGCGGTCGCCATCTCACCCAGGTTGAACAGGATGGTGACGAGCGTGCCGGGCTGCACGGTGTAGCCGCGCAGGGCCTCGAGCTTGTCGGCGAAGTCGGAGATCGACGCGCCGCGACGGAGTCGGATGACCTCGCCGTTGCCCTTCTGGACGTTGATGCCGCCGACGACCGGGGCCGACCGCATCTCGAATTCCTGGCGCTTCGCACGACGCGACTTGCGCTGCTTCGACTTGCCGCCGCCCTTGCCGAACGCGCCGGCCGTGCCACCGCGACCGCGGCCACCGGGGCCGGGACGACCGGGGAAGCCACCGCCACCGGGTGCGCCACCGGGGCCACCCGCACCGCCGGGACGGAAACCGCCGCCGCCGGGGCGACCGGGACCACCCGGACGCTGCTGGAACGGAGCGCCGGGACGACCGCCGCCACCGGGACGACCGGCACCGCCGGGACGACCGGGACCACCCGGACGCGGAGCACCCGGACGGGGAGCGCCGGGGCGCGGCGGCTGGGGCTTCGGGATGTTGCCGGGCGACGGGCGCTGGCCCATGCCCTGCGCCGAGGCGAACGGGTTGTTGCCCGGACGCGGGCCGGCGGGGCGCTGCCCCATGCCCTGCGCCGAGGCGAACGGGTTGTTGCCCGGACGCGGGCCACCGGGCTTGGGGGCGCCGCCCTGTGCGCCGGGAGCCGCGGGACGCGGGCCGCCGGGCTTGGGGGCGTCGGCCGCCGCAGCGGCGGGCTGCTCGGCCGCGGGGGCCGGGGCGGCGGGGGCCGCCGGAGCCGCGGCAGCGGGCGCCGGAGCGGCGGGCTGCTCGGCGGCGGGCTTGGCCGGAGCCGGCTTCGGGCCGGGGGTGGGTGCGCCGGGCTTGGCGGCCGCGGGGCGCGCCGGACCGGGGCGACCGGCGGGCTTCGCCGGGGCCGATGCGGTGGAGGCGGCGGGCTTGGCGCCCTCGGCCTCGAAGGCTGCGCGCAGCTTGCGCGCGACCGGGGGCTCGATCGTCGAGGACGGGCTCTTCACGAACTCGCCGAGCTCCTTGAGCTTCGCCAGGGCGACCTTGCTGTCGACGCCGATCTCCGCAGCGATCTCATGTACGCGTGGTTTTGCCACAATTCTCCTGTCAGGGGCGGTCCGCCCCGGACAGGGCAGACCTCAAAGGCGGACGGGACTCATTTCGAGCCGTTCACTTGGTTTCCATAGCCGTTCAGCCATTTCTCGAAGGTCTGCGTGTCAAGAGAACCTGACACGCGCAGTGCTCGTCCGAACGCGCGACGTTTGAGAGCGTTTTCCGCGCACTCGCGAGTGGGATGCAGCCACGCGCCCCGACCGGGAGCGGCCTTGCGCTCGTCGACGACGAGATCAAGATCGCGGAGGACCACTCTGATCAGAGCGGATCGGGGGGCACGCGTGCGACAGCCGACGCACGTCCGTACGGGTTCCATCCTACACCTCCCCGAGGAGGGGCCGCGGGGCGGGGATCAGTCGCCCTCGACGATGCTGTCCGGCTGGATGTCGATCTTCGCGCCGGTCAGCTTGGCGGCGAGGCGGGCGTTCTGGCCCTCCTTGCCGATCGCGAGGGACAGCTGGTAGTCGGGCACCAGGGCCCGGACGGCCTTGGTGTCGGCGTTGAGCACGAAGCTCGAGGTCACCTTGGCCGGCGACAGCGCGTTGGCGACGAACTTCGGGAGCTCGGGGTCGAAGTCGACGATGTCGATCTTCTCGCCGGACAGCTCCTCGGTGACCGCGCGCACGCGGCGGCCGAGCTCGCCGATGCAGGCGCCCTTGGCGTTGATGGAGGGGTCGTTCGCGATGACCGCGATCTTCGTGCGGTGGCCGGCCTCGCGGGCCAGCGAGACGATCTCGACGAGGCCCGCGGCGATCTCGGGCACCTCGAGCGCGAACAGCTTGCGGACGAGACCGGGGTGCGTGCGCGACACGGTGATCTGGGGGCCCTTGGTGCCCTTGGAGACGCTCGTGACGTACACACGCAGGCGCGAGCCATGGGTGTACTCCTCGCCGGGGACCTGCTCCTCGGGAGGCAGGATCGCCTCGACCGAGCCGAGGTCGACGTGGATCATGCGGGGATTCGGACCCTGCTGGATCACGCCGGCGACGATGTCGCCCTCCTTGCCGCGGAACTCGCCGAGCACGGCGTCGTCGGCGATGTCGCGCAGGCGCTGGCCGATGACCTGCTTGGCGGCGTAGGCGGCGATGCGGCCGAAGCCCTCGGGAGTGACCTCCTCCTCGCCGATGATGACGTCCTCGTCGTCGGTGACGGGGACGAAGATGCCGACGTGGCCGGTCTTGCGGTCGAGCTCGGCGCGGGCGCCGCTCGTCTCGTCGCCGGTCTGCGAGATGTGCTTCTCATAGGCGGTCAGGATCGCCTGCTCGATGATCCGTGCGAGCTCCTCGAACGGAATCTCCTTCTCGCGCTCGACGGTGCGCAGCAGTCCCAGATCGATGTCCATGACGAACTCCCTATTCAGCTCTCGCCGGCACGTGTTCCGCCGGCATCCCTCCGAGATTACCCGAGAGGTCCCCGGCCTCGCTGGGAGGATGGCGGCACGCGCGCCCCCGCGGCAGACTCTGCGAATGGACGCATTCGCAGATTGGCTCGCGTCCGCGGGCGACGGCCTGTGGACCTGGATCGTGCTGCCGGTGGTGGTCGCCCTCGGCCTCTACCTCACCCTCCGCTCGGGTGTGGTGCAGTTCCGGCTCATCCCCGAGATGTTCCGGACCCTCAGCGACAAGACGCCGCTCGACGACGAGGGCAGGCCGCAGTCGGTGTCGTCCTTCCAGGCGTTCACGATCTCGGCGGCGTCGCGCGTCGGGGTCGGCAACATCGCCGGTGTCGGCACGGCGATCGCCATCGGCGGCCCGGGCGCGGTGTTCTGGATGTGGCTGATGGCCTTCATCGGGGCGTCCTCCGCGTTCTTCGAGTCGACCCTCGCGCAGCTGTTCAAGGTGCGCGACCGCGGCGCCTTCCGCGGCGGGCCCGCGTACTACATGGAGCGCGGGCTCAAGGCACGCTGGATGGGGATCGCCTTCGCGGTGATCCTGATCTTCTGCTTCCCCTTCGCCTTCAGCGCCCTGCAGGCCAACACGATCGCGGCCTCCAGCTCGGCGGCCGTCGGCTCGATCGTGGGCGCGGACGTGTCCGGGTGGATGCCCCTGACCGCGGGCGTGGTGGTGGCGGTGCTCACGGGCGCGGTCATCTTCGGCGGCGTGCGCCGCATCGCCCACGTGTCGCAGGCGATCGTGCCGCTGATGGCGCTGCTCTACCTGCTGCTCGGCCTCGCCGTCGTCGTCATCGAGATCGACCGGCTGCCCGCCGCCTTCGCCTCGATCTACACGCAGGCGTTCGGCCTGAACGAGGTGGTCGGCGCGACCCTCGGGACGATCGTGATGCAGGGCGTGAAGCGCGGCATGTTCTCGAACGAGGCCGGCCTCGGCTCGGCGCCGAACGCCGGCGCGTCGGCGGCCGTGACCCACCCGGCGAAGCAGGGTCTTGTGCAGTCGCTCGGGGTGTACTTCGACACCTTCCTCGTCTGCTCGATCACCGCCTTCACCGTGCTGGTCGGGACACCCGATCTCGCCGGGGGCGAGCAGGGCATCGCGCTCACGCAGACGGCCCTCGCCACCACACTCGGCGACTGGTCGCTCATCGCGCTGGCGCTGATCGTGTTCCTGCTCGCGTTCAGCTCGATCATCGGCAACTACTACTACGGCGAATCGAACCTCGAGTTCATCACCACCAACCGCACCTGGCTCACGGTGTTCCGGGTTCTTGTCGTGGTGGCGATGCTGGCCGGCGCCCTCGCCTCGGCCGCCGTGGTGTGGAACCTCGCCGATGCCCTCATGGGATTGATGGCGCTGATCAACCTCGTCGCCCTCGCGCTCCTGTCCGGGATCGGGTTCCGGCTGCTGCGCGACTACACCCGCCAGCGCCGCGAGGGGCGCGACCCGGTGTTCACCCGCGATCGTCTGCCGGGCGTGAGCGGCATCGAGTGCTGGGAGGACGAGCAGACGGTGACCGGCCCCCTCGACTCGGTCCGTCGGGAGCATCAGGCGCACAAGCACGCCGACCACCTGCATCGCAGGTGAGGCGACAAGAGAGGCCGGGCGGAGGGATCCGCCCGGCCTCTCTCGTCTTCTCGAGCGGTCAGCCCACCGGCTTGCCGGAGCCGACCTTCAGCGCCACGCTCGTCTCGGTCACGGGCAGCCAGCCGTCCAGCGACCCGGTCACCTCGACGGAGAGGGCCTTGCCGGCCTGCTTCGGGGTGATCGCGAACGTCTGCGACGTCGCCCCCTCGATCGGCTTGCCGTTCACGAGCCACTGGTAGGTGAACGTCGCCCCCTCGGTCCAGTCGCCCGGATCGGCCGTGACGGTGCTCTTCACCTTCACCCGGCCCTCGATCGTCGGGGTGTCCGACGCGATGGGCTCGAGCTCGGCGGCGGCCTCGATCGTGACGGCGAGGAGCACGGTCGTGCCGGAGGGGGCCACGACCACCTCGAGCACCTGTGCCCCCGTGGCGGCATCGGCCGGGATGGTGACCGAGCCGGTCACGGATCCGTCCGCCGCGACCGGCAGGGAGCCGATCGACGCGCCGTTCAGCCGCACGTCGGCCGTGGTGTTCTGCGGGGCGCCGAGCGACGTCAGGTTCAGGCCCGACAGCGCCAGCTGCGCGTCCTCCCCCGCCGTGACCGTGCCGACCTCTGAGGCCACCGCGCGGCTGCGGGCGAACGAGGGCGACAGCGGCGAGTGATCGGCCAGGTAGTCGATCCACGCGTCCCGGTCGACCAGACCCGAATCGCGCGCATCCGTGCCCTCGGTGAAGACGCGGAAGTTGTCGCCTCCGGTGGCGAGGAACGAGAACGTCCCGACCGTGATCTCGTCATCCGGGGCGACGAGCTCTCCGTCGATCCAGATCGCCGAGACGTTGTCGCCGGGCGTCGCCAGCGGGTCGGCGGTGGTCGTGGTGTACGTCACGTTGTCGGACAGGCCCAGCGCCAGGTACGGACGCGACGGGCGGTTGCCCGCGGCGTCGGTCTGCCACTGCTGCTCGAGCAGCTCGTCGAGCTGCGCGCCCGTGAGGGTGACGGTCCACAGGTTGTTGACGAACGGCAGGACCGCGTTGGCCTCGGCGTAGGTGATCACGCCGTCGTCACCGTAGTAGAGCTCGTTGCGCAGGCCGCCCGGGTTCACGACGCCGATCTCGGCGCCGCCGCGCGACTCGTCCGCCAGGCTGTCGCGCAGCGAGTCGGCCACCAGGTTGCCCAGCGCCGATTCGCTGCCGCGGTCGTCGCGGGCGCCGGTGGTGCCGGCCACCCACTTCCCGTCCACGAAGGATCCGCCGCTGAACGCGGTCGTGATGTCCTGCGTGACGGAGGCGACGGGCTTCCCGCCCACCTCGGCCGCGTAGGCCACTGCGGCGTCCACGATCGACTTCACCTCGGTGAGCACGGGGCTCGCCGCGACCTCGTCGGCGGTGGGTGCGGCACCGCGCTTGACGTTCTCCACGGTGTAGGCGGTGACGTCGAGGGTCTCGGGGTCGAGCGTCAGCGACACGTGGCCCAGGTTCTCTCCGTAGTTGCCGGTCTGGATGATCGGCCGGGTCTCGTCCGTGCCCGCGATCGGCGCATCCCACGCGTACTGCTTGTGAGTGTGGCCGGTGAGGATCGCCGCCACGCGCGCGTCGGTATCGTTCACGATCGAGGCGAAGGTGCCGCCCTGGGCGACCTCTTGCTCGAGGGTCGCGCCCTCGACGAGGCCCGCCCCGGCGCCGTCGTGCACCAGCGCGACGACCAGGTCGGCCTCGCCGTTGGCGGCGTCGCCATCGAGCAGCTCGTCGGTCACGCGGTTCAGCGCGTCGACCGGGTCGCCGAAGTCGAGGTCGGCCACACCGGCCGGGCTGACGAGCGTCGGGGTCTCCTGCGTGATGACACCGACGAAGCCGACGTCCACCCCGTCGACGTCGACCACCTGGTACTCGTCGAGCGCCGGGTCCTCGGTGCCCGTGACGTACACGTTCGCCCCGAGCAGCCCGAAGTCGGCCGCCTCCTCGACACGCCCCGCGAGGTCGGAGTAGCCCTGGTCGAACTCGTGGTTGCCGACCGCCGAGGTCGCCAGGCCCAGCGCGTTCAGCACGTCGATCGTGGGCTGATCCTTCTGCGTCGCCGAGGCGAACAGCGAGGCGCCGATGTTGTCGCCGGCCGAGACGAAGACCGTGCCCTCGGGGTTCTGGGCCTTCAGGTCCTCGACCGTCTTCGCGAAGGCGAGGGTGTTGGAGTCGATGCGGCCGTGGAAGTCGTTGATGTTCACGATGTCCAGGTCGATCTCCGCGGGCGCCGTCGTCAGACCGACGATCTCCGGGTTGTGGTCGCTCGCGCGGAACACCGACTCGTCGTACAGCAGCGTGGCGTTGTAGTTGTGGCGGCTGTACTCGAAGCCCACCTGCTCCTGCGCGTTGATCTGCCAGACGTCGACGCCCGTGACCATCTCGAGGGCGCCCGCGTTGGCGAACACGTGATCGAGCGATCCGGCCATGCCGTCGAAGCTGTACGTCGGCTCGCCGCCGTTGACGGCGATGTTGACGTCGGTGTACCCGGCCTCCTCGATGGCCTGGATCGGGTCCTCCATCGCGTATGCGTTGAAGTCGCCGACGAGGAAGACGTCCTCGATCCCGGTCTCGTCGGTCAGCTGAGCGGCGAAGTCGACCAAGGCGTGCGCCTGGCCCACGCGGTCGGGGTTGGCGTTGCCCTGGCCCGTGCCGTCGTCCGCGCCCGATCCCTTCGACTTGAAGTGGTTCACCGAGACGAGGAAGGCGTCGTCCGCGGAGGCCCCCGCGGCCGTGAAGGCCTGGAACAGCGGCTCGCGCGCGTTGTCGAAGTTCTCCTCGTCGATCAGGATGCGCGACTCGCCCACCGGCGCGACCTCGGCCGGCTTGTAGATGAACCCGGTGCGGATGACATCCTCGAGCGCGACATCGGGGCGCTCGGCCGGCGATGGGACGAACTCCCACACGTCGGATCCGGCGTTCTCGTTGAGCGCGTCGACGAGCGTCGAGATGGCGAAGTCGCGGTCCTTGCCGAAGTGCGCCGAGTTCTCGAGCTCCTCCAGCGAGACGATCGAGGCGCCGAGTCCGTTGATCGCCTTGACGATCTTGATCTCCTGGCGTTCCAGATCCTCGGCCTCGGCGGCCCCGCGCGGGCCGGTCGCGCCGCAGTCGTCGGCGGTCACCGGGTCGCCGGCACGGTCGTCGTAGGTCGAGCAGCTGCCGCCGCTCGCCTCGTACTCCTCGGCCGTGGTCGGGAAGTAGTTGAGCACGTTGAAGGTGGCCAGGCGGATGTCGCCGCCCACGTCCTGCGGCTGCAGGTTGGCCGTGCGCTCATCGCTGAAGGTGACGGTGCCGGATCCGTCGCCCACGACGGGCGCGGTCGGCTGAAGGTTCCAGGCGTTGAAGCGGTACTCGAGCACCACCGGGGCCTGGAACGTCGCCGTGGACCCGATGCGCACGGGGTTCTGCGGCGTCAGGTACGGCAGCGGCGTGTTCTTGCTGGTGGAGAAGTTGGTGCTGGCGCCGTCGTCGAGGGTGATGGCCCGGGCGGCGTTGTCGGCTCGCACCGCGTCGAGCGCGGCGGTGTCGTCGGCGTCGGCGACCTCGGTCGGCGTCCGCAGCTCGGTGTCGCCGTGGGCGAGCACGAAGGATCCGTAGAAGTTGGCGTCGTAGTTGTCGCTGACCGTGAACGTCGTCGACGGCAGGATCAGCTCGCCCTCGTGCGCCTCCTTCTCGGCGGCGGTGTCGATAGCGGCCCAGTCGGTGACCGGCACGACCTCGCCGAGCGCGGCGGGAAGCACGCTCACGCCGCCGGCGGCGGGCGTGATCTCGGTGGTGCCCTGGTACTCGCTGACCACGCCGGTGACGCGGACGCTCTGGCCGATCTCGGCGCGCGCGTTCGGGCCGTAGACGAAGACCGCGTCGGATCCCTCGCCCGTCGGGGTCGGGTCCTGCAGGTAGAAGCCGTTGAAGCCGCCCGTGCGGTAGTCGGCCGTGACGACGCCCTCGACGGCGACGGTCTGGCCAGCGACGGGCGATGCGTCGCCCGGGCCCTGGACGGCCGAGATCTCGACGACCGCCGCCGGGGCGGTCTCGGTCGGGGTCGGCGTCGGGGTGGGCTCCGGATCGGGCTCGGTGGTGGCGCCCGACCCCTGCGGCGAGGGGGCGCCGACGGTGAAGTCGGCGGCGTTGCTGTCGGTGTCGACACCCGCGGTCGTCCGCGCGGCGGACGTGGTGTTGCCCAGCGCCGGGGTCGCGGCGGTCTCGAAGGTGGTGGCGGTGCCGAACCCGACGGCGTCGATCACGCCGGGAACGTTCTTCACGTCGCCCGTGCCCACGAAGGCCGACGACGTGGGAAGCAGCAGCACCTGGCCGTTCGTCCCGCCCATGTTGAGCGAGCCGGTCTGATCCGGCTTCGGAAGGGGCGTTGTGCCGCCCGCGCCCTTGGCCTGCTGCACGAGGAAGTAGCCCTTGGCCGGGATCGTGCCGGCGAGCGCCGTGACCCCGCCGGATCCCCCGGTCGCCGAACGGTACTCGAGGCCCATGCCGTCGAGCGTCACCGCGGCATCGGTCGGGTTGTAGAGCTCGACGAAGTCGTGCGTGTAGGTGGCGCCGTTGTTGCCACCTCCTCCGTACACCTCGTTGATGACGACGGCGCTGCCGTCGGCGGCCGCGAATGCCGCGGTGGGGATGAACGAGGCGAGGCAGCCGGCCGTGAGGGCGGCGCTCGCGATGGCCGCGACGCGACGATGCGCCGGTGCCGGATCGATGCGGGACATACGGGATCTCCGGTGTTCGAGGGGGGACTGACGGGTGGTCAGAGCATCAGGAGAACATGCCCCGCCGACATTGCGGAGGGCAGAACTCCCCCACCCTGCCCGCCGCGCGTTTCGCGGCGCTGGCGCGGAGGTTACGAGTCGCGGAACCGGTGGACACAACGCAGAACGCCCCGGCCCGGATGATCCGGTCGGGGCGTCCTGGTGAACGGGATTCAGCGCTGCGTCAGGCGCGCGACGGCCTCGGCGGCGGGGACGAGCTCGCGCTCGCCCGAGCGGCGATCCCACAGCTCGACCTCGCCGTCGGCGGCGCCGCGGCCCACGACCAGCAGCTGCGGCACGCCGATGAGCTCGGCGTCGCCGAACTTCACGCCCGGCGAGACCTTGGGGCGGTCGTCGAAGAGCACGTCGAGGCCCGCCGCCTCGAGCTGCGCCGAGATGTCGGCGCCGAGGTTCAGCGCCTCGTCGCCCTTGCCGGTGGCGACCACGTGCACGTCGAACGGCGAGACGGCGGCGGGCCAGATGAGGCCCTTGTCGTCGTTGTTCAGCTCGGCGATGGCGGCCAGGATGCGCGTGGTGCCGATGCCGTACGAGCCCATCGTGACCGTGACGAGCTTGCCGTTCTGATCCAGGACCTTCAGCCCCAGCGCCTCGGCGTACTTGCGGCCGAGCTGGAAGACGTGCCCGATCTCCATGCCCCGCTCGAGGGTGATCGGGGTGCCGTCGGGGGCGAGGTCGCCCTCACGCAGCGTCGCCACGTCGACGACACCGTCCGCCGTGAAGTCGCGCCCGTAGACGAGCGAGTGCAGGTGCTTCTCGTGCTCGTTCGCACCCGTCACCCAGGTGGTGCCGTCGACGACGCGCGGGTCGACCAGGTAGCGGATGCCGCTGGCCGACTCCTGGCCGAGCACGGCGCCCTCGGCGGACCAGGGCCCGATGTAGCCCTTCACCAGCGCGGGGTGGGCCGCGAAGTCCGCCTCGGTGGCGGGGGTGACCTCGGCCGGCTGGAAGGCCACCTCGACGCGCTTGTCGTCGACGTCCCGGTCGCCGGGGAGGCCCACGACGACCAGCTCGCGGGTGCCGTCGAGGTGCGTCAGGGCGAGCACAACGTTCTTCAGCGTGTCGGCCGCGACCCACTCGCCGCCGGTCGGCTTGTCGATGTGCCCGTTGAGGTGATCCACCAGGGTCTGGATCGTGGGGGCCTGCGGCGAGTCGAACACGACCGGTGCGCCCTCGGCGATGGGCAGCGCCTCGGGAGCGCGCGTCTCGAAGGCCTCGACGTTGGCGGTGTAGCCGCCCTCGGACCGCACGAAGGTGTCCTCGCCGATGGGCGTCGGGTGCAGGAACTCCTCCGACTTCGAGCCGCCCATCGCGCCCGCATCGGCCTTCACGATCGCGTACTCCAGGCCGAGGCGCGTGAAGATGCGCTCGTAGGCGTCGCGCTGCGCCTGGTAGGACGCGTCCAGCCCCTCGTCGGTGTAGTCGAACGAGTAGGCGTCCTTCATCGTGAACTCGCGGCCGCGCAGGAGGCCCGCGCGGGGGCGCGCCTCGTCGCGGTACTTGTCCTGGATCTGGTAGATCGTCAGGGGCAGGTCCTTGTACGACGAGTACAGGTCCTTCACGAGCAGCGTGAACGCCTCCTCGTGCGTGGGCGCGAGGAGGTAGTCGGCGCCGTGGCGATCCTGCAGGCGGAAGATGCCGTCGCCGTACTCGGTCCAGCGGTTGGTCGCCTCATAGGGCTCGCGCGGCATCAGCGCCGGGAAGTGCACCTCCTGCGCGCCGGCCGCCGCCATCTCCTCGCGGACGATCTGCTCGAGCTTCGCCTTGACCCGCAGGCCGAGCGGCAGCCACGCGAACACCCCTGGCGCCTGACGGCGGATGTACGCCGCGCGCACGAGGAGCTTGTGGCTGATGACCTCCGCGTCGGCGGGGTCCTCCCGGAGGGAGCGGAAGAAGAAGGAAGAGAGCCGCGTGACCATAGGTGACCAGTCTAAGGATCGGGCGCGTCGCGTGCGGTGCCTCCTAGGCTGACCCCATGCCGGCTCGCTTCACGCACCTGTCGCCGTCCGCCGTCCGCAGTGCGCTCGCGGCCTCCTTCCAGCAGCTGCGCGAGGAGCTCGAGCTGCCGGAGTCCTTCCCTCCCGACGCGGTCGCCGAGGCGGAGGCCGTCGTCGCCGCGGGCGAGGCGGTCGACGGATCCGATGCGGACCGGGTCGATCTGCGTGGGCTCGAGTTCCACACGATCGATCCCGAGGGATCCCGGGACCTCGACCAGGCGCTGTCGATCACCCGGGACGGATCCGGCTTCGTCGTTCACTACGCCATCGCGGATCTCGCCGCCTTCATCCGGCCGGGCGGAGCGCTCGATGCCGAGACGCGGCGGCGGGGCCAGACGCTGTACGCGCCCGACGGCTCGGTCGCCCTGCACCCCGAGGTGCTGTCGCACGGCGCCGCCTCGCTGCTGGCCGAGCAGGATCGCCGCGCCTACGTGTGGCGCTTCGCGCTCGACGCCGAGGGCGCGCAGCACGAGCCGGCCCAGCCGCCGGTGCGCGCGTGGGTGCGCTCGCGGCGGCAGTGGACCTATGTCGACGCGCAGGCGGCGGTCGACGCGGGCACGGCCCCGGAATCGATCGCGCTGCTGAGCGAGGTGGGCCCGGCTCTCATCGCGCAGGAGGCCGCCCGGGGCGGCGCGAGCCTGAACTCGCCCGAGGAGGAGATCGTCCAGACCGACGAGGGCGGCTACGACCTGCGCGCCCGCGTCACGCTGCCGATCGAGGACTGGAACGCGCAGATCTCGCTGATGACCGGGATGGCGGCCGCCGCGATCATGGTCGCGCGCGGGGCGGGAGTCCTGCGCACGCTGCCCGCGGCCGACGCCGAGAGGATCGCCGAGTTCCGGCGCCGGGTCGAGCTCATCGGTCGCCCCTGGCCGGAGGGCCTGCCGTACGGCGAGTACCTGCGCCGCGTCGACCACACGGACCCCGCCGCGCCGGCGATCATGCAGGCCGCGAGCGGCCTGTTTCGCGGGGCCGACTACGTGGCCTTCGACGTCGCGGGCGGTGTGCCCGTGCCCGAGGAGCCCGAGCAGGCGGCGATCGCGGCGGTGTACGCGCACGCGACCGCGCCGCTGCGCCGCCTCGTCGACCGCTTCGTGCTGGCCATGTGCACGGACGCCCCGGCCTGGGCCCGCGAGGCGCTGCCCTCGCTCGCCGAGGCGATGCGCCGATCCGGCTCGCTCTCCAGCCGCCTGGAGGGCGGCGCCGTCGACCGGGTCGAGGCGGCGGTGCTGGCCGCGCACGTCGGCGAGGAGTTCGACGCCGCCGTCGTCTCCGCGCACAAGGGCGGCTCGCGCATCCAGCTCGCCGACCCGTTCGTCACCGCCACGATCGGCGAGACCCGCGAGCCGGGATCCGCGATCCGCGTCCGCCTGACGGGCGTCGACATCGCCAAGGGCGAGGTCACCTTCGCCGCCGTGTGAGCCGCCTGCCCGGCTGAGGGGCGGATCGGGGCCGGCGCCGCTTGCCTCGAACCGCCCCCACCGGCCGGGCTGAAGCGTCGGATTGGGGCACCTCACCCAGGCGCGGCCGGCGCTTGCCTCGAACCGCCGCCACCAGCCGCGCTGAAGGGGCGGATTGGGGCACCTCACCCAGCCGCGGCCGGTGCTTGCCCCAAACCGCCGCCACGGGCCGGGCTGAAGCGGCGGATTGGGGCACCTCGCCTGGCGAGGCCACGTCAGGGAACCAGCGCGGCGACCTCGGCGAGGAAGCGGTCGCCCAGGTCGTTGAGCTGCGCGACGTCGGTGACGGACGGCAGCGGGAAGATGAACTCGTCCACGCCCGCCTCGGCGTACGCGCCCATGGTGTCGACGATCTCGGCCGCCGAGCCGCCGATCGCCGGCCGTCCCTTGGCGTTCAGGGCTGCGGCCTTGGCCGCGTCGTCGAAGAAGACCACGGCCTGGGTGGTGCGCCAGAGCGACGAGGACTCGCGCCCCTCCTTCTCGAGCGCCGCCGTGAAGATCCGGTCCTTCTCGGCGAAGACATCTGGCGTCGACCACAGGTTCCACTCGTCCGCATAGCGGGCCACGAGCTTCGGCATGACCTTCTCGCCCTTGCCGCCGATCAGGATCGGAAGGGTCGGGTGCGGCTTCGGGTTCAGTGAGGCATGCTCCAGGCGGTAGCGCTCGCCCTCGAAGTCGGCGAACCCGCGTCCGTCGTGCGCGCTGTCGCGCAGGCTCGTCCACACCTGCAGCGCCTCGCGGAACCAGCGGATGCGGCTCGGCACGTCGCCGAACTCGAGGCCGAAGGCGCGGTGCTCGTTCTCCTGCCAGCCGGCGCCCACACCGAGCACAAAACGGCCGTCGGCGATGTCGCTGATCGCGGCCGCCTGCTTGGCCACGACCGCGGGGTGCCGGTACGTGTTGCCGAGCACCAGCGATCCGATCCGCACGTCCGGCACCGTCGCCGCCAGCGCCGTCAGCTGCGTCAGGCACTCGCCGCGCTCGCCGTCGTTGGGCTCGTGGGTGTTGTCCATGAAGTGGTCCTCGAGCCACAGCCCGCGCCAGCGGCCCGGGCCGGACACCGCCCCGGCGGCGTGGGTCGCGGCGGGGCGCAGGTCGCGCCAGGGCAGGTTCGCGGGGAGCCAGAGACTGAACTTCATGCTTCGAGCGTAGTGACGCCGCGCGCGGCGGTCGCCGCTCGAGCACGGAGGGCGGCGGGGACCCGGGAGGCGCTCAGACCTCGAAGACCGCCACGATCGCCGCCTCGACCTCGATCTCGGGCGTGGAGAACTGCGCGCCGCCGCCGTCCGCGCGGGCGAACATCGGCAGCGGGCCTCCCCCGCCGTGCACCTGGCGCTCGGTGATCGCGGTGAGCTGCGGCTCGGCGTGCACACCGGGGCGGATCGCAGCGGCGTAGGAGCGCGCTCGGCGGGCGGCATCCTGCACGGCGAGCACCCGCGCGGCGTCGAGGAGCCCCTCCCGGGTCTCGTCCGACAGCTCCCACCTCACCTGCTGCACGCCGAGATCCGCTCGCAGGGCGAAGGCCGACACATCCGCGGCGAGCGCCTCGAGGTCGGAGTACGTGGCCGTGATCAGGGAGGTGACGTGGTGCTGCGGCACCGACCCCTCCGGGTTGCCGGGCGCGGGCGCGTCGGTCCAGGCCCAGGGGCTGCCGACGTCGAGCTCGAGGCCCGGGCGCTCGGCGAGCGTGGCGGCGATGCGGGTGTGCAGGGCCGCGTGGCGCTCGACGACCTCGTCACGGTCCGGCCCGTGAGCGGCGACCTCGAGCCCGAGGATGCCGCGCTCGGCGGCGTGACGGAGGCGGTGGACTCCCTCGACGGTGATGGCGGTCATGGCCGGAGCCTATGCCCGCCGCGCCGAGGCCGCGAGATCCCGCCGTTAGGACGAGGAGGTCAGACGGTGACGACCTGCGCCGTTCCGAGCTGCGCGTCGGGGCCCATCTCGTCGGCGATTCGGCGCGCCTCCTCGATGAGGGTGGCGACGATCTCGGACTCGGGGACGGTCTTGATGACCTCGCCCTTGACGAAGATCTGACCCTTGCCGTTGCCGGAGGCGACGCCGAGGTCGGCCTCGCGGGCCTCGCCCGGACCGTTCACGACGCACCCCATGACCGCGACGCGCAGGGGGACGGTGACGTCCTTCAGTCCCTCGGTGACGTTCTCGGCGAGGGTGTACACGTCGACCTGGGCGCGGCCGCACGACGGGCACGACACGATCTCGAGCTTGCGCTCGCGCAGGTTCAGCGACTGCAGGATCTGGTGACCCACCTTGACCTCCTCGGCCGGCGGGGCCGAGAGGGAGACGCGGATGGTGTCGCCGATGCCCTCGCCGAGCAGGATGCCGAAGGCGGTGGCGCTCTTGATCGTGCCCTGGAAGGCCGGCCCCGCCTCGGTGACGCCGAGGTGCAGCGGCCAGTCGCCCCGCTCGGCCAGCATGCGGTACGCCTTCACCATCACGACCGGGTCGTTGTGCTTGACCGAGATCTTGAAGTCGTGGAAGTCGTGCTCCTCGAACAGGCTCGCCTCCCACACGGCCGACTCGACGAGCGCCTCGGCGGTCGGCTTGCCGTACTTCGCGAGAAGACGCTTGTCGAGCGATCCGGCGTTGACGCCGATGCGCAGCGAGACGCCGGCGGCCTTGGCGGCGGCGGCGATCTGACCGACGTTGCCGTCGAACTCGCGGATGTTGCCCGGGTTCACGCGCACCGCGCCGCAGCCGGCGTCGATGGCGGTGTAGATGTAGCGCGGCTGGAAGTGGATGTCGGCGATCACGGGGATCTGGCTCTTCATCGCGATGATCTTCAGAGCGTCCGCGTCATCCTGGTGCGGCACGGCCACGCGCACGATCTCGCACCCGGAGGCCGTGAGCTCGGCGATCTGCTGCAGCGTCGCGTTGATGTTCGTGGTCGGCGTCGTGGTCATCGACTGGACGCTGACGGGGGCGTCGCCACCCACGAGCACCTTGCCCACCTTGATCTGGCGGGACTTGCGACGGGGGGCGAGCGTTTCGGGGACGCGGGGCATCCCGAGGTTCACGGCTGGCACGAGATCCAGGGTAGTCGGCTCATATGGACCCCGGCTGTGCGCACGGCTACGTCACAGGCCGTCTCCAGCCGGGGCGGATCCGGCCGCTGTGGTACGTTTCCGGCATGTCCGCGAACCTCACCTCCTGGTGGCCCGCCTCCTAGGCGGTGCTTTTCGCGAACTCGAGAACAGACCGCCGCTCAGGCGGTCTTTCTGTATGTCAGGCCGCCGTATCGCAAGGAGACCCCCCGATGACCGGGCCCGCCACCGTCGACCTGATCCACCGCCTCGCCGCGGATCCCCACGCGTCGTTCGCGCTCATCGCCCGCGCCGGCGAGTCCGGATCCGTCGACTCGGTCGAGATCCTCACCGGTCCCGTCCAGGACGTGGAGCTGCTCCCCGACATCCCGCTGCACGCCGCCGACGGCACGCCGCGCGAGGTGCTCGCGCTGGTGCCGTACCGCCAGGTGCGCGAGCGCGGGTTCGAGGCGCACGACGACGGCGCACCGCTGCGCTGCCTGCTGATCGAGAGCCGCGCGAGCGCCCCGATGGCGGACGTCCTCGCGTCGCTGCCGTCCGAGCCCGTCGCCCTGACGGACGCCGGGTTCGACATCCCCGATGCCGAGTACGCCGACATCGTGCGCCGCGTGATCACCGACGAGATCGGCCGCGGCGAGGGCGCCAACTTCGTCATCCGCCGCGACTACACCGCGGGGGTCGACGCCGACCCGCGCCTCGCTGCGCTCACGTGGTTCCGCGCCCTGCTGCAGCACGAACGCGGCGCCTACTGGACCTTCGCCGTCATCACCCCCGGCCACGTCGCCGTCGGCGCGAGCCCCGAGGCGCACGTCACGGCCGTGGCCGGGGCCGCCGGCGAGCCGAGCACCGTCACCATGAACCCCATCTCGGGCACGTTCCGCCACCCCGCGGGCGGTGCCACCGTCGAGACCCTGAGCGCCTTCCTCACCGACACCAAGGAGACCGAGGAGCTCTTTATGGTGGTCGACGAGGAGCTCAAGATGATGAGCGCGGTGTGCAGCGACGGCGGCAGGATCACCGGCCCGCACCTCAAGGAGATGTCGCGCCTCACCCACACCGAGTACATGCTGCGCGGCCGCAGTCGCCTGGACCCCCGCGACATCCTGCGCGAGACGATGTTCGCCCCCACGGTGACCGGCTCGCCCATGCAGAACGCCTGCGCCGTGATCCGCCGACACGAGACCACCCCGCGCGGCTACTATTCGGGCGTCGCGGCGCTGTTCACGCCCCGCCCGGACGGCGGCCACGACCTCGACGCGCCGATCCTGATCCGCACGGCCTACCTCGTGGACGGTCGCCTGCGCGTTCCCGCCGGCGCGACCCTCGTGCGCCACTCGAGCCCCGAGGGCGAGGTCTCGGAGACCCACGGCAAGGCCGCGGGTGTGCTCGGGGCGATCGGCGCCGTGCCGCGCGACCTCCCGGCTCCGGCCGCCGACCCGGATCAGCCCACTCCGGAGCGTCGCCCGCTGGCGGAGGATCCGCGGATCGCCGAGCTGCTCGCCTCGCGCAACGCGCGCCTCGCGCCGTTCTGGCTCGAGCCCCAGGGCGCCGAGCCGGGCCCGCTTCACGGCCGCACGGCGCTCGTGGTCGACGCGGAGGACCGCTTCACGACGATGCTCGCGCACCAGCTGCGCCACCTCGGTCTCGATGTGACGATCGCGCACTGGTCGACGGTGACGGACGACGAGGTCGACGCGGCCGAGATCGTCGTGTCGGGCCCCGGCCCCGGCGATCCTCGCGATGAGGACAGCCCGCGCATCGCGCGGATGAGGGAGGTCGTCCGGCGGCGCCTGCAGGCGCGCGCGCCGCTGCTGGCCGTGTGCCTCAGCCACCAGATCCTCGCCGACCGGATCGGCGTCTCCCTCGCCCCGCTGGCGAGCCCGCACCAGGGCCTGCAGAAGACGGTCGACGTCTTCGGCGAGGCAGCCTCGATCGGGTTCTACAACACCTTCACCGCGCGCGTGCTGCCGGGCGTGACCGAGCTCACCCCGAGCGAGACCCGCTGCGGCGACGTGGGCATCGTGGAGGTCGCCGCCGAGCCCACCACGGGAGACGTGTATGCGCTGCGCGGCCGGGGCTTCGCCTCGGTGCAGGGGCACCTCGAGTCGATCCTGTCGCGAGACGGCATGCGCACCCTCGAGCGCCTGGTCGTCCACGCCGCGAGCTGAGCGCGGCGGCGGTCTCAGCCGCCGAGGGTGATGGGGTTGAACAGGTCGGCCGCCATCAGCAGCGCGCCCATGCCGATCATGAACACGACCACGAGCAGCGCCACCGGCACGAACTTCGTCGCGTCGGCCGGCGCGGGCTCGGGGGCGCCGCGCAGGCGCGCCCACGTGCGCTTGATGCCGTCCCACAGCGCGATCACGACGTGGCCGCCGTCGAGCGGCAGCAGCGGGATCAGGTTGAAGACGAACAGGGCGATGTTCACCGACCCGAGCAGGCCCACCATCGCCGCCACGCGATCGAGGATCGGCGCCTCGGCCGCCGCCACCTCGCCCGCGAGACGGCCGACGCCCACCACGCTGAGGGGCCCGTCGGGGTCGCGCTCCTGGCCCGTGAACAGATCGACCGCGGTGTCCCAGAGGCGCACGGGCAGCTGGACGATGATGCCGGCGACGCGCACGAGACTGTCGCCCGTGGCCTCGGCGCCGGCCCAGATCGGCTGGTGCACCCGCTCGACGGCGGCGGTCATGCCCGCGAATCCGACGCTCTGCGTGGTCACGGCCCCGTCGGCGCCGGCGACCTGACGCTCGGCGAGGATCGGCGTGAGGGTGAGCGTCTGCTCGGTGCCGTCGCGGAGCACGACGACCGCGAGGTCGTCGCCCGGGTGATCCTGAATGATCCCGGACGCCTGCGCGAAGGTCTCGACCGGGGTGCCGTCGACGGAGACGAGCGTGTCGCCGGGCAGAAGGCCCGCGGCCTTCGCGGGCGACGCCGGGTCGTCTGCGCCGCACTCGGTGACGTCGGTGCCGGCGGGCACCACGCACTCGGCGACCGCCTCGACCGTCGTCGTCACCTGCTGCATGCCGATGCCCGTGTAGAGCACCGTGAACAGGACGAGCGCGAGCAGCAGGTTCATGAAGGGCCCGCCGAGCATGATGACGATCCGCTTCCAGACCGCCAGGCGGAAGAACGCCCGCGAGGTGTCGACACCCTCGAGCGTCTCGTGGTTCGCGTCGCGGGCGTCCTGGACGAGCGTCGCGAGCATGCCGCGGCCCCGGGCCTTCTCCTTCACGGGCGCGTACATGCCCGCCATCGAGATGTAGCCGCCGATCGGCAGCAGCTTGATGCCGTACTCGGTCTCGCCGATCTTCTTCGACCAGATCACGGGGCCGAGGCCGATCATGTAGCGGCTGGTCTCGACGTCGAACCGCTTGGCCGGGGCGAGATGCCCGATCTCGTGCAGGCCGATGGAGACCCCGAGGCCCACCACGACGATGAGCACACCGATCACGAACGCGAGAACTGCCACGCGGCCCACCGTACTGCGCCGCGGCTATGAGAAAGATCCGCGGGTAGATTCGAGGGGTGACCTCCCGGCAGCAGCGCGTCCTCCGCGGCGGCGTCGCCGCCACGGTCGCGACGCTCCTGGCCGCGACGTCGCACACCATCGCCGGCGGCCCCGCCCCCGCGGTGCTGCTGATCGCGCTGATGGCGGCGCTGCTCACACCGGTCGCCTCGGTGATCGCCGGCCCGCGCGCGAGCCTCCCGCGCCTGGCCGCGGCCGTTCTCGCCAGCCAGGTCGCCTTCCACGCCGCCTTCCAGCTGCTGGGGTCCCCCACCGGCCATCACCTCGCCGCGACGGCGCACGTCCACACCCACGGTCACCTCGATCCCTCGATGATCGCGGGAGCGGGCGCCGCCCCCGAGGGCGCCGGCATGTACGTCGCCCACGCCGTGGCCGCGCTGCTCACCACCGCGCTGCTGTGGCGCGGAGAGCGGGTGGTCCGCGCCATCGCGGGCGCCGTGATCGCGCTGCTGCGTCGCATCCACACCCCGCGCGCTCCGCACCCGGCCGGACGGGCTCCTGTGCGCCCGGCCCCCTCTCCCGCGGGCGCCCCCGCGATCCTCCTCTCCTCGCTCTCCCGGCGCGGGCCTCCGGCGGTCGTCGGCGCCTGATACGGGCGCATCGGCACCCCCCCTTCATCGCGAGCGCTCATCAGCGCGCCGTCGACCGACGCACGTCCGTCGCGCGCGCTCGCCAGCACCAGGAGAACCATGAACACCCGCACGAACACCCGCACCCGCACCCGCATCGCCGCCGGAGTCGTCCTCGGCGCCGCACTCGCCACCGCGCTCCCGCTCGCCGCGAGCGCGCACGTCACGGTCACCCCGGACGCCCCGGTCGCCGGAGGGTACGACGTGCTGACCTTCGCCTTCGGCCACGGCTGCGACGGATCGGCGACCACCGCGCTCCGGATCGGCATGCCCGACGGGCTCGACTCCGCCACGCCTACGATCGCCCCCGGGTGGTCGATCGATATCGAGCGCGATCCGTCGGACAACCTCGTCAGCGCCATCACCTACACCGCCGACGAGCCGGTCGCAGACGGCCTGCGCGCCGCCGTCGACGTGAGCGTGAAGTACGCCGACGACGCCGAAGGGACGCTCGCCTTCCCGGTCGAGCAGACCTGCGTCGACGGATCCACCTCGTGGAGCGAGACCGTCGCGGAGGGCGAGGATCCGCACAGCGTCGAGCACCCCGCCCCCACGGTGACGCTCGGCGCGGCCGAGGGCACGTCCTCGGACGGCCACGACCACGCCGCCGGCGCCGCGGCGTCGACGGAGGAGGCGGCTCCCGCGACCGAGAACCCGCTCCCGCTCGTGCTGGGCGGGGGCGGCCTGGTCGCCGGTGTCGCCGCGCTCGTCGTCTCGCTGCTGGCCTACCGCCGCACCGGCCGCCGCGGCTGATCGATCCCGTCTGACGGGGAGGGCGCCCCGGTACGGCGCCCTCCCCGTGAGAAACTGGAGGCACCATGACGAAGACTGGCTCGAACCTCCCCCCGGTCCTGCGCCCCCAGCACACGCCGGTGCGCCGACTGACCGAACTCGCCGACCGCTTCGCGCGCGACACCCGCGGTTCGCTCGACGGCGTCGAGGTCACGGGGGTGACGATCGCCACCACCGACCTGCATCCGGGTGAGGCGTTCGTCGCTATCCAGGGGCGCAACAAGCACGGCGCCGAGTTCGCGCAGGTCGCCGCCGAGCTCGGGGCGTCCGCGATCATCACCGACGCCGCAGGCGCCGACATCGCCGAGCCCGCTGGCCTGCCGATCGTCATCGTGGAGGACCCGCGCGGCCAGCTCGGCGAGATCGCGAAGTGGGTCTTCGACACCGGCCACGACCTGCCGATCCTGTTCGGCACCACCGGCACCGACGGCAAGACGAGCATCACGCACATCCTCGACGGCATCCTCGGCCAGCTGGGCGCGGTGACGGGCCTGTCCTCGTCCGCCCTGCGCGTCGTCGCCGGCGAGGCGATCATGGCGCGCCTGACGACCCCCGAGGCGTACGAGATGCACGCGCTGCTGGCCGTGATGCGCGAGCACCACGTCGAGGCCGCCGCGATCGAGGTCAGCGTGCAGGCGATCATGCGCCACCGTGTGGACGCCATCGTCTTCGACGTCGCGATGTTCACCAACCTCTCGCATGACCACATGGACGACTTCTCGGGCATGGACGAATACCTCGAGGCGAAGCTTCCCCTGTTCCGGCCGGACCGGGCGCGGCGGGCGGTCGTCTCGCTCGACACCCCGGCGGGCGCCGTGGTCGTCGAGCGCGCCGAGGTGCCCGTGGTGACCATCGCCACACCCGCGATCGCCGTGGATCAGGATCTGGCCGCCACCGCGGATTGGACCGTCACGGTGAACGAGGAGACGCTCGACGGCACCGGCTTCACGCTGGTCAACAACCGCGATGGACGCACGCTCACGTCGTTCGTGCCGGTGATCGGCCCGCACATGGCCGCCAACTCCGGGGCCGCGATCGTGATGCTGCTCGAGGCGGGCTACGCCTGGGAGCGCATCGTCACCGCCCTCGAGCGCGACGGCGGCATCCGGGCGCACCTGCCCGGCCGGGCCGAGAAGATCCACGGCGAGGGCGGCCCCGCCGTCTACGTCGACTTCGGGCACACCCCCGCGGGTATCGAGAAGACCCTCGAGGGTCTCCGCCGCGTCACCACGGGCAAGCTCGTGGTGATGATGGGCGCCGACGGCAGCCGCGACACGACGAAGCGCTTCGCGATGGGCAAGGCCGCCGCCGACTACGGCGACATCGTGATCATCACCGACCACAACCCCCGCATGGAGGATCCGGCGATCGTCCGCCGGATGCTGCTCGAGGGCGCGCGCTCGGTGAAGTCGGAGCAGGACGCCTACGAGATCTTCCCGCCCGAGGACGCCATCGTCGAGGCCGTGAAGCTCATCCGCCCGGGCGACGCGCTCATGTGGTTCGGCCCCGGCCATCAGGACCACCGCGACGTGCAGGGGGTCCGGCTGTTCTACTCGGGCCGCGAGCTGGCTCGCCGGGCGCTGATCGACGCCGGCTGGCCGGTCGGCGAGCGCCGCTGGACCAACCCCTACGACGACTGAGCGCCGGGGGCGCGCCGCGCGCTATCCGGCGAAGCGGGAGATGACGGCGTCCGCCTCGCCGCGCGCCCAGGCCTCGGCCTCCGCGAGCGATTCGCGCGTCAGCCGTCCCGGCGCGTCATGCGCCTCGACCACGCGGCGGATGACCTCGACGATGCCGAGGAACGGCAGCCGTCCCTCGTGGAACGCATCGACCGCCTGCTCGTTCGCAGCGTTGTAGACGCCGGGCAAGGTGCGTCCGGCGGCGCCCACCTGCTTGGCCAGGGCGACCGCCGGGAAGGCCTCCTCGTCGAGCGGCTCGAAGGTCCAGGCCGAGGCGGTGGTCCAGTCCAGGGGCGCGCCGACGCCCGCCACCCGGTTCGGCCAGTCGAGACCCAGCGAGATGGGCAGGCGCATGTCGGGCGGCGACGCCTGCGCGATCGTCGATCCGTCGATGAACTCGACCATCGAGTGGACGATCGACTGCGGGTGCACCACCACGTCGATGCGGTCGTACGGCACGTCGAACAGCAGGTGCGCCTCGATCACCTCGAGGCCCTTGTTGACGAGCGTCGCGGAGTTCGTGGTGACCACGCGCCCCATGTCCCACGTCGGGTGCGCGAGCGCCTGCGCCGGGGTGACGTCCTCGAGCGACGCGCGCGACCGGCCGCGGAAGGGGCCGCCCGAGGCGGTCAGCACCAGGCGGCGCACCTCGGTCGCCGTGCCGGAACGGAGCGCCTGCGCGATGGCCGAGTGCTCCGAGTCCACGGGGACGATCTGACCGGGCGCGGCGAGGCTCTTCACGAGCTCGCCGCCGACGATCAGCGACTCCTTGTTGGCGAGGGCCAGGATGCGGCCGCACTCGAGCGCCGCGAGCGTCGGACCGAGCCCGACGGATCCGGTGATCCCGTTCACGACCACGTCGGCGTCCACCGACCGCACGAGGCGCTCGGCGTCCGCGGCGCCGAGCGCGGTGTCGGAGACGCCGAACTCGGCGGCCTGCGCCGCCATCGCGGCCGCGTTCGACCCCGCCGACAGGCCCACGACCTCGAAGCGATCCGGGTTGGCCCGGATCACGTCGAGCGCCTGGGTGCCGATGGATCCGGTGGACCCGAGGATGACGACGCGGCGCGCGGTCGTGCTGCTCATGATCAGGGCGCGGCGATGGCCGAGCCGGCGTCGAGGATGTCGACGACGAACGTGAGCGTCTCCTTCTCGAGCTCGTGGCCCGGGACGGAGCCGTAGCCGTCGGCCGGGGGCATCGTCACGAGCACCTGGGAGCCGACGGTCTGACCCTCGAGCGCCTTGGTGAAGCCGGCGACGACCTGGGCCGTGTTGAAGGGCGCCGGGGTGCCGCGCTCCCAGCTCGAGTCGAAGACCGAGCCGTCGGACCACTTCACGCCCGTGTACTGCGCCAGCACGTCCTGACCGGACTCGACGACGGCGCCGTCGCCCTTCTTCAGGGTGGTGACGACCGTCTCGGTCGGAGCGTCCGTGTCCGGCAGCGTGATGGTCGGCGCGCCGTCTTTGGCGAGCTTCACGGTCGGCTGGCCGTCGACGGGGGTCTGGTCCTCGCCCCACGCCTTGGTCGGGAGGTCGACGACGTCGTTCACGTCGATGACGTAGACGGCCGCCGCGCCCTGCTCGCTGCCCGGGATGGTCACCGCGATGCGGGAGCCGACGGTGGCGCAGCCGATGAGCTGGCCGACGCCGCTCTGGGCGGAGGCCTGGATCGGCACCATGTGCTCGCCGAAGCCGCCGGCCTGGGCCAGCTCGCCGGTCGTCGCGTCGAAGATCGCCATGCTGTACTCGAACCAGTCGCCCTCGGCCAGCTCATCGCCGTCGCCCTCGGTCACGACCAGGCGCGACGGCTCGGCGATCTCGAGCGGCAGGGTGGCGTCGAGGGTCGGCGTGGCGCCCACCTCGCCGCCGACCGTCAGGCCGTCCGTGCTCGCGCCCTCGCCGAGCGCCGCCCCGCACAGGTCGCCGGCCGCGCCGGCCGTCGAGGTCGGCGTGGCCTCCGGGGCGGGATCGCCCGAGCAGCCCGTCAGGGCGAGCGCGGCGAGCGCGACGGAGGACAGGAGAACTGCGGAGCGAAGACGCACGGATTACCTCGTTCGTAAGTGGGGGTCGTCCCATCCTGCCGCATCGTCCTTACGAGCGCGCTGAGCACCTCCTGGGGCTCCCTGACCGCCGTCATGCCAGGCCGGGCATGAATCCGCCGATAAGCTCGGAGGAATGACGACCTCTGCGGACTCCGTGGCCCCGGATCCCGACGAGACCGCTCTCGCTGACGACACCCCGTCGAAGCCGAGCTGGTTCTACACGTTCGGCCGGATGGTGCTCACTCCCCTGGTCCGCACCATCTACCGTCCGCGCGTCGAGGGCCGCGAGAACATCCCCCCGGAGGGGCGGCTGATCTTCGCGTCGAACCACCTGTCGTTCATCGACTCGATCGCGATCCCCGTCGCCGCCGCGCCGCGCGCCGTCCACTTCCTGGCGAAGTCGAGCTACTTCGAGGGCCGCGGGATCAAGGGCTGGTTCTCGAAGGCCTTCTTCACGGCCGTGGGCGCGATCCCGGTGCGCCGCGGTGCCGGACAGGCCGCGCTGGACGCGCTGGACCAGCAGCGCCAGATCCTCGAGACCGAGGCCGCCGTCGCGCTCTACCCGGAGGGCACCCGGTCGCTCGACGGCCGCCTGTACAAGGGCCGCACGGGCATCGCCTTCCTCGCGCTGCAGACCGGCTCCCCCGTCATCCCCGTCGGGCTCATCGGCACCGACAAGGTCATGCCCGTGGGCGCGAAGTTCCCCTCGCTGCGCCACCGCGTGACGATCCGCTTCGGCGCTCCCCTCGACCTCTCGCAGCACGGCCCCGCGCACTCGGGCAAGGCGCGTCGCACCGCGACCGACGAGATCATGGCGGCGATCCACGCGCTCTCCGGCCAGGAGCTCGCCAACGCGTTCAACGAGTCGCCCGCCCAGGGCCCGGTCGAGAAGATCCGGCGGGTTCTGCCGCACGAGCGGCGCTGACCCGCCTCAGCCGACGGTGACGACGGCCTCGTGCCGCACCGGGAAGTTGACCGAGCGGGCGATGAAGCACCACTCGTGGGCCGTCTTGTGCGCGGCCTCGGCGGCCTCCACCATCGACGCCTCCGCGACGGTCACGCGCGGGTGCAGCACGACCTCCGCGAAGCGCGCGCTGCTGGAGCCGTCCTCGAGCAGCAGGCCGGTGGCGTCGTCGACATAGGACGTGACGACCACCCCCGCCTGCACGCAGGCATGCAGGTAGGACAGCAGGTGGCACTCGGACAGGGCCGCGACCAGCAGGTCCTCCGGGTTCCAGCGCTCCGGATCGCCGCGGAACGGCTTGTCCGACGACGCGAGCAGGGCGGGCTTGCCGGCGACCTCGAGCGTGACATCGCGCGAGTACTCGCGATACCCCGAGGTCCCCGTTCCCCGGTTCCCGGTCCAGGTGGCGGTCAGGGCGTATCGGTGCTCACCGTTCATGGCCCCAGATTAGGGTGGATCAGGTGACTGAGACGTTTGCTGTGCAGGATTCCGCCGAGCTCGCCGTCGTCGAGCGCGGGGGCTTCGTGGAGTCGCGTCATGCGGGTTCCGCCGTGGTCCTCGCCCCGTCCGGTGAGGTGATCACGCGCCTGGGCGACCCCGACGCGCTGATCCTGCCGCGGTCGTCGCTGAAGCCGCTGCAGGCGGTCGCGGTGGTCACCGCCGGTGCGGCGCTGGAAGGCGAGCGCCTCGCGCTCGCCACGGCGAGCCACGCCGGCACGGACCGGCACGCCGCCGTCGTGCGCGACATGCTCGGCGCGGTCGGTCTCACGGAGGACCACCTCGCCTGCCCCGCGAGCTGGCCGACCGACGTGGCCACGCGGGACGCGATGGTGCGCGAGCACCTCGAGCCCGCCGCGATCCGCCACAACTGCTCGGGCAAGCACGCGGCCATGCTGAGCGCGTGCGTCGCCACCGGGTGGAGCACCGAGGGGTACCTCGACGAGACCCACCCGCTGCAGGTCCACATCCGCGAGGTCGTCGAGCGCCTGACCGGCGAGAAGATCGCCGCGACGGTGATCGACGGCTGCGGCGCCCCCGTGCACGCGCTGACCCTCACGGGGCTCGCGCGCGGGATCCACCGCGTCGGCACCTCGTCCGAGCGCTCCCCGTTCGCCCTCCACCGCGTCGCCGGCGCGCTGGTGCGCACCGTGCGCGAGCACCCGTGGACGATCGACGGCCCCGGACGATCCGACACCTTCGCGATCGAGCGCTTCGGCGTCTTCTCGAAGCTCGGCGCCGAGGGTGTGCAGGTCATGGTCGCCCCGGACGGCACGACCGTCGCGCTGAAGACCCTCGACGGGTCGCTGCGCGCCGCTCCCCTGGTCGCGCTGCACCTGCTGGCCAACGCCGGCGCGCTCACCGCGTCCGACGTGGCAGACGCCGCGGCTCACCCGATGTTCGCCGTGCAGGGCGGCGGCCGCGACGTGGGCCGGATCCGGGCCACCGTCTGACGCGGGCGGGCCGCAGGGACCCTTCAGCGGCGCCGCGCCGTCAGCGGGTCGGCTCGGGCATCAGGCGCCAGAGCCCCTTCACCCCCTCGATGAGCAGGAAGAGCGCGATCGCGTAGGCGATCGGGATCAGCCAGGCCTCGTACGGCATCGGGCGGGAGTCGAACAGCCCGTTCATAAACGGCACGTACGAGTAGACCGCCTGGAGGACCATCAGCGCGCCCGCGGACCACCACACGATCGGGTTGCCGCGCAGCACGTCGGGCGTGAAGCTCGACCGCGACAGGATGCGGCAGTTGAACAGGAACACCAGCTGCCCGAGGGCGAGCATCAGCACGGCCTCGGTGCGCGCCATCTCGACGGGCTCGTTGCGGGCGACCGCGCCGTAGAACACCGCGAGCGTCGCGCCGCCGATGAGGAGCGAGACGACCAGCACGAACATCAGCTCCCTGACCGAGATGATCGATCCGCCCGGGGCGCGCGGCGGGCGCTGCATGATGCCGCGCTCGGCCGGCTCGTAGGCGAGCGAGAGCGACAGCGTCACGGCGGTGATCATGTTCACCCACAGCACCTGCACCGGGGTGAGCGGCAGTGTGAGGCCGAACAGCACGGCCACGAGGATCACCAGCGACTGGGCGCCGTTGGTGGGCAGCAGGAAGACGACCGACTTACGCAGGTTGTCGTAGATCCGGCGGCCCTCGCGGATCGCTGATCGGATCGTCGCGAAGTTGTCGTCGGCGAGGACGATCTCGGCGGCCTCCTTGGTGGCCTCCGTGCCCTTGATGCCCATCGCGACGCCGACGTTGGCGCGTGTGAGGGCGGGGGCGTCGTTGACGCCGTCGCCCGTCATCGCCACCACCTCGCCGTGCGTCTGCAGCGCGCGCACGATGCGGATCTTGTGCTCGGGGCTGGTCCGCGCGTAGACGTCGACCTCGCGGACGACCGCACTCAGCTGATCCTGGCTCATCGCCTCGAGCTCGGCGCCGGTGAGCACCCGCGCGTGGGGATCGGAGACGATCCCGACCTCGCGCGCGATGGCGAGGGCCGTTCCGGCGTGGTCGCCGGTGATCATCTTCACGCGCACGCCGGCCGTGTGGCAGTCGCGCACCGCCTGGATCACCTCGGGGCGCGGCGGGTCGACGATGCCGTAGACGCCGAGGAACTCGAGATCGTGCAGATCGGAGATCTCCAGGTCGCCCTCGATGGCGGGCGCATTGACGCGAGCCGCGGCGAGGACACGCAGGCCCTGACCGCTCAGCTCGGCGATGACCGCCTCCCAGGCGGCGACGTCGAGCGGGGCCGACCCGGCGGCCCCGCGCTGCGTCCCGGCGCGCTCGAGCAGGCGATCCGGGGCACCCTTGACGAGCAGGGTGCGGGTGCCGTCGTCGGCCTCGTCGACCGTGGCCATGAACTTGTTCGCCGAGTCGAAGGGGAGCACGCCGACGCGAGTGCGCCCGTGCGGGTCGAAGCCGCCCTTCATCGCCAGCGTCTTCAGCGCCCCCTCGGTGGGCTCGCCGACGAGCTGCCAGCGCTCCCCGTCGCGGACGAGGTGGGAGTCGTTGCAGAGCGAGGCCACCGCGAGCAGGGCGCGCAGGTCGTCGCCGTGCGCGGCCGCCCCGTTCTCATCGGTGATCGTCCCCGCGGGCTGGTAGCCGAGGCCCGACACGTCGTAGCGGCCGAGGGGCGTGACGAGGCTGCGCACCGTCATCTCGTTCGTCGTGAGCGTGCCTGTCTTGTCGGAGCAGACGCTGGTGACGGATCCGAGGGTCTCGACGGCGGGAAGCTTGCGGGTGATGGCGTTGCGCCGCGCCATCTGCTGCACGCCGATCGCGAGAGTGATCGTGACGAGCGCCGGCAGGCCCTCGGGGATCGCCGCGACCGCGAAGCCCACCGTCGCCGAGACCAGCACGTCGAGGTCCATGTTGTGCAGGAACAGGCCGATGAGCAGCATGACCGCAGCCATGCCGAGGATCACGAGGGTCAGCACCCGGCCGAAGGCGCCCAGCTGCTGGGTGAGAGGGGTGTCGAGCGTGCCCGCCTCGCCGACGAGCGCCTGGATGGTGCCGATCTCGGTGTCGGCGCCCGTGGCGGTGACCACCGCGCGCCCCTGCCCCGCCGACACGATGGTGCCGGAGAACAGCATGGAGGACCGGTCGCCGACGCCGGCGTTCGCATCGACCGCGTCGGTCGATTTCGACGAGGGGACGGACTCGCCGGTGAGGGCGGCCTCATCGACGCGCAGCTGGGAGGAGACGGTGAGGCGCATGTCGGCGGGCACCTTGTCGCCGGGCGCGAGCCGCACGATGTCGCCCGGCACGAGTCCCGCCGCGTCGACCACCTTCCACGCGCCGTCGCGGCGCACCTGCGCGGTGGAGGACAGCATGCCGCGGATGCCGGCGAGCGCCTTCTCGGCCCGCCCCTCTTGGACGTAGCCGATGACGGCGTTGATGACGGCGACGGCCATGATCACCCAGAAGTCGAGCCAGTCGGTCATGATCGCCTTGATCACGGCGGCCGCGAGCAGGATGTAGATCAGGGTGTCGTTGAAGTGCGAGAGGAACTTCAGGACGGGGTGGGTCTTCTTCGTCTCGGGGAGCAGGTTCTCGCCCACCACCTCGAGGCGGCGCGAGGCCTCGTCCTCGGAGAGGCCGGTGAGCTCCGCGCCCAGCAGCCCGACGACCTCCTCGGCCCCCAGCGCCCATGGGCGGAATTCCGCCCTCTGCTCGGGGGTGAGGGCGCCGTTCGTGTACGGCGCGATCCCATCGGTCCTGCTCATGGATGCCTGCCCTTCCAGAGGGGCCGTGCGCCGACCGCCGCCGCGCGTGCGCTCCTCTGGTCATCCTGTCCAGCGGGAGCGCACGGTGTCAACCGACGTGACGCGGGGCGCGAGGAGGCTGCGCCGCGCCCGCCTCACGGCAGGATGATGCGCTCCGCGGGGAGCCCGTCGCGCACGAGCCAGGCCCGGGATGCGCGGCTGCGTGCGTAGGGTGGCAGCTCGCGCTCGCCGGCGATCGTGCGCAGCTCGGTGCTGCAGTCGGCGCCCACGACGAACGGCGCCGAGGCCCGCACCTCCTGCAGCAGCGCCCACTGACGCTGCCAGGCATCGCCGTCGCCGACCAGCACCAGTGTCTCGCCCGCCCGCGTGAGGGCACCCAGGCGTGCGCCCGGTGGGAGGTCGTCGATCACGAGCACCCGGGCTGTGCCGGGCCAGGCCGCGGCCAGCTGCTCGCCCCGGCGGCGGGCCGCCCGCAGCACCATCCCGGTCACGGGCGCCTCGGGTGCCCAGCGGGGCGCGTCGTGGGCCGCCGCCTCGACGGGTGGATCGGCGAGGACGAACTGCGTCTCCCTCCCGTCGAGCGCCGCCCGCCCGGGAGGCCGGCGCGGGTCGAAGGTGGCCGCGTCGCCACCGGCGGCGGCGTGCTCGGCGCGGCCCGGAAGCGCGAGCAGGGCCCGGCGCGGAAGCAGATCGGCGAACCGCAGCACCCCGCCCGTGAGGCGCGCGGCGGTGAGCACAACGGTGCTCCCCGTAGCGCCGGCCTCCCGCACCACCGACTCGAGCCGCTCGGCCAGCGCCTGGGCGTAGTCGGCGGGGAAGCGCGCGAGCATCGCATCCGCATCGTCGATCACGATGAGCGCCGGTCGCGCGCGCTCGATCGTCTCGAGCGCGTCCCAGGCGCCCTCGGCATCACGGGGCACCACCACGGCATCGGGGCGCGCCGCGGCGACCAGGCCCGCGAACGACGACCGTCCGGTTCCCGCACCACCCACCACAAGCAGGCCGCGGTCGGCGCCCGGGCGCAGCAGCGCGGGCACGTAGCGCTGGCGCGCCGGGTCGTCGGCCACCCCCAGCAGGATCGCGCCCTCGGGCGGATCGCCCACGAGCCCCACGGCCTCGGCGCGGGTCAGCCGCGAGGGCAGCGGCGGCAGCCACGGCCCCGGTCGCCGGCTCCGCCCCGCGTACCGCGCGGCCGCGCGCGCGGCATCCTCCGGGGCGGACAGGGCGATCCGCGTCCGGCGGGCACTCGCATCCCCCGCGCGCCGGATGAGCGCGAGCCCTCTTCCGTCGGGGCCGCCCGGCAGCGCGGCCGCCTCGTCGGTGCCGATCAGCGCCCGGCTCTCGGCGGGCTCGGCGACCCGCAGCGCGATGCGCAGGGGGCAGTTGGCCACGAGGGCATCGCGCAGCACTCCCCCGGCCCGCTGCGTGCCGAGCACGAGGTGCATGCCGAGCGCCCGGCCGCGGGCGGCGACATCCGTGAACAGCTGGTGCAGGTCGGGGTGGTCCTGCAGCAGCGCGGCGAACTCGTCCACCACGATGACCAGCCGCGGCAGCTCGGCGCGCGGATCGGAGACATCCCGCGCGCCGACGGCGGCCAGGGCCGCCTCGCGCGCCCGCAGCTCGGCCCGGAGACTCTCGACCGCGCGCCGTGCCCCGCCGTCGTCGAGATCGGTGATCACCCCCGCGACATGCGGGAGGCCGGCGAGCGGCGCGAACGCGGTGCCTCCCTTGAAGTCGGCGAGCAGGAACTGCACGCGCTCGGGCGGCAACGTGGAGGCGAGGGACGTGACCCACGTGACCAGAAGCTCGCTCTTGCCGCTGCCGGTCGTTCCCACCACCACGGCGTGCGGCCCGTCCGCCACCAGATCCACCGCCGCGGGCTCTCCCCCGGCGACGCCGATCAGGGCGCCGAGCGCGCCGAGGGACTCCTCCCCGTGCGGCCCTCGCAGCAGGGCCGCCAGCCCCACCACCGCGGTCTCATCGGCACCGGCTCGCGGCTCGGCGGCGGCGCGAGCCGCGAGCTGAGTCGCGACGCGCACCGCCTGCGCCCGAGATACGCCCTCCGCCTCGATGTCGGACGGCTCGCCCCGCAGGATCAGGCGAGCGGGCGCCGCCGGCCCCTCGAGCTCCAGCACCGCCTCGCAGGCGAGCGGCACCTCGGCGCCGGGCGCGGCGACCGCGATCACGAGCTCGGCCGGAGGCACGGGCTCGCCCGCGGAGACCAGCGCCACACGCGTCCGCTCACCGGAGGCCGCGGGCGCCCAGTGCGGCAGTGCCCCCGCCCAGCCGTGCTCGTCCGCCGGCGCCGCCACCAGCGACAGGTCGGCCGCCGGGCGGGCGAGGCACAGCTGCAGGATCAGGGCCCGCGCGACCGAGGCGGCCACCACCGGATCGCCCAGCACCGCCACCCCCGTCCCGAGCGGCACGGTGATCGGTGCATCCGGGATCCGAGAGGCGAGTGCCCGGATCTCGCGCGCCTCGTCGTCGTCGCCGCCCGTGACCCGCACCGCGCTAGGCTGGACCCCTCGACCCAGCACCAGGGCTTCGGCGCCTCCCCGCCACTGGCGCCGCGTATCGGCGAGCAGAGCGGCGACGTCGGGGCTCCCGCGCCAGAGGGTGGCCCGCTCGGCCTCGTGCCGCCGTCGGATCGCCTCGCGCGCCCGCAGGAGCGCCTCCTCGCGCTCGCGAAGCTGCTCACGCCGGCGGCGACGCCCGCCGCGCGCGCCGTCGACCAGCGAGGCGACCGCCATCAGCGGGCCGAGCGCGGCGAAGCACAAAGCGAGAAGCGACCCCGTGACCGCCCAGATCGCCACCGCGGCGACGACCGGGATGACCGACGCCACGAGCGGAAACGGACCGCGCTTCGGCGGCCCCGGGGCGGGGGGAAGCGAGAGGGGCTCATCGAGCGTTGTGGGCATGCGCCCAGTTCAGCGCTCCGCGACGACCCCGGACGGCGGGGCCAGCCCGGATGTGGACTACTCCGTCGGCTCGGCGCCTGTGGACGACTCCGCCGACGCTGCGGCGTCGCGCTCGGTCTCCGCCGGCTCGGCGCGCTGGCCGGGGACCTCGACGTTCAGCACAACGATCGTGACGTTGTCGCGGCCGCCGTTCTCGAGCGCGGCCTCGAGCATCGCGTCCGCCGCCGCGGCCGGATCGGCGTGCAGGCGCAGGAAGTGCAGGATGCCGTAGTCGGTGAGCTCCTTGGTGAGCCCGTCCGAGCAGATCACGAAGCGATCGCCGTCACGGACCTCGAGCCGCACGTAGTCCGGCACCGCGCCCTCGCTCGGGCCGACGGCGCGCGTGATCACGTTGCCGTACGGGTGGTTCTCGGCTTCCTCGGGGCTCAGTCGCCCCGAGGCGACGAGCTCCTGCACCAGCGAGTGGTCGGTCGTCACCTGGGCGAGTGCGTCGTCGCGCGCCAGGTACACCCGCGAGTCGCCGATGTTCAACGCGACCCAGGTCGGCTCTTCCGCCGTGAGGTCGAGGTACACACCCGTGACGGTCGTGCCGGTGCCCTCGTCGGTCGTCTCGGGGTGGTCGCCGATGTCGCGCACGGCCTTCACCAGCGCGCGCTCGATCGCCTGGGGCGATACGGCGCCCTTTCCGACCATGCGCTGCAGGCGGTCGATCGCGCTGGCGCTGGCGATCTCGCCGCCGATGTGGCCGCCCATGCCGTCCGCCACCACGAAGAGGGGGAAGACGGTCAGCAGCGCGTCCTGGTTGATCTCGCGCTTGCGCCCGCGGTCGGTGACACCCGCCCAGGTGAGCACCGCGTCGCGGCCTGTGGGCAGAGCCACAGTCTGCGACTGCGTCGTCGTGGGGGCGTCGGGCACGGGAGGGACCTCCGGATCAGGGGCGACGGCGCACAAGCGGCCGGACGGCGACTCGGGCGGGGGTGCGTCGCGCTCACATCCTATCGGCTGGGCTCCCGCCCACCGGGCATCTCGCGCCGTCAGGCGGAAGGGCCGGGGAAGAACCCGTCGATCTCGGCGGCCTCCGCGGGAGTGGGGCGCCACGCGCCGCCCGCTGAGGCGTTCGATGCGACCTGCTCGGGCGACGTGGCGCCCGCGATCACGCTCGCCACGCCGGGCTGCGCCAGAAGCCATCCGAAGGTCGCCTCGAGCATGGTGATCCCGCGCGCGTCGCAGAACGCGCGATAGGCATCGAGGGCGTCCCACGGCGCGTTCTCCCAGAGATGCTTCCGCTGCGCCATGATCCGGCTGCCCTCGGGCCCGCCATCGCGGGTGAACTTGCCCGTGAGCAGGCCGTTGTAGAGCGGGAAGTACGGGAAGAACCCGATGCCGAAGTGACGCACCGCGGGCAGCTTCTCGCCTTCGACGGCGCGCGCGAGCAGCGAGTACTCGTCCTGCGCCGAGACGAAGCCGCGGCTGCCGCGCCCGCGGGCGCTCAGGTGCGCCTCGGCGATCTGCCAGCCGCTGAGGTTGGAGTGCCCGTAGTAGCGGATCTTCCCCTCGCGGACGAGATCGTCGAGTGCGTCGATCGTCTCCTCGATGGGGGTCTGCGGATCCGGCGTGTGGAGCTGGTAGAGGTCGATCCAGTCGGTCCGCAGGCGCGTGAGCGAGCGCTCGACCGCCGTGCGGACGTATGAGCGCGACCCCTTGGCACCCGCCGTGGGGCCGTAGCCCATGTCGACCGCGTGATGACCGAACTTCGTGGCGAGCACCACCTCGTCGCGCCGCCCCGCGAGGGCCTCGCCCATCAGCGTCTCGCTGCGCCCCTGCCCGCCGTACATATCGGCGGTGTCGAGGAAGACGACGCCGTGCTCGATCGCGGCGTCGAGCACCGCGCGCGTGCCCTCGATGGTCTCGGTCCTCGTTCCGGCCCGGCCGAAGTTGTTGCATCCGAGCCCCACCTCCGACACCCGAAGACCCGACTCCCCGACCTGGCGCAGCGACACACTCATACGTCCCACGCTACCCGGACGCGGCGACGCCCCCGCCGAGGAGGCGGGGGCGTCGCGGGCATGCCGTGATGAGCGGCGTCAGGGCTGCATCGGCGGGACGACCGGGGGCTCCGGGTCGTCGCCGCGATCCGTGCGCGGCGCCTGCGGCGGCGCGGGCGGGGTCACCGGCGGCGTGGGCGGGGTCGCCGGGGGCGCGGGAGGGGTGTGCGGTGCGGCCGGCGGGACCGGAGGCGTCGCGGGCGGCGTGCCGGGGGCTCCGGCCGGCGGCGCCGGGTAGCCGGGCTGCTGGCCGTAAGCCGGGGGCTGAGTGGGGTACCCGCCCTGCTGCGGCTGGCCGTAGCCCGGCTGACCGTAAGGCTGGCCGGGAGCCGGCGGGGCGACGGAGGTGGCCTGCGACGGCACGCCGTCCCACACCGTGTTGTCGCCGAGGAACGCGTTGCCCGCCCACGGGGCAGGCGGCACGTGGACGTTCCAGCGCGACTTGTCGAAGGCCAGGATCCCGAGCCAGACGAGCTCCAGCAGGACGAACAGCACGACCCAGACGGGCTCCTTGCCGAGCTTCAGGCCGATCCGGTACGCGGCGAGAGCCGCCGCGACGTGGAAGGCGAGCGCCAGCAGACCCGAGAGGCCGTTCACCACCGGGATGAGACCCAGGATCAGGCATCCGCCGAGCGTGTAGAGCACAAGCCACGGGCTGAGATCGCCGAGCTTGAAGAAGACCATGTAGTTGTAGACGGGCACCCATGCGCGCCACTTGCCCACCACACCGGCCTTGTCGAAGATCTTCATCATGAAGATCGACCCGATGACGTAGACCGCTATCGCGATGAACACGATGAACCCGGCCATCGCCGCGAAGACCGCCCAGAAAATGGCATCGTCCTGATACATCCAGTGCCTCCCACTGTGTCACTGCCGTCGGCGCGAGTGCCGATGCGCTCACCCTAGCGATCCTGAGCGAACGCTGATAGATCACGCGCCGTCTTCGGGCCGCGTTCCGGCGCCGCCGGGGCGTGCCGGGCGCGGGCTCAGCCCGCGGCGACGGCGGCGAGGAGCGCCTCGCTCGCGGCGACGATCTCGGCCTGTGCCTGGGTGCGAGGGACGGTGGGGGTGCCGTCGCCCGGCTGCGGCCCGTAGTCGGCGAAGAACGCGTGGACTGCGCCCTCGACCTCGGTGAACACCGTCGCGGCCGGGAGCTTCGCGCGGGAGGCGTCGATGTCGTCCGGCGTGGTGAGCCCGTCCTGTGAGCCGGAGACGGAGGCCACCAGGACGTCGGACGCCGACATGTCGCCGAGCGGATAGGAGGCGTGCAGCAGCAGGCCGTCCACCTCGTCCTGGTGCGCGGCGGCGAACGACGATGCGGCGACCCCGCCGAGCGAGTGCCCGCCGACGGCCCAGTGCTCCACCCCGTCGAAGGCCGCCATCGCGGAGGCGGACTGCTCGGGCGAGGTGAGGGCGATCCCGAGCGGCTCCTTCAGCGCGACGACGAGGTATCCCGCCTCGGCGAGCGGGCGGAGGACCGCCGCCGTCGCCCGCACGTCGACGCGCGCGCCCGGCGAGTAGACGAGACCCGTGGTCGGCTCCTCACCGCGGGGGACGAATGCGTACCAGCCGCCGGATTCGACGACGTCGACGGCGTCGTCTGCGCGCAGCGCCGAAAGGGCGGCGTCGGTGGCCGGGAACGGACGGATCCTCACGACGGCGGCGGCCAGCACGGCGAGCAGCACAAGCCCCGCGCCGGCGCCCGCCGCGCCGAGCACCCGGCGGGCGCGCGTGCGGGGACGGGTGGGCTCGGGCGGCTCGGAGGGAGACCGCCGGTCGCGCCGCCAGGCGAGCGCGGTCGCCCCGAGCAGGACGAGGCCGGCCAGCGCCGCCACGGCCAGCAGGGCGCCCAGCGCCCAGTGCTGGTGCGGGACCGCGCCGCCGGCCGTTGCGAGTGCCCAGCCGGTGGCGAGCAGGAGGCCGACGCCGACGATCGCGCGCAGGGTCAGCCAGAGGGTCCGTCGGGTCATTGCGCCGAGTCTAGCCAGGGCATCCGAGCGCCGACCCCCGACGTGCGGCCGCCCGCCCCCGGCGTGCGGGGGCGGGCGGATGCGATGGCGGATGCCCGATCAGCTCGCGGTGCGGGCGAGGCCCGTCAGCGCCCGGATCCGGAACCCGGGCACGAGATCACTTGACCCAGTCGGGAGCGAAGACGTAGCCGGGAGCCTGGCCCGCCGCGGCGCGCGCCGGGACGTTGAGGGCGTGGATGATGCTGACAACCAGCCCCGCGATCATCACGGCGGCGAACAGCAGCCCACCGAGGAACGGGATCGGCGTGAGGATGCTCGCGACCACCACCGCGATGGTGCGGACGATCTGGAAGTTCAGGTTGCCGGCGTTGGCGGCGGCGTAGGAGGGGGCCACCTTGTCTTTCTCGACGAGGAAGAAGATCAGCGCGGGCAGCCAGTAGAAGAACACCGACAGCCAGAGGTTGAGCGTCAGGTTCGGGGTGACGGGCGGGCCGTACGCCGGGGCCCCGTACGCCGGGGGCTGCTGCCCGTACACGGGAGCCTGCTGCCCGTACGCCGGGGGCTGCTGCCCGTACGCGGGCTGACCGTGCGCGGGCTGGCCGTAGACGGGGGCTTCGGGCGCGACGGGCGCCTCCGAGGCGGGCGGCGCCGTCCACGCGGGCGCGGACGGTGCGGCGGGGCCGGTCGGCTCCGCGGTCGCCGGGGCGGCGGCCGTCTCACCCGACGAGCCCTCCGGCGCATGGAACACGGGCGGCTCCCACGCGGCGGGGTCGTCGGCCAGCGGGCCGGTCGGCTCCTGGGGCTCGGTCGAGAAGGCGGGCTCCCAGGTGCCGGGCTCCTCGGGCGCCGCGGGCGTCTCCGGGGCGTCGGGGGCCGCCGTCGCCTCGGGCGCGGGGGAGTCGTCCTTCGACTCGGGCGTGCCCTCCGGCGCGTCGAACGGGTTGCTGGTCATGATCGGCCTTTCGGACGGGGGCGGGGACGGATCCTGCGATCCGCTCCCCCGGGACGGTCACCAGCGTGCCAGCACCGGCGCCCCCGCACCAGCATCCGTTACGGAGACCGTCACGGGGCGACGCCACGCGTCACGCCAGCGCGACCAGCTCGACCTCGCCGGCGCGGTCCGCCGGGCGCATCGTGATGCCCTCGGTCTCGGCCCAGGCGACGAGCTCGGCGATGCTGCCGATGGCGGGACGTCGCTGAGCGAGGCGCCGCACCAGCAGCCCCTTCGACTTCTTGTTGAAGTGGTTGAGCGCGCGAACCGATCCGTCCGGCCCCTCCGCCACCACCCGCACGTAGGCGCTCGCCACACCGTCGGGCACCGGCCCGAGGGCCGCGTACGCCTCGGAGCGCAGATCCACCACGAGCCCGGGAAGCGCCCCGAAGGCCTCGCCGACGGCGTCCGCCCACACCCGCTTGAGCGGACCCAGCCCGGGCACGGACGCCCCCGCGGCGAGGCGATACGACGGGATCGGATCGAGCGCACCCACCGGGCCCAGCAGGGCGGTCTGGATCAGCACCCGCTCGCCCAGCCAGCGCCGGGCAGACCCGTCGAGGGTCGCCGCGTCGAGGCCGTCGAACAGCACCCCGGTGTAGCGATCGATGGCGGGCATCGTCGGCGCAGCCGCGATCGCGGCGTTGACGCCGATCTCTCCCAGCTGGCGCGGCGAGAGCTTCAAGACCTTCGCCGCGAGCACCGGATCGGACGAGAGCGCCACCACGGACGCCACAACGGCCTCACGCTGCGGTGCGAGCACCGGCAGCGCGAGGCCGTCGAGATTCAGTGGCGCGTCATCCGATCCGCCTGCCCGCTTCGTCTCCGAAGGGGGCAGGAGGATCGTGGTCAAGAGACCAGAGCTGCGTGGCCCGCCACGATGGTGAGGATCGACCCCTCCATCGAGACGAAGCCGTCGCGGGCGTCGGCGATGACCTTGGTGCCGGAGGGCTCGGTGATCCGAACCTGGCCCTGGTCGGCGAGGATGGCCAGCACGGGCTCATGGCCCTGCATGAAGCCGATCTCACCCTCGGTGGTCTTCGCGACCACGAGGCTCGCCTCGCCCGTCCAGACCTCCTCCTCGGCGGAGACCAGGGTGACCTGCAGACCCATGGTCAGCTGTTCTCCTTCTGGATCTGAGCCCACTTGGCCTCGACGTCGGAGATGCCGCCGACGTTGAAGAACGCCTGCTCGGCGACGTGGTCGAACTCGCCCTTGACGATGGCGTCGAACGACTCGATGGTCTCCTTGATCGGAACCGTCGAACCCTCCACACCGGTGAACTTCTTCGCCATGTAGGTGTTCTGCGAGAGGAACTGCTGGATGCGGCGCGCACGCGACACAACGATCTTGTCCTCTTCCGAGAGCTCGTCGACACCGAGGATCGCGATGATCTCCTGGAGCTCCTTGTTCTTCTGGAGGATCTGCTTCACCGAGGTGGCCACGCGGTAGTGGTCCTCGCCGATGTAGCGGGGGTCCAGGATGCGGCTGGTCGACGACAGCGGGTCGACGGCCGGGTACAGACCCTTCGACGCGATCTCACGCGAGAGCTCGGTCGTGGCGTCGAGGTGCGCGAACGTGGTCGCCGGCGCCGGGTCGGTGTAGTCGTCGGCCGGCACGTAGATCGCCTGCAGCGAGGTGATCGAGTGACCGCGCGTCGAGGTGATGCGCTCCTGGAGCACACCCATCTCGTCGGCGAGGTTCGGCTGGTAGCCCACGGCCGAAGGCATACGACCCAGAAGAGTCGACACCTCGGAACCGGCCTGCGTGAAGCGGAAGATGTTATCGATGAAGAGCAGCACGTCCTGCTTCTGCACGTCGCGGAAGTACTCCGCCATCGTCAGCGCCGAGAGGGCGACGCGCAGACGCGTCCCCGGCGGCTCGTCCATCTGACCGAAGACAAGGGCCGTCTTGTCGAAGACGCCCGCGTCCTCCATCTCGTGGATGAGGTCGTTGCCCTCACGGGTGCGCTCGCCGACACCGGCGAACACCGACACACCACCGTGGTCCTGCGCGACGCGCTGGATCATCTCCTGGATGAGGACGGTCTTGCCGACGCCCGCACCGCCGAAGAGGCCGATCTTTCCACCCTGCACGTACGGGGTCAGCAGGTCGATGACCTTGATGCCCGTCTCGAACATCTGGGTCTTCGACTCGAGCTGGTCGAAGTTCGGCGCCTTGCGGTGGATCGGCCAGCGCTCGGTGACCTCGATCTGCTCGCCGTCGGCGAGGTTCAGGACCTCACCGGTGACGTCGAACACCTTGCCCTTGGTGATGTCGCCCACGGGCACCGAGATGGGGGCGCCGGTGTCGCGGACCTCCTGGCCGCGGACCATGCCGTCCGTCGGCTTCAGGGAGATGGCGCGCACCAGGTCGTCACCGAGGTGCTGGGCGACCTCGAGGGTGATCTCCGTCGCGGACTCGCCGATGACGATGGTCGTCTTCAGCGCGTTGTAGATCTCCGGGATGGCGTCGTGCGGGAACTCGATGTCGACGACAGGGCCCGTGACGCGGGCGACCCGTCCGACGACCGCGGTCTCAGTGGCAGTCATTTTCGTCTCTTCCTTGTTCTTCCAGCTCAGGACGCCAGGGCGTCGGCGCCGCCGACGATCTCGGCGATCTGCTGCGTGATCTCGGCCTGGCGCGCGTTGTTGCGCAGGCGGGTGTAGTCGGTGATCAGCTTCTCGGCGTTGTCGCTGGCCGACTTCATCGCCTTCTGCGTCGCGGCCTGCTTGGCGGCGGCCGACTGCAGAAGCGCGTTGAAGATGCGGCTCTGGATGTACACGGGAAGGATCTTGTCGAGCACGACGGTCGGGTCGGGCTCGAACTCGTAGAGCGGGAAGACCTCGCCGTGCGCGTCCGACTCCTCGGCGTCCGACACCTCGAGCGGCAGCAGGCGGACCTGGATCGCCTCCTGGGTCATCATGCTGACGAAGCGGTTGTACACGAGGTGGATCTCCTGGACGCCGCCCTCGGCCGCGTCCCGCGCGTACGCCTCGAGCAGCGACTCCGAGATCGACTCGGCGGTCGCGAAGCCCGGAACGTCCGCGTCACCCGTCCACTCCGCAGCCGCCGCGATGCCGCGGAACTGGAAGTAGCCGACGGCCTTGCGGCCGAAGAGGTAGAACACGACTTCCTTGCCCTGCGAGCGCAGCAGCTCGGCGAGCTCCATGCCCTCGCGGATGACCTGCGAGTTGAAGGCGCCGGCCAGACCGCGGTCCGAGGTGACGATGACGATCGCCGAGCGCTCCACCTTCTCGGCCTCCCGCGTGAGCGGGTGGTCGATCGAGGTGTGCGTCGCGACGGCCGAGACGGCTCGCGTCACCGCGCGGGAGAAGGGCTCCGACGAGCGCACGCGCGCCATCGCCTTCTGAATGCGCGAAGCCGCGATGAGCTCCATCGCCTTCGTGATCTTCTTGGTCGTCTGAGCAGAAGAGATCTTCTGCTTGTACTCCCTGAGCTTTGCTCCCATGAGAGGTCGTCTCCTTCGGGCTTACGCCCGGCGGCCCTTGACGATCTTCTCCTGGTCGACCTCGACGGCCTGGGTGGCCGTGAACTCCTCGTGGCCCGGAGCGCCGAGGGCCTGGCCCTTGCCGCCCTGGAACTCCAGGATGAAGGCGTCGATCGCCTGGTCCATCGCGGCGACGGTCTCGTCCGACAGCTGACCCGACTCGCGGAGCGTCGTGAGGATCGTCGAGTTGCGACGCAGGTGGTCGAGCAGCTCGGACTCGAAGCGCAGCACGTCCTCGACAGCGATGCTGTCGAGCTTGCCGTTGGTGCCGGCCCAGATCGAGACGACCTGCTCCTCGGCGGGGTACGGCGAGTACTGCGGCTGCTTCAGCAGCTCGGTCAGGCGCGCACCACGTGCGAGCTGACGACGCGACGCCGCGTCCAGGTCCGACGCGAACATCGCGAAGGCCTCGAGCGAGCGGTACTGGGCGAGCTCGAGCTTCAGCGTGCCGGAGACCTTCTTGATGTGCTTGAGCTGGGCGTCACCGCCGACTCGCGACACCGAGATACCCACGTCGACCGCCGGACGCTGGTTGGCGTTGAAGAGGTCGGACTGGAGGAAGATCTGGCCGTCGGTGATCGAGATCACGTTGGTCGGGATGTACGCCGACACGTCGTTGGCCTTGGTCTCGATGATCGGCAGACCGGTCATCGAGCCGGCACCGAGCTCGTCCGAGAGCTTCGCGCAGCGCTCGAGCAGACGCGAGTGCAGGTAGAAGACGTCACCGGGGTACGCCTCGCGTCCCGGCGGACGACGCAGGAGGAGCGACACGGCGCGGTAGGCCTCGGCCTGCTTCGACAGGTCGTCGAACACGATGAGGACGTGCTTGCCGTCGTACATCCAGTGCTGGCCGATCGCCGAACCGGTGTAGGGGGCCAGGTACTTGAAGCCGGCCGGGTCGGACGCGGGAGCCGCGACGATGGTGGTGTACTCCATCGCGCCGGCCTCCTCGAGGGCGCCCTTCACCGAGGCGATGGTCGAGCCCTTCTGGCCGATCGCGACGTAGATGCAGCGGACCTGCTTGGACGGGTCGCCCGACGCCCAGTTGTCCTTCTGGTTGATGATCGTGTCGATCGCGATCGCGGTCTTGCCGGTCTGGCGGTCGCCGATGATCAGCTGACGCTGGCCGCGGCCGACGGGGATCATGGCGTCGATCGCCTTGATCCCGGTCTGCATCGGCTCGTGGACCGACTTGCGGGCCATAACGCCGGGAGCCTGGAGCTCGAGGGCGCGGCGGCCCTCGATGCCCGTGATCTCGCCGAGGCCGTCGATCGGGTTGCCGAGCGGGTCGATGACGCGGCCGAGGTAGCCCTCGCCGACGGGGACCGAGAGGACCTCGCCGGTGCGGGTGACCTGCTGGCCGGCCTCGACGCCGGCGAACTCGCCGAGGACGACGACGCCGATCTCCTGCTCGTCGAGGTTCTGCGCGAGGCCCAGCGTGCCGTCCGCGAAGCGGACCAGCTCGTTGGCCATGACGCCGGGCAGGCCCTCGACGTGGGCGATGCCGTCCGCCGCGTCGACGACGGTGCCGACCTCGGTCGCCGCGTCGCCGGAGGGCTCATAGGCGGCGACGAAGTCCTTCAGCGCGTCACGGATGACGTCGGGGCTGATCGTGATGTCTGCCATTGTCTTCCTTCAGGTTGTGGGATCCGCGATCCCCAAGTGAGTCCGCCACCTCTGCGAATCAGAGACGCGCGGCAAGTGTTGAGATCAGCCGGCCAGCTGCTGACGCGCGTCTGCGAGACGCGAGGCGATGCTGCCGTCGATGACGTCGTCCGCGATCTGCACGCGCACACCGCCGACGACCGAGGGGTCGACGACCGTGGAGATCGTCACCTCGCCGCCATAGCTGCGCGACAGGGCGGTGGCCAGACGCTCGGTCTGGGCCGCGGTGAGCGGGGCGGCGCTCGTGACCGTCGCGACCGTGCGACCGCGCTGGGCGGCGACGATGCGGATCGCCCGGCCGAGGATGCCGCGCACGCGACGCCCCCGGGGCTGCTGCACCAGCGACGTCACGACAAGCGTCGTGACCTCGCTCGTGCGGCCTCCGAGCAGCGTCTGCATGAGCGTGCCCTTGGCCGCGCCATCGCCGAGGCGGCTGCCGAGCGCGAGCTCGAGCTCGGGGTTCTCGGCGACGATGCGGGAGACGCGGAACAGCTCGCCCTCGAGGTCGGCCTGGTCGGCCTTGGCGGCCGCACGGATCGCGAGCTCCTCGATGCCGTCGATCAGCTCGCCCTGCGACGACCATCGCTCGGCGATGGCCGTCGTCAGGAGCGACCGGGTGACGGGCGACAGGGCGCCGAACACGCGGGCGACGAGCGCCGCGCGGGTCTCGGGCGCCGCAGCCGGGTCGGCCAGCGCGCCGCTCAGCGCCGTCGAGCCGGCGACGGCACGGGCGGCGGCGAACAGCTCGCGCGCCGTGTCGAGGTCGACCGTCGCCGCGCCGAGCGCGGTGACGCTCGTCGCGAGCGCCTGAGTGGTCGCGCTGCCCATTACTTGACCGCCTTCTCGGAGGCCTCGAGGTCGGCGAGGAAGCGGTCGACCACGGCCGAGGCCTTCTGGTCGTCGCTCAGCGTCTCGCCGATCACGTTGCCGGCCAGGTCGATGGCGAGCGCGCCGACCTCGCTGCGCAGCGTGACCAGAGCGGACTGGCGCTCCGCCTCGATCTGCGTGTGCGCGGTCGCGGTGATGCGCTCGGCCTCGGTGGAGGCGGCCGTCTTGGCCTCGGCGACGATGCGCTTGCCGTCCTCACGAGCGGCCTCGCGGATGTCGCCGGCCTCCTTGCGGGCGTCGGCGAGCTGCTTGGTGTACTCCTCCAGAGCAGCCTCGGCCTGGCGCTGCGCCTCGTCGGCCTTGGCGATGTTGCCCTCGATGGCCGCGGAGCGGGCGTCGAGCATCGCGTTCAGCTTCGGAAGAGCGATCTTGATCACCACGAACAGGATGACCAGGAAGCAGAGGCCCGACCAGATGAAGTCGTAGATCGCCGGGAACAGCGGGCTGGGAGCCTCGTGCCCCTCTTCAGCGGCGAACGTGACAAGAGCGTTCAGCATCCTGTCTCCTAACGTGTCAGCTTGAGGAAGTGGTTCAGAAGCCGAACATGTAAGCGGTCGCGATACCGACGAACGCAAGCGCCTCGGTGAAGGCGATACCGATCCACATCATGCTCTGCAGGCGACCCTGCAGCTCGGGCTGGCGGGCGACCGACTCGATCGTCTTGCCGACGACCAGACCCACGCCGATGGCCGGGCCGATGGCGGCGAGACCGTAGCCGACAGTGGCGATCGAACCGGAGACAGCAGCGGCAACCGTAGTAGCGTCCACGGGTATTTCCTTTCGGTTAGGCGATTCGGCGTGTGCCGGACCGTCAGTGCTCTTCCGCAACCGCGAGCTGGATGTACAGCGCGGTGAGGATCGTGAAAACGTACGCCTGGAGGAAGGCCACCAGGAGCTCGAACAGGGTGAAGACGAAGCCGAACGCGAGCGTTCCGACGCCGAGCGGGATGAAGCCCGCCTGGCCGGCCGCCGGGGCGAGGATCATGAAGGACCACGTCGCCGAGAACAGCAGCACGAGCATGAGGTGGCCGACCATCATGTTCATCAGAAGACGCAGTGTCAGCGTGACGGGGCGGATGATGAAGGTCGACAGGAACTCGAGCGGCGTCACGATGATGTAGAGCACCGGCGGGACGCCCGAGGGGAACAGCGCGTTCTTGAAGAAGTTCTTCGGGCTCTTCTTGATGCCGGCGTAGATGAACGTGACGTACGAGATCAGCGCCAGCATGAGGGGCACGGCGATGACGCTGGTGCCCGCGATGTTGATGCCGGGGATGATGCCCGTCAGGTTCATGAACAGGACCATGAAGAAGATCGTCAGCAGCAGCGGCTGGAACCGCTTGCCGTCCTTGCGGCCCAGCAGGTCGACGGCGATGCCGCGGCCCACGAAGTCGAAGCCCATCTCGACGATGGTCTGCAGGCGGCCCGGGACGATCGACATCCGGCGCGTGCCGACGATCAGGAGGATCACGAGCACCGCGGTCGCGAGGATCTGCGCGATGTTGATGCGGGTCATGCCGAACAGCAGCTGACCGTTGAAGATCTCCGGACCGAACTGGAACAGCGCCGGCGGGAAGAACTCCTCGATGGACGGCGGGTGGAACTCAAAGCCCCCGTCGTTAGTTTCGGCAGAGGCGATCAGCATCGCGGCATGAGTCAACGTGTGGCTCCGGCTTCATAGCTCCGGCATGATGACCGGGGAGGGCAGGAAGTCGTCATCTGCCGCACTCAGCGTCACCGTTGGCTTCATAGAGCACGCGGCAGGAACAACGCAAGCCTATCAAAGAATGCGGCGCTTCTACGACGTGTCGAAGCTCAGTCCTCGCGGCGCTCGCGGCTGGGCGCGGTGTCCTCGACGACCTGCTCCGGCAGGGCCACGTCGACATACGGCGCGCGCGTGCGGATCATCACCACGGCATCGATGGCGAGCGAGGTCAGGACGCTGGCCACAACGGCGAAGAAGAACACCTGCGGCTGGATCCACGGCGCGCCGCGGAGCACGATCAGCACGATGACGAACAGCACCAGCTTGAGCAGCCATCCGCCCAGCACTACGCCGAAGAAGATGCCGCTGAAGAGCTGATCCCCCGTCCAGCGGTTGGCGACGAGGATCGTGACAGCCGTCAGGCCCATGAACACGAAGGCGAGCGCGGCGCCGGCGAGGGCGCTGAACAGGCCGTCCGATCCCGCGACCGCGAAGCCGATCGCCCCGCCGGCGACGGCGATCACGGCGGTGGCGATGGCGCCCCACACGAGCGCGCGGCGGAACACCGGGTTGGCGGTGCGAGCGGCCTTCGGGGCGGGTGCCTGGTCGCTGGTCATCGTGTGGCCTCCTGGGGCGCGGTCGGGGAAGCGGCGGCCGCGGATGCGCGGCGACCGGTGGGCATCAGGGTGAGGACGAGGCAGGCGGCGATGCCGATCAGCCCGAAGGCGACGCCGAGCCAGTACGAGCCCGGCCAGTCCTCGCGGGTCGCCAGGTACATCAGCAGCACCGCGAGCGAGATCACCGCGGTCCACGCGTAGAAGATGAGGACCGCGTCGCGATCCGAGTGCCCGAGATCGAGCATGCGGTGGTGCAGGTGCTTGCGGTCGGGCGAGAAGGGCGACTTGCCCGCCCGCATGCGCCGGATCACCGCGAGGCCGAAGTCGGCCAGCGGCAGGAGGACGACGACGAGCGGCAGCAGGATCGGCAGAAACGCACCCAGCAGCTGCGAGCGGCCGAGTCCGTCGCCGGGGCTGAGGATCTCGGGCGGCAGCGAGCCCGTCACCGCGAGCGCCGAGGTGGCCATCAGCAGGCCGAGCAGCAGCGCGCCCGAGTCGCCCATGAACAGCTTCGCGGGGCGCCAGTTCAGCACGAGGAAGCCGGCGCACGCGCCGACCATCGTGGCCGCGAGGAAGGTCGCCAGGCCCGAGTTCGTGGTGAGCGTGTCGCGGTTGAGGATGTACGAGTAGACGAAGAAGACGCCGTTGGCGATCAGGCAGACGCCTGCCACGAGGCCGTCCAGGCCGTCGATGAAGTTCACCGCGTTCATGACGATGACGATCGAGAACATCGTCAGCACGATGCTGGTCCAACTGGAGACGAGGGTCATGCCCCCGATCGGCAGGGCGTAGATCTGCAGCCCTCCCCCGACGGCGATCACGCCGGCGGCGAGGAACTGCGCGCCGAGCTTGATCGTCCAGTCGAGATCCCAGAGGTCGTCGGCGACGCCGACCAGCACGATGAGCAGCGATGCGGCGAGGATCGCCCAGACGGCCCGCGAGTCGACCCAGAAGATCTGGAAGAACGGATTGGACCCCGACACGAGGATCGCGGCGACGATGCCGAGGAACATCGCGATGCCGCCGAGGCGCGGCGTCGGCGTCTTGTGGACGTCGCGCTCGCGGATCCCGGGGTACAGCTTGTAGCGCATGCTCAGTCGCCACACCGCCCACGCGAGCGCCGTGGTCAGCGACGCCGTGAGCAGGATGGTGAAGAGATACTGCCTCACGCGGAAGCGCCCTCGCGGGGGTCGGCCGGCCGCTCGAGCAGATCGCCCAGCACCTCGGCGAGCTCGTCGAGCGAGATCGCCCCCTCGCGGAGCACACGCACCCGCGGCTCGTCACCGTCGGGCCGGGGGCCCACGAGCGAGGTCGCGTCGAGGATCGTGGATGCGACACCCGTGCGCGAGGGGCCGTCGTCGAGGTAGACGGCGACGCTGTCGCCGAGCATGGCGCGCGCGTCGTCGCCGACCACGGCGGCGGGGCGACCGGTGAGGTTCGCGCTCGAGACGGCGAGCGGGCCGGTCTCGCGCAGCAGCTCGAGGGCGATCCGGTGATCGGGCATGCGCACGGCGACGGTGCCGCGGGTCTCCCCCAGATCCCACGTCAGCGAGGGCTGCGCGGGCAGGACGATCGTGAGGCCGCCGGGCCAGAATCGCTCGACGAGACTCTCGACGGGCTCTGGCACCTCCTCCACCAGCGCGCGGAGCGCATCGACCCCGGAGACCAGCACGGGCGGCGGCTGCTGGCGGCCGCGCCCCTTCGCGTCGAGCAGGCGCTGCACGGCGGTGGCGCTGAACGCGTCGGCGGCGACGCCGTAGACGGTGTCGGTGGGAAGGACGACGAGCTGGCCGCGCGCGATCGCCTGGCGGGCCTGACGCATGCCGGTCAGCACCTGCGCCTGGTCGCCGCAGTCGAACAGTGGGGAGGACATCCCGGCGATTCTACCGGGGTGACGCCGCGGGAAACCGGAGGACCCGCTACGCCCGCAGGGCGGTGGTGGTCCGGTCGCGCAGGGTGAGGTCGCGGTGGGTGGCCGCGGCGCGCCAGCCGTCGGCCGTGAGGATGTCGCGGATCGTCTCCCCCTGCGCCTCGCCGTGCTCGATCACCAGCAGGCCGCCGGGGTGCAGCAGGCGGGCGGCGACGCCGCTCAGCACACGCACCACATCCAGGCCGTCCGGGCCACCGTAGAGGGCCGCGTGCGGGTCGTGCAGTCGCACCTCGGGGTCGCGAGGGATGGCGTCGTCGGGCACGTACGGCGGGTTGGAGACGACGACGTCCGCCGTGCCGTCCAGATCCGGGAACGCGTCGGCCAGATCCACGAAGTCGAGGCGCAGGTTCGCCACCCCGGCGGCGTCGACGTTCCGCCGCGTCCAGGGGAAGGCCTCTGGCGAGTTCTCGGCGGCGAAGACGCGCGCGTGCGGCACCTCGGTGGCCATCGCGAGCGCGATCGCGCCGGATCCCGACCCGAGGTCGATCCCGACGGGCTCGGAGACGGGGGCGGCGCGCAGGGCGTCGATCGCAAACTGCACCACTCCCTCGGTCTCGGGGCGCGGAACGAAGACGCCAGGGCCGACCGCGAGCTCGAGGTGGCGGAAGTAGGCGATCCCGGTGAGGTGCTGGAGGGGCTCGCGGGCGGAGCGGCGGCTGATGAGCGCCTCGTACGCGTCGGCCTGCTCGAGCGTCAGGGCGGCGCCGGTGATGACGGCGGCCTGCAGCTCGCCGCGGCTCTGCGCGCGCACGTGGGCCAGCAGCAGCTCGGCGTCGACCTGCGGATCGGGGACCCCGGCGTCGGCCAGCCGCCGGCTCGCCGCGGTCAGCACCTCGCGCACGGAGTTCTCGGTCACGGGGAGCCAGCCTACGTGTGTGACTGAATGCGTCACGGACGCGCGGGCGCGAGCGAGGTCCGAATACGCTGGAGCGAGGCGGGGAGGGCTCCGCCGTCTTTCCGGCTGGGCGCGCCCGTCGGATCCACTCACGAACGAGGAGAACCGCCAATGTCCGGTGTCCACGCAGACATCACCACCGCGTTCGGCAACACGCCGCTCGTCAAGCTGAACCGCGTCACGGGCGACGCGGGCGCCGAGGTCTACGCGAAGCTCGAGTACTTCAACCCGGGCTCGTCGGTGAAGGATCGCCTGGGCATCGCCATCATCAACGCCGCCGAGGCGTCGGGCGACCTGAAGCCGGGCGGCACCATCGTCGAGTCGACCTCCGGCAACACCGGCATCGCGCTGGCCCTCGTCGGCGCCGCGCGCGGCTACAAGGTCATCCTCACGATGCCCGCCTCGATGTCGAAGGAGCGCCGCGTCCTCCTCAAGGCGTTCGGCGCCGAGCTCGTGCTCACCGACCCGACCGGCGGCATGAAGCTGGCGCTCAGCGAGGCCGAGAAGATCGTCGCGGAGACCCCCGGCGCGATCCTCGCCAAGCAGTTCGCGAACGAGGCGAACCCCGAGATCCACCGCAAGACCACGGCCGAGGAGATCTGGCGCGACCTCGACGGCGACGTCGACATCTTCATCGCCGGCGTCGGCACGGGCGGCACCATCACCGGTGTCGGCCAGGCCCTGAAGGCGAAGAAGGCGGACGTGCAGGTCATCGCCGTCGAGCCCACCGCCTCGCCGCTGCTCTCGCAGGGCACCCCCGGCCCCGCGAAGATCCAGGGCATCGGCCCGAACTTCGTGCCTCCGATCCTCGACACGACCATCTACGACGAGGTCGTCACCGTCGAGTTCGACGACGCGATCGACACCGCCCGCTCGCTCGCCACGGGCGAGGGCATCCTCGCCGGCATCTCGGCCGGTGCCGCCGTCTGGGCCGCCGTCCAGGTCGCCCAGCGCCCCGAGAACGCGGGCAAGAAGATCGTTGTGCTCCTGCCGGACACGGGCGAGCGCTACATCTCGACCGCCCTGTTCGAGCACCTCCGCGAGGACTGAGCGGCCCTTCGGCCTCACTAAGCTCGAACGCATGGAAATGAACATCCGCGAGGATGTCGAGGCCGCGCGTCGCCGGGATCCGGCGGCGCGCGGTTTCTTTGAGATCGCGTCGCTGTACCCGGGGCTCCACGCCATCTGGGCCCACCGGATCAACCACGCCCTGTGGCGGCGGGGGCATCGCTTCCTCGCGCGCGCCGGCTCGCAGTTCTCGCGCTGGCTGACCGGCGTCGAGATCCACCCCGGCGCGCAGATCGGCCGCCGCTTCTTCATCGACCACGGCATGGGCGTGGTCATCGGCGAGACCGCCGAGATCGGCGACGACGTCATGCTCTACCACGGCGTCACCCTCGGCGGCACGTCGCTGACCCACGGCAAGCGCCACCCCACGATCGGCGACCACGTCGCGATCGGGGCCGGCGCCAAGGTGCTCGGGCCGGTGGTGATCGGCGCGCACAGCGCGATCGGCGCGAACGCCGTCGTCACCAAGGACGCCCCGGCCGACAGCGTCATCGTGGGCATCCCCGCGAAGGCGCGCCCGCGCCTGCGCGGCGAGGACACCACACGGGTGCTGATGGCGCCCGAGTACATGATCTGAGGCGGCATGAGCGAGCTGCACGAACTCGGGCTCGGGCCTCTGGCCGGTGCGCTGTGCGCCGGCGAGGTCACCCCGCTCGAGGCCGCCGACCACTTCCTCGCCCGCATCGCCGCGCACGGCGACCTCGGCGCCTTCGCCGAGGTGACCGGCGAGGCGGCACGCGCGCACGCCGCCTCGCTGGGCGCTCCCCCGGCCGATCCGCCCGCGCTGTGGGGTGTGCCGCTCGCCGACAAGGATCTGACCGCGCGGGCGGGGGTGCCTACGCGCTACGGATCGCGCCTCAGCGTGGATCACGTGCCCGACGTCTCCGATCCGCTGGCCCTGGTGCTCGATGCGGCCGGCGCGGTCAGCCTCGGCAAGACGGCCGCCCCGGAGTACGGGCTCACCGGCTTCACCGAGACGCGGATCGGCCCGCCGGCGCGCGACCCGTGGGGCCCCGAGAACGGGGCCGGGGGCTCGAGCGGCGGGGCCGCCGTCGCCGTGGCCGCGGGGCTGCTGCCCGCCGCGCCCGCCAGCGACGGGGGCGGCTCGATCCGGATCCCCTCGGCGACGGTCGGTGTGGTGGGGCTGAAGCCGTCGCGCGGTCGCGTGCGCTCCGGATCCGGCATGGACTCGGCGCACGGCCTCTCGGTCGCCGGCCCCATCGGCCGCTCGGTGGACGACGTGGCGCTGCTGCTCGACGTGCTGGTCGACGGGGCCGTGCCCTACGCCACCCGCCCTCCCGGCGACGGCCCCTTCGCCGACGCCGGCCGCGCGGATCCGGGTGCGCTGCGCATCGGCATGACGATGGTCTCGCCCTGGGAAGAGAGCATGGAGATCCGCCTCGACCCGCGTGCGCGCGGCGCCGTCGACACGGCGATCCGGATCCTGGATCGCGCGGGCCACGTCGTCGACGACGCCCCGTGGCGGCCGACCGGCTACGCCCCGATGTTCCTGGCGCTGTGGCAGGCAACGGCCGCACGCATCCCCGTGCCGGATGAGGCGCTGGGCGAGCTCGAGCCGATCTCGGAGTGGCTGATCCGCGCGGGGCGCGCCCTGACGTCCCGTCAGCTGCTCGACGCGCTCGCGGGGGCCCGCGCGTTCGAGCGGGCGACCATCACCGCCTTCGACGCCTACGACGTGGTGCTCACCCCGGCGCTCGCGCTGCCGCCGCGCCCCATCGGCTGGTTCGCGCAGGACGATCCCGAGCTGAGCTTCCGGCGCCAGTGCGAGTACGCGCCGTACAGCAGCTGGGTCAACGTCGCGGGCCTCCCGGCGCTGACGATCCCGGTGGAGACGAGCGGCCACCCGGTGAGCGTGCAGCTCGTCGGGCGGCCGGGCGGCGAGGCCACGATCCTCGCGGTCGCGGCGCAGCTCGAGGCCGCGCGCGGTCCGCTCCCCTGGCCCGCGCTGGGCTGATCGGCGCGCCGGACCGCGAATTGCGACGAATCTGCATCACGGGACGGATTCGCGCCTCTGACACTGCATGAGCACAGTGGACTCCTTCACGGGAGCGATCCCGACGCTGGACACCGACGGCGTCACCGTTCACCTCGTCGCGGCCGAGCCGGCGCTCGAGGTCATCGCGAACGCCGCATCGCGCCACGCGGAGCGCCCCCTCGGGGTCGCCTCGATCAACCTCGACCACCTGCACCATTTCGGGCGCCACACCCACCTCGGCCGCGCGTCGTCCGCGCCGCCCGACGGCTCGCCCGTGGAATGGCTGAACCTCATCGACGGGGCCCCGATCGCCGCGCACGCGCGACGGGAGACCGGGCAGGCGCATCCCAAGCTCTCGGGCAGCGACCTGATCGGCGAGGTGCTGAATCTCGCGGCCGCCCGCGGACTCTCGATCGGGGTGCTGGGCGGAGACCCCGCCCTGTCGGATCCGCTGCGCTCGCGACTGGCACGCGACTGGCCGGCGGTGCGGTTCGCCGGGCACTGGGCGCCGCCCCGCGAGCGGTTCGCCACCCCCGAGGGCTCGGCGGGGATCGCCGACGAGATCCGTGCCGCCCGGGTCGACATCCTGCTCGTCTGCCTCGGCAAGCCCCGGCAGGAGCAGTGGATCGAGCAGCACGGCGCGCGCTCGGGGGCGGGCGCGCTGCTCGCGTTCGGGGCCGTGGTCGACTTCCTCGCCGGACGTGTCTCGCGGGCCCCGGGGTGGATCTCGCGCTCGGGCCTCGAGTGGGCCTGGCGTCTGATGCTCGAGCCGCGTCGGCTCGCGAACCGCTACCTCGTGCAGGGCCCGCCCGCGTACTGGGCGCTGCGTCATGCCTGAGCCCGCCCGCTTCGCCGTCGACGGCCGGGCGGAGATCGCCGCTGTCGTCGTCACCTACGGCAGCGCCGAGTGCCTCGACCCGCTGCTCGCCGACCTGCGCGCCGAGGCGGCGGGGCTCGCGCTGCGGGTGATCATCGCCGACAACTCGCCGACCGACGAGACCCTCGCGGTCGCGCGGCGGCACGCGGACGTCATCGCCGTGCCCACCGGCGGCAACCTCGGCTACGCCGGCGGGGTCAACGTGGGGCTCGCGCACGCGGGCGACGCCGAGACCGTGGCCGTGCTCAACCCGGACCTGCGCCTGCGCCCCGGTGCCCTCGCCGCGATGCTGGCCGAGCTGCGCGCCGACCCGCGACGCGGCGTCGTTGTGCCCCGCATCGTGGACGAGACCGGAGCCACCACGACCTCGCTGTTCCGCGAGCCGACGGCGCTGCGTGCGCTCGGCGACGCGCTGCTCGGGCGCATGTGGGCATCGCGCCCCTCTGGCCTCTCGGAGACCGTGCGCGACCCGGGGGCCTACCTGTCGCCCCGTGACGTCGACTGGGCCACCGGCGCGGCGCTGCTGTTCTCGGCGGCCGCCGTCGCGGCCACGGGCGAGTGGGACGAGCGCTTCTTCCTGTACTCGGAGGAGACCGACATCCTGCGGCGCGTGCGCAATGCCGGCTTCGCCGTGCGGTACACGCCGGAGGCCGTCGTCGAGCACGCGCAGGGCGGATCCGGCTCCTCCCCCGCCCTCGACGCCCTGCTCGAGGTGAACCGCATCCGGTACATGCGCCTTCATGCACCCCACCGCGCCGAGACCCATCGCGCGATGCTGATCCTCGGCGCCCGTCTACGAGGTCGCCGCGCGGCGGTCACGGCCCTGCGCGAGGAGAGCACGTGGGACGCGCTTCCCGCCGCGACCTGGTGCGGAACCGGATCGCCGATCGCCGCCGTCGTGATCCCCGCACGGGACGAGGCGGCCGTGATCGAGCGGACCCTCGCGGCGCTGGCTGAGCCGGCCGCCGCCGGATCCGTCGAGGTCGTCGTCGTGTGCAACGGGTGCGCGGACGACACGGCCGAGCGGGCACGGCGCTTCGCCGGCGTGCGCGTGATCGAGCTTCCCGCCGGATCCAAGCCGGCCGCGATCAACGCCGGCCTCGACGCCACGACGACGCGGCCGGTGTTCATCCTCGACGCGGACATCGCGCTGCCCTCGGCCACGATCCCCACGCTCGTGCGCGCGCTGCGCGCCCCCGGCGCCGCGGGAGGCAGGCCTCCGTTCGCCTATGACCTCGACGGCGCCGCGCCCGCGGTGCGGGCGTACTACCGCGCGCGATCGCGCGTGCCCGCGCTGTCGAGCGCGCTCTGGGGCGCCGGCGTGTACGCGCTGTCGGCCGAGGCCCTCGCCCGCGTGGCCCCGCTGCCCGCGGTGGTCGCCGACGACGTGTGGGCCGACTCGCGGGTCACCGAGCGGCGCATCCCCCGGGTGGTGCCCGTGCAGGTGCGCGCACCGCGCACCTCGGCCGCGCTGCTGGCCACGCTGACGCGCGTGCGCCGCGGCCCCGCCGAGCTCGGCGTGGACACCGGCACCGGCACCCTCGCCGCGCTGCTGCGCACCGCCACCACCCCCGCCCGCCTCGGGGACGCCGCCGTCTACGCCGCGTTCGCCGTCGCCGCCCGGGGACGCGTGCGCTCCGCCGCGCGCGGCACGTGGGAACGGGATCTCTCCACCCGCGTCGCCTTCGGCTGACCCGCCCCGCCGCCCCGGGTGCGCCGGGGCGGTGCGGCGTGGGGCGATGGGCCGTGGGGCGATGAGCCGTGGGCGGTCTGGGCCGTTTCGACTCGGTCGCACGCTCCCTCGCTCAACGAGCGAAGGGGGCGCGACAGCGCCAAGGCCCCCCGCGTTGCACACGCACGGCCCCAGCGGGGGCGGATCCCGCGGAGGGGTCGCAGGCATCGGGTCTGGCGGGGCTCGCTCTGCGAGCCGGACTGCGACCCCGCAGCGGGATCCGCCCCCGCGGCAGCACCCATCGCAACACCCACGGCGCGACCCCGCAGCGGGATCCGCCCCCACGGCAGCACCCCGGGCCAGCGCCCCGAGGCGGGATCAGACCGCGCGCAGCACCGACCCCACTCCCGCCGCGAAGACGGCGTGGTCGCGGGCCGGGACGACGCGGGCACGGCCGGCGGCGCCCATGGCTGCCGCGCGGGCGGGATCGGACCAGAGAGTGAGGATCGCGGCGCGCAGCGCCACGGGGTCGCCCGGGGGCACCCAGAGGCCCTCGACGCCGTGGGTGAAGGCATCGCGCTGACCGGCGACGGCCGAGACGATGACGGGGCGTCCCATGGCCCACGCCTCGTTCATGCAGGTGATGCCGTTGTCGCTGTCGGTGGGGTGCAGGGGAACGACGACGAAGCGGGAGCGGTCATAGAGACGGCGCAGCTCGGATGCGGTGAGGGTGCCGAAGGTCACGTTCGGCGGCGCGCTCTGCTCGTCGCGGCGGTCGTCGTCGGAGGCGTTCCACCAGTCGGGGCGGGCGGTGTCGAGGACGCCGGCGATGTGGCAGGGGATGCTGGTGCCCTCGAGGGCGCGCACAAGCGTCCGGTAGTCGCGCATCTCGCCGCCCGCGGCGCTGATGAGCGGCCCGCCCGACGAGGTGGGCCGCCAGAAGCCGCTGTCGAGGGTCCAGGGCAGGTCGACGAGCTTCTCGGGCGGCACTCCCAGCTCGCGGACGGCGAACTCGCGCTGCACCGCAGGCGGCAGGATGATGCGCTCGATCCGCGGGTGGGCGATCCGGAGCAGGCGCGCCTTCTTCGCCTCCGAGACGCGGGTGAGGAGCGCGACCACGCGGATCCGGCGGCGGGTGAGGCGCAGCAGGGTGCCGAGGGCGAGGGCGACGTCGGCGACGCTCCAGCAGAGCACGGCGTCGTATGAGCGGCCCACCCGGTGGGCCTCCAGCACCTGCACGGCGCGCATCGGCAGGCGCGCGTAGAGCCGGCGCAGCCGGCGCGGCGGATCGGTGAGCAGGCGCTGGTCGACGGGCACCAGCTCGGCGTCGACCTCGCTGATCCAGGCGCGCGGTTCGCCGGGGCGTCCGGCGAGCTCGTCGAGGTACGGGGGCGAGAAGCGCGTGTTCGCCAGCACCAGCACGCGCATCATGCCGTCGCCTTCGCGGGGACGAGCGCCGCGTCGGCGTTCCCGACGGTGCGGATGGCGCCCGAGAGGCCGATGAGAAGGAAGAACATCCCGGCCGAGATCGGGAAGCTGAGCCCGTCGAAGAAGGCGAACAGGATCGCGGTGGTCGCGATCGAGGCGGCCACTCCCCGTCCGAGGGCGGCGACGTCGGTGTACGGCGAGCGGCGCACGGTCGAGACGGCGCCCCACATCGCGGTGAGCACCATCGCCGCGAACGCCAGTGCGCCCAGCACGCCCAGTTCGAGCAGGATCAGCACCCACTGGTTGTCGAAGATGTAGTACCGCGGCAGGAAGGTGCCGAATCCGAGCCCGATCGCGGGGCTCGAGGCGATGAAGTCGGGCACCCGGGCGAGGGCGTTGGTGCGCGAGAGGGTGCTGGAGTCGGAGTCGACCGTGGCGAAGAGGCCGACCACCGTGCCGAACAGGCCCGGCACGGCGATCACGGCCACCACCGCCGCGGCGAGGCCGCCGAGCGCGAGCACCGCACGGGAGGCGCGCGGCAGGGCCGGGAGCGAGGCGGCGAGCGCGACAGCGAGGCCGATCATGCCCGAGCGCGACACCGACAGCAGCGCGGAGAAGACGATGAGGCCGGCGGGGATCCAGGTCCACGGCAGGCGCCCGCGGCCGGATTCGGCGCGGATGACGCCCTGGGTGATCGCGAGGGGCAGCACCGCGCAGATGGCCGCCGAGTACTCCAGGGGATGCGTGGCGGTGCCGGTGGGGCGGGTGAAGCCGCCGCGGGCGAGGACGCCGGCGTCCTCGCTGTCGAAGCCGGGGATGAGGGTGAAGAAGTCGAGCAGGGTGCTGCCGGTGACGAACTGCGCGAGGCCGAGGACCGAGACGGCGGCGCCGGCCACCACGATCCGGCTGACCAGGCGCTCGACGTCGCAGAGGGTGCGCAGCCCGTCCAGCGTGACGAGCACCACTCCGCCCCACGAGAGCAGGCGCAGCAGCGACGTCATCGCGGTCGTCACCTGGTCGGCCGGCTGGCCGCGGAACAGCGCGGCGGCGAAGCTGACGAGCGCGATGACGAACAGCGCCGTGCAGGCCCAGCGCACCGGCTGCGAGGTCGGCATCACGTCGACCGCCCGCGCCTGCAACCGGGCGACCACCCACCACAGCAGCAGGAGCAGGCCCCACAGCAGCGAGGGGCGTCCGAGGGATCCGAGACCGCTGACGACGAGGTTCGAGGGGATCCCGAACAGCAGCACGAGGTAGACGGTCACCATCGTCAGGGCGGTGCCGGTGCGGGCCGGGCGGGTCCTGCCGCGCGCGGCCCGGACCGGCGGCGGGGCGGGGCGCGCCGCCACGAGCGCGTCGCTCATCTGCGGCGAGCGCGCACGCCGACGGGCGCGGCGTCCGGTTCGGGGAGGTCGGCGTCGTCGTCCTCGTCGTCGTCCGGGGCGGGATCCGGCTCGGTGGCGGGGGCGTCGACGACGTCCTCGTCCTCCTCGTCGGGCAGGGCGCTCGGCAGCAGCACGAGATTCGCGGGGGCCTCGGCAGGCTCGCGCAGCGGCCCCGGCGTCTCCTCGTCGGGCACGGTGTCGCGCCGGCGCGATCCGCTCTTCCCCCGCGCGCGCCGCTCGGCGCGGGCCCGACGGCGGGCGGCACGCCGGCCGCGTCCGCGCAGGAGCCCGTCGGTGGCGGCGGTCAGCAGGATCGCGAGCAGCGCGACGACCGCGCCACCGCCGCCCGCCATCATCATCCGATCCTTGGTGCCGAGCACGCTCTCGGTGTCGACGGCGATCGGAGAGATGAGGATGCGGGAGCGATCCGGCACGCGCTGGGTGGTCTGGATCTGGTCGAGCACCTTGCCGGTCTCGGCGATCATCGTGTCGATGAGCGCCGCGGCCGCCTCGTCGCTGGGCGCCGTGACGTCCACGAGCAGCATGGGGCCGGACGACATGGGGTCCCGTCGCACGGTGATCTCGGCGCCCTCGTACCTCTCGGCGGCGGCGGCCACCGCGGGGGCGCCCTGCACGGCGCTGACGAGAACGTCGGCGGCGGTGTTGAGGCCACCGAGGTAGAGGAACGGGTTGGGTGCGAGCGTCTCGACCTCACCCGCCGTCCCTCCCTCCACCTTGATCTCGATCTCCGGCAGCGTCGCCTCGGCCGGCAGGAGCAGCTGCGAGGCCGACCGCTGGTACGTCGGGGGCGTGTGCATCCACAGGTAGGCCGCGGCTCCGACGGCCAGCAGCAGCCCTGGGATCAGGACGTACCAGCGGCGCATCAGACCACGCAGGGTCTCGGCGATGTTCATGCGTTCTCCTTCCGGGCGCGCACGGCGCGGTCGAGGCCGACGGCCAGGGCTCCCGCAGTGAGCAGGCCCGCGGCGCCCAGGGCGGCGAACGCCGCGATCTGGGCCGTGCGGGACGGGGTGATGTGGTCGATGCGCAGGCTCAGCGGATCGACGCGGGGTACGAGGTCGGTGAGGTTGCCCGGCTGCTGCAGCACGTAGGGGCTGTGCTCGATGCGGGCGAGGGCCTCGCGCTGGCGGTCCTCGACCCACGCGCGCGATTCGCCGACGATCTGGATCTCGATCGCCGCGACGCCGTAGCTCGGGGTCCACTGGTTTCCGTAGTCGACGAGGCCGACGAGCATCCCGTGCCGCAGGCCCGCCCCGTAGTACGGGGCGTCGGCGGCGGCGTAGCGGACGGCGTCGCGCCCCGGGACGACCTCGGCGGCGATGGCGCCGGCGAACGCGATGACGTCGTCATCTCGCGCGGATCCGTCCAGGCTCAGGGTCGACTCGTACTCGGACAGGAAGGTGACCAGCGTGCGCGTCGAGTACACGCCCTCGGCGGTGGTCAGCAGGTGCGCACCCAGCGCCCCCGTGCCGCCCAGCACGAGCAGGATCACGTACCAGCGACGGAGCAGGATCCGCAGCATCACGGGGACGGTCATCGCGCGCCCACCCGGATGCCGCGGACCTCGTCCTCGATGAGCCGCACGATGTCGCCCTGGGCCTGCGTCCACCCGCCGCGGGCCGTGACGGCGATGGCGGCGGCGTGCGCGTCGCGGTCGGGGCGGTCGACCGCCGCGGCGAGCGCGTCGGCGATCCCGGCAGGGGTGGGGCGCGCCCAGGCGGCGGCCGCGCCCGGGAGGTCCAGGCGCGCCAGCCGGGTGTCGCCCACTACCGGGACGACGCCGGCGGCGATCATCTCCTCGGCGACGAGCGAGATGTTGGTGAACGACATCGCCACCCCCGCCGCGCAGCGGTTGTAGAGGGCGTTCAGCTCGACCGGCGAGAGCCGGCCGTGAGACACCGCCGGGAAGGGCAGCTCGCGCAGCGCCGTCCGCGACAGGGCGTCGCCGTAGAGGTGGATGGGCGTCTCCGGGCGTTCGGCGTGGAAGCGGGCCAGCGCGAGCCGGGCGAGATCCCAGCCGCGGCGCGCGACACCGGGCCGCACGTAGGCGACGACGCCGTCGCGCCGCGCATCGGGCAGCGGCCGGTAGGTCTCGGTGTCGCACCCGAAGGACGTGACGTCCGGGTCGATCCCGATCTCGTCGCGCAGGGCCTGGGCGACGGCCTCGCCGAGTGCGATGATGCGGAATCCGAAGCGGTAGGTGTCCTCGGCGAGCGCGTACGCGGCGCCGCGCGGGTGGAACCAGGGCTCGAAGTCCTGCACGAAGTAGAGCCGGCGCATGGGCGCGGTCCCCCGGGCGGCCAGCACGTGCGCCGTCTCCCAGGACGACGCGACGGCCGCGTCGATGCCGCTGATGCCGTCGGCGGCCGAGCGCACCTCGGCCCGCACCCGCGGCCACCAGGCGCGCAGCGTCTGCTCGCGCGCAGCGAGGTCTCCGTCGTGGCGGTCGGCGAGGAAGAGCACGCAGCGGTGACCAGCCGCCTCGGCGGCCTCGACCATGCGGAACAGGGTGGTGTGGCCGCCCGACCCGGGGCCGGGCGGTGTCGTCACCCAGCCGATCGTGAGCGGCTCGCCGGGGGCGGGGCGGATGTCCGGCACCGGCAGGTGCAGCTCGGCCGAGTCGGCCACGTCGGCGTCGTCGATCGGCAGCTCCGCGTCGTCGCCGAGCGCGCGGGTCGCGCGGCGGAGCACCCGGCGCGCGACGGCGCCCGGCCCCTGCCGCCGCAGCACACGCAGCGCCGCGGCGAGCGGGTTCACACCGCCTCCCGGAAGGCGAACCGCGGCAGCGGCAGCACGCGCGGAGCGGGAGCGGCCGACACGATGCGCAGCGGCTCGTAGACTCCCGTGCGGCTCCAGCGCTCCCAGCGGGCGTCGATGCGGCGGCGGCGCGCGAGGCGGCCGGGCAGGCCGGCGAGACGCGCGAGCGAGCGCGGCCAGGTGGCGGCGCGGTGGTGGGCGGCCTCGAACGCGCGGCCCTCGGGCGCGTCGAGCACGGCGGGGTGCAGCTCGAGGGCGAGCCGGCGGAGGTCGGCGGCGGTCGCCGTGGCGTCGCCGCGGTCGAGGTCGCGGCGCGCGTATCCGAGCGCGGCCAGCGCGACGCCCCGCCGGGCGGCACGTCGCAGGTGCTCGGCCCCGCGGGCGCCGCCGGTGTCGCACAGCGTCTCGAAGGCGTCCCGCACCTCCCGCAGGAACACGTGGGGCTCCTGCGCCGCGATCGACAGGCTCGCGTCGTGCTCGCGGTGCCAGGCCTGATCGCAGCCCTCCAGATACGCGACGTCGGCGTGCGCGGCGATGCGCAGCCACAGCTCCATGTCGTGGGTGTGCGCGAGCTCGCGCTGACCGCCGATCCGATCGAGCACGCTGCGGCGCATCACCACCTCCGGCGAGGTGATGACGTTGTCCCCGGCGGCGCATCGGGCGGCGAGCCAGTCATCGCCGCGCCACACCGTCCACGCGGTGACCTGAGTGCGGGCGGGGCCGCGCCCGTGGTGGAAGTGCAGGGGGTGCCCGTAGACGAGGCCCACCTCTGGCAGGTTCTGCATCACGGCCACCGCGCGCAGCAGCGCCGTGGGCGTGAGCAGGTCGTCGGCGTCCAGGCGCACGAGGAACTCCCCGCGTGCGGCGGCGAGCCCGCGGTTGAAGGTGGCTACGGGCCCGCGGTTGACCGCGTTGGCCAGCACGCGCACCCGTTCGTCGCGCGAGGAGAGCCGCCGCGCGAGCGCGAGGCTGTCGTCGGTCGACGCGTCGTCGACGATGATGACCTCGACGTCCACCCCCGCCTGCGTCAGGGCGCTGTGGACGGCCTGCTCGAGGAACCGCGCATAGTTGAAGCACGGGATCACCACCGTCACGGTGGCCTCCTCGGTCGGGGGCAGCGGCGCGCGACGCACCGCTTCGAGCATCGGGTCCGGATCCTGCCGCACTGCGCGCATCCTGCTCTCCTGATTCGTCGGGGGCTGCACAGGAGGAGCGCGCCGCCGGGAGGCTGATACGTCCGCGCGCGGCGATCTCGGCGCGGTGCCCGGGGCGCGCCGGCAGCCGCCCCCGCCGTCAGCTCAGCGCGACGCCGCGAGGGCGGGGGCCGCAGGCGATCGCAGCGCGCGGATCCGCGCACGCAGCCACGGGCCGAGAACCAGCAGGTGGCAGACTCCGGCGCCCACTCCCCCGACGATCAGCTGCAGGAGCGGATCGTGCAGGGCCAGCACCGCGATCGTCGCGACCGCCACGGCCGGGATCGACCCGACGATCGGCAGCCACAGCGCCCGCGCGAGCTCTCGGAGCGAGACGCCCGCCGCCCGCAGCACAACGAGGTAGGCCGGGAGGATGATCACGGCCGACACCGCCACGTGCATCCAGGCGGCCCCGACGATGCCGCCGATCGGGGCGACGGCGATCATCGCCCCCGTGAGAACCACCAGCGACAGCAGCTGCACCCACAGCACGGGGCGCGAGCGCCCGTGAGCGTACAGGAACCCGGCGAACGCGTCGAACACGACCCGCAGGCCGCCGTACACGCCGAGGGCGGCCAGCACGGGCGCCGCGGGCATCCACTTCTCGCCGTAGACGACCTGGATCAGCGGTGCCGCCAGCACGGCGAGCAGCGCGCCGACGGGGAGGGCCGCGGCGCAGACGAGAGCGATGATCGCGGCGAACGCCCGACCGGATCCGTCGCGGGAGAAGTAGGGCATCCCGACGGAGCGGACCACCTGGGACAGGGCGCTCATGGGCCAGCCGGAGACGTTGAAGGCGAGCACGTAGAAGCCCAGCCCGAGCGCCCCGACCGTGCGGGCGATCACGACGTTGTCGACGTTGAGCAGCATCCAGGACAGCAGGTTCGCTCCCGCGATCGGAAGGCCGAAGGCCAGGACGGGGCCGACGTGCGCCCGGTCGATGCCGAACCGGGGGCGCATCCGCGCGAGGGCGAACAGCATGGCGCTGCCCGCCGCCTGCGCCGCCACGCGCCCGATGGCCAGCCCCATGACACCCGCCCCGGCGAGGACGAGCACCACGGTGACGGCCGTGGAGACGACGAAGTCGACGACCGCGACGAGGAAGAGCTCGCGCTGCTGGAAGCGACGCTGCAGCATCCCGTACGGCACGACAGAGGCCCCCGCCAGCAGCAGAGTGATCGAGAGCACGGCGATGACGGGGGCCGCATCGGCGCTGCCGAGCGCGGCGGCCAGCGGCGCGCTCGTCGCCGCGGTGCCGGCCGCGAGCAGCCCGCCCGAGACCAGCCCGAGCGTGGCGATGGTCGGCGCGATCCGCTCCGGGTTCTCGGCGCGGATCAGGTCGGCCGACAGACCGAGGTCGGCGAGCGTCATCAGCACGCCCTGCACGGTGAGGGCGATGGCGAAGACGCCGAACTGCTCGGGCGCGAGGATCCGGGCCAGCACGATCCCGACGACGACACCGCCCAGCCGCAGCAGCAGGCTGCTCACCGCGCTCCAGGCCGCGCCCCGCGCGGCGCGCGCGCCCAGACCCGCCGACGGCACGGTGTCGACCATCACAGACCGAGTTCGTCGTAGATCCAGCTTCGGCCGCGCCACCGCAGGGACTCCACCGGCGCGGTCGTTATGCTCCGCGCGCGGCCCCCGAGGCGATCGGCCAGCCCTGCCCAGTGCCAGGCGGCGCTGCGTGTCACCCGGGGCTCGATGGCCCGCGCCAGGCCCAGCAGCTCGCGACGCGCGAGGTGGGTCTCGGCCCCGCTCGGCAGGGCCGCCGCGCTGAGCGCCGTCTCGCGCGCCACCGATCGACGGGCCCTGGACGCGTTCTGCGGGCCCCGCGGCAGCCGCGCGCCGTCGAGCTGGAAGAACAGATCGAACGCCTCGTGCACGCTGCGCGCGTCGTCCAGCAGCCCGCCGTACACCGCCTTGTGCATGTTGGCGGCATGGTGCCGGTAGTAGGCCTGGGTGGGTCCGTTGACCCGCGCGACCCTGCCCCGGGCTGCGGCCTGCAGCCACATGAGCATGTCGGCCGACCGCGGCAGCGCCGCCGAGTACCCGCCGATGCTCTCGAAGACCGAGCGGCGCATCACCACCTCGGGGTTGGTGGGGATGTTCCGGCCGCGGCGCGCCATCAGCTCGATCCAGTCCTCGCCCTCCCAGATCGTCGACCACGCGCGCGCCTCGCGGGGAGCCGGGACCCGGTCTTCGAAGTACTCCACGCGCCCGTACACCAGGGCGATCCGCGGATCCGATTCGAGCAGCGCGACCGACCTGCCGAGGCTCCCGGGGGCGAGGGCGTCGTCGGCCGAGAGCAGCACCACGTAGTCGCCGGTGGCTCGCCCGAGCCCGTCGTTGTAGGTGCGGATGTGGCGCTGGTTGACCGCGTGCTCGATGAGGGTGATGCGGGGGTCGGAGGCCGCGATCGTCCGGGCGGCGTCGATGCTGCCGTCGGTGGAGGCGTCGTCGACGATGATCACCTCGACGGGCACGTCCTGTTCGAGCACCGAGCGCACCGCGGTGGGCAGGTACGCGCCGTAGTTGTAGTGCGGGATCACCACGGTGACGACGGGCGCCGTCTCGAGGCGTCGCGCTGGCCGGAAGCGCATCATGCCACCGCGGAGCGGAGCGCCTCGGCGACCGCGACCTGCTGGGCCGCCGTCAGGTGCGGCCCCATCGGCAGCGACAGGATCCGCTCGGCGGCGGCCTCGGCGACGGGGAACTCGCCCCGGCGGTGCCCGAGGGGCGCGTAGGCGCCCGTGAACGGCAGCGGCGTCGGGTAGTGCACCCCCACGCCGATGCCGGCCCGCCCGAGCGCGGCGGCCACGCGGTCGCGCTCGGCGACGCGCACCACGTACAGGTGCCAGACGTCGAGGTTGCCGGGCCGGGTGGCGGGCAGGCGCAGGCCCTCGGCGTCGCCCAGCAGCTCGGCGTACGTGGACGCGGCGGCCCGGCGCATGGTGTTCCACGCGTCCAGGCGCCGCAGCTTGGCGCGCAGCACCACCGCCTGCACCGCGTCGAGGCGCGCGTTGACGCCGATGCGGTCGTGCACGTAGCGGGTGGTGCTGCCGTGGGCCTGCAGCGAGCGCACGGTCTCGGCGAGCGCGGCGTCCGAGGTGGTCACCGCGCCGGCGTCGCCGGCGGCCCCGAGGTTCTTGCCCGGGTAGAAGCTTGTCGCGGCGATGTCGCCGACGGCGCCCGCGTGTCCGGCGGGGCCGGTGGCCCCCTGTGCCTGGGCGGCGTCCTCGACGAGCGCGAGGCCGTGGCGCTCGGCGATCGGCGCCAGGTGCTCGAGCGGCGCCATCTGGCCGAACAGGTGCACGGGCACGATCGCGCGGGTGCGGGGCGTGATGGCCGCCTCGACGGCGTCCGGATCCATCAGCAGGTGCGTGTCGTCGACGTCGACGAACACCGGCACCGCGCCGATCCGGCTCGCGGCGGCGGCGGTGGCGATGAAGCTGTTGGCGGGGACGATGACCTCGTCGCCCTGTCCCACACCGACCGCCCGGTAGGCGAGCTCGAGCGCATCGGTGCCGTTCGAGACGCCGATGGCCTGCAGGCCGGGTGCGGCCGCGCCGCCGATGTAGGCGGCGTACTCGCGCTCGAACACGGCGACCGGGGCGCCCCCGACGAACGCGGCATCGAGCAGGAGCTCGCGCCACTGGGGCAGCACCTCGTCGGCGATCTCCGCCGACTGCGCCGGGAGGTCGAGGAAGGGCACGTCGACGACGGCGGGAGCGGGGGCGAGAGTCATGCGAAGACCTCCTGGATCGAGGTGGACAGGATCGGATCGGGGCGCGTCGGCAGGGTGCGGACGACGGAGGCGAGCGGGCGGGCGGGAACGCCCACCCAGGTCTGGCCGGCGGGCACGTCGCGCAGCACGGCCGCGCCCATGCCGACCGTGGCATCGGCGCCGATGACGAGCCCCGGGTGCACCGAGGCGTTCATGCCGAGGTAGGCGGCCTCGCCGACGCGGACGCCGCCGCCGAGGCTCACCCCGGCCGCGAGGGTCGCGAAGTCGGCGAGCTCGTCGTCGTGGGTGATCGTGCAGCCGGGCATGACCACGACGTGCCGCCCGAGGCGCGCGTCGGCGGTGACGACGGCGCCGTCGAGCAGGATCGATCCGGCGCCCACCGTGCTCGTGGTCCCGACGCTCGCGCCGCCCGCGACGAAGGTCGCGAAGCGCTCGGGGCCGATGCCCGCGGCGGCGAGGCGCCGTGCCACGTCGCGGCGCCCGCGACCGGGGCCGATGCAGATCAGCAGCCGGTCGGCCGGCCGCCGCCCCGCCTCATCGAGCCCGCCGAGCACCGGCGCCCCGCCGCACATCGTTCCGCGCAGCGCCCGATCGTCGTCGAGCACCCCGGCGACGTCGGCGATCCCGGCGGCGAGCACCTCGCGGGCCAGTCCGCTCGCGCCGATCAGCAGGATGCTCATGATGCGGCCCCGTCGCGCACGACCGCGATGACGCGATCCTGCTCGGCCACCGTCATCGCGTGGAACAGCGGCAGGATCAGCATGCGATCAGCGAGCCGCTCGGTGACCGCGAGAGAGGCGGTCCCGGTGTCGCGCCCGGCGTAGGCGGGCTGGCGGTGCGAGGCCATGATGCCGCGGCGGGCCGAGACGCCGTGGGTCGCGAGCGCGGCGAGCAGGCCCTCGCGGTCGACGCGATGCGCGTCGCCCACCTCGATCCACAGCGACTGGAAGCTGCTGGTGCCGTGCGCGGGGTCGTCCACAACGCGGATGCCGGGGACCGCGCCGAGCGCGGCGCGGTACCGGGCCGCGAGCACCCGTCGCCGGGCGACGATGGCATCGAGGCGCGTCAGCTGGACGAGGCCCATCGCGGCCTGGAGGTCGGTCATGCGGAAGTTGAAGCCCACCTCCTCGTAGCGCTCCGGCGGCGAGATCAGCGTGGCGTGCCGCTCGGTGGCCGACACGCCCATGGCGTGCTCGCGCAGGCGTCGGGCGCGCTCGGCCCAGTCGGCCCGGCGGGTGGTGAGCATGCCGCCCTCGCCGGTGGTGAGGATCTTGCGCGGATGGAACGACCAGGCCACCAGATCCGCCCCGGCCCCCACCGGCGCCCCGTGATGCGTCGAGCCGATGCCGCAGGCGGCGTCCTCGATCACCACGATCCCGAGCGGATCGCACAGCGCGCGGATGGCGGTGAGATCCACGGGGATCCCTCCCTGGTCCACCGCGATCACCGCCCGGGTGGCCGGGGTGAGCGCCGCCGCGACGGTCTCGGCGGTGACGTTGCCCGTGGCCTCCTCGACGTCCGCGAACACGGTGCGCGCCCCGACGTACGAGGGGGCGTTGGCGGTCGCGATGAACGACAGCGACGGCACCACGACGTCGTCGCCCGCGCCGATGCCGGCCACGACCAGCGCCAGGTGCAGCGCGGTCGTGCAGCTCGACGTGGCGATCGCGTGGGGGGCCTGCACCTCGGCGGCGAAGGCCTCCTCGAACGCGGCGACCCGGGGCCCCTGCGCGACCCAGCCCGAGGCGATGACGGCCGACACGGCCGCCGCCTCCTCCGCGCCGAGCCAGGGGCGCATCACGTCGATGCGCCCCGGCGCCGCCACCGCCGCAGTCATGCCGGCACCCCGGCGGCCGTGCCGTCGACGGGCGCGACCCAGTTGCGGTCCTCGATGCGCTGCAGCATCTGCTCCGGCGTGCTGGGGCGGCTGCGGAACCAGCGCACGAGGTCCGCCACACCCGCATCGAACGGCATCGCCGGTGTGAACCCCGTGAGCCGGTGCATAAGATGCGCGTCCACGAGCAGCCGGCGCACGTCCCCCGGGCGGTCTTCGAGGTGCACGGCGTTGAGGTCCGGGCGGCCGGTGAGCCAGGCCACCGTGCGGGCGAGCAAGCGGATCTGCACCTCCTCGCCGGATCCGAAGTTCACGGTCTTGCCCACGGCGGCGTCGCTCTCGGCGAGCAGCGCCAGCCCGCGAGCGGTGTCGCTGACGTGCATGAAGTCGCGGGTCTGGTGGCCGTCGCCGTAGATCAGCGCGGGCAGGCCGCACAGGTTGCGGACGATGGTGCGGGGCAGGATCTCGCCGCTGTCGCCCTCGAAGTGGCTGCGGGGGCCGTAGGTGTTGAACGGGCGCACCACGATCACGGGCAGCCCGTGGGTGCGGAAGGCGGCCCGGGCGTAGGCCTCGCCGGCGAGCTTCGCGGCGCCGTACACGGTCTCCGGCCACGTGGGGTGGCGCTCGTCCATGGGCACGCGCTGGGCGGTGCCGAACACCTCGCTGGATGACACGTGGACGAAGCGGCCGATGCCCGCGGTGCGGGCCCGCTCGAGCAGGCGCAGCGTGGCGGTGGCGTTGACCTCGTGATTCGTGATCGGGTCGTGCAGGCTGTGCCTGACCCCGAGGCAGGCGAGGTGGAAGACGACGTCCATCCCGTCCACGGCCCGCAGGGCGGCCTCCGAGCGCACGTCGGCCTCGATGAGGCGCACCCGCGGGTCGCCCGCCCAGTGGGCGAGGTTGGCGCGGCTGCCGTTGACGAGCGAGTCGATCACGGTCACGTGCTCGACGTGGCGGCGGGTGACGAGTTCGTCGACGAGGTGGCTGCCGATGAATCCGGCCCCTCCGGTGACGACGACGCGGGCTCCGGCGAGCGAGGTCATGCGACACCCCCCGCCAGGACGCCGTCGCCGGCACGGAGTGCGAGCTCCCGCTCGACCGGAACGGGCGCGCCCCTGGACGCGAGGCTGCGCGAGGCGGCCTCCAGCACGGAGAGCACCCGCAGCCCCGAGTCTCCGTCCGTGCGCGCGGGGCGCCCGGATCGGATCGCCGCGGCGAACTCGGTCATGACGTTGGCGAGCGCCTCCTGATCGGGAAGCGCCGGCGACCAGGTGTCCCCCTGCCGGTACGAGACCCGGGCGGCGTGATCCGCCTCGAGAGCGACCTCGACGCCGCGGTCGAAGACGCTCAGGCGCTGGGCGGGGTTGAGGTCGTCCCAGACGAGGGTGCGGCGCGTGCCGCCGATCACCATGCGCCGGATCTTCGTGGGGCTGAGCCAGTTGACCTGCACGTGGGCGATCGCGCCGCCGGCCAGCGGAAGCGCCAGGTATCCGACGCAGGCGCGTCCGACCCCGAGCGGGTCGGCGCCGGCGGCCGAGACGGTCTCGGCGTCGAGCCCGCCCGGCAGGACGAAGTCGAGGATGGCCAGGTCGTGCGGTGCCAGATCCCAGAGCACGTCGACGTCGGGCTGCACGAGCCCGAGGTTGATGCGGCTCGAGTCGACGTAGAGGATCTCCCCCAGCGCGCCCTCGGCGATCAGGTCGCGGATGCGCAGGACCGCCGGGGTGTAGCAGTAGGTGTGATCGGTCATGAGCACGAGGCCGCGGTCGCGGGCGAGCTCGACCATCTCGATGCCCGAGGCCCGGTCGGCCGCGAGCGGCTTCTCGACCAGAACGTGCTTGCCCGCCTCCAGCGCCCGCGTCACGAGCGCGTGGTGGGTGCGGGCGGGCGTGGCGATCGCCACGGCGTCGATGAGCGGGTCGGCGAGGACCTCGTCGACGTCGGTCATCACCGGCGCCCCGCCGACCGATTCGGCGACGCGAGCGGCGCGATCCCGATCGAGGTCGCAGATCGCGGCGAGCTCCCAGTCGGCCGAGCCGCGCAGGTTGCGCGCGAGGTTCGGCCCCCAGTACCCGGCGCCGATCACCGCGGCAGCCATTCGTCCCGTAGTCAGTGTCATGCCGGGGAGGAGTGCCGGGTCCGGTGGTTGATACACCCCGGTCCGAGTCCGTCTCACCGGCTCAGCGGCCGACGGGCAGAGCGTTCTTGATGCGGTCGAGGCCGTCCTTGCCGACGGCGGCGAGCACCAGCTCCTTCGCCGCCCGGCGGACGGTCTCCCGGCTCTCGCGCAGCGGCCGGCGCACCCATGCGTCGGCCAGCACCCGCGCCGGGTCCACGGCGGGCGCATCGTCCAGCAGCCCGGGGAACAGGGCCGTGTACCGCGCCGGATCGGCGAGCCGCCCGCGCACGCGGTTGCTCACGTTGCGCCCGTGCACGACCTGGATCCATCCGGGGGCGCCGGGCACCGAGGCGACCGTCATCTGCCGGTGCAGGCGGTTGTGCCAGTCGCACCACGCGGTCACGGCTCCCTCCCACGGCTCGGCGACCGACACGAAGGCGTTGTCGCGGTCGCGGCGCAGGTACACCTCGTCGCCGCGGCGGATCAGGCCGTCGGCGAGGTACAGCGCACGGCGCCGACCCGCGACCGCCAGGCTCTGCAGGCGCTCGGCGAAGTCGCGCGCGATCGCGTCGTCGTTGTCGAGGTTCGTCGTGAGCAGGATCTCGCGGCGCGCGCCGGTGAGCCCGCGGGCGTCGGCCGTAATCTGCGCGGTGCTGACCGACTCGCGGAACACCGGGGTGAACACCCCGCGCGCCACCGCCGGCCCGATCCTCTCGAGGAGCCACCCGGGGCTCGCGGGATCGAGGTACACCAGCCATCGCACGGGCGCGGTCTGCGCCTCGACACTCGGCACGGTGTAACGCAGGAACAGCTCGATCCGTTCGCGCAGCCAGCCGTCCTGCGCGCGGATCACGCTCTCGCGCCCGATCGAGGGCAGGTTGAATCGCGTCAGGAGGACGTGGTCGACGGTCGCCATGTCCCGAAGGAGCCGGGAAGGCCTGCGCAGATACACCCCTTGCCGCGGGCGCGGCGGGACCGCCAGGATGATCGCACCGGGCATCTCGTCCTGGTCCCTCCCGACAGACAGGAATCTCCATGCCGTTCTCTCGAACCAACGATGTCTCGAAGACCGCCGCCATCTCGATCATCCCCGAGTGGGTGAAGGCGCTGTACGGGTTCTTCCGCGGCTGAGTCGCGTCGCACCGGGCCCCGTGACCGACGCCGGTCGCGGGGCCTTGTCGTGTCGGCCCTCAGAACCCGCTGCCGTAGCAGAGGAAGGGCGCGACCACGCCCGTCTCCTCGGCCGCCAGCGCCAGCGCGTCAGCGGGCGCGAGTCCCGCCGCGAGGCTGCCGTGGAGCGCGCCGAGCAACTCGGCCGCCGCGTCGTCGGCGACCGTCACCGGCGCGGCGATCACGCACACGGTGCCCGCGTGCAGCCAGGCGTGGGCCATGCCGATCGCCTCGGCCCCCCAGCGCACCGACGAGCGTCCCAGCTCGCAGGCCGAGAGGATCACGGTGTGCGGCGGCGCGTCGATCAGGTCGATGTCGTAGCCGAAGAGGTCGCCGTCGGCGAAGCGCAGACCCGAGAGCAGCGGCGCGTCGATCGAGTGGCGCCCGTGCGCGACCAGGTGCAGGACGTCCGCGCGCTCGGCGAGGTCGGTCACCGCCTCGACGGTTGCCCTCGCGCCCAGCAGCACCGTGGGGTGGCCGGCGGCACCGGCGCCTGCGGCGTTGAGCTCCCAGGCGAAGGCAGCCGCCTCCGCCTCGTCCTGCCCGCGGGAGATGCCCGGTCCCACCGCGAACCCGGCCGTGAAGCCGGGGCGGAAGCGCGGGCGCCCGGCCACCCAGCGCGAGGCGGAGCGCGCGAGCGACACCGAGCGTCCGCGCATCGCCGGCAGCATCGCCCACGGCATGCCGGCGAGGATGCCCGGCGCCGTCAGCAGCACGCGGCGCGGATCCCCGGCGACGGCGAGGGCGGGCTCGATCAGGGCGCGCGACAGCGCCGACAGACGCGCCTCGAGCGCTCCGCGCACCAGCTTCGCCATCGGCCCGGACCCGACGGCGGCCACCACGTCGAGGTCGGCGCGAAGCCCCGGCATCAGGTCCAGCACGGCGGACGCGTCGATGTCGACCAGGCGCGGCGGATCCTGCGCCGAGGTCACCACGCACACGAGGGCGCCGCGCGCGTACACGTAGCTCAGCATGGCCGTGTCCTGCTGGAGGGTGGCGCGCAGCGTCTCCATATCCACCCGCGGCACGGCGCCGCTGTCTCCCACGGTCGCCCACTGGCGTTCGCGGATCCGCTCCCGCAGCTCGCGCGCCCGGGTGTCCGATTCCCAGGATGCGCCGGTCTCCTCGCGCAGCAGACGCAGCCGGGCCAGATCCGCCGCATGCTCCGGGTCTCGCGGGGGCCTCACCGGAGCCACCTGGTGCGCGAAGTGCCGCGCCCGCTCGGACCACTCGAACACGACCTCCGGTCGGCGCGAGCGGATCGCGGCGCCGAGCCCCTCGAGCATCAGACCGTTGCCGTGCATCGCCACCGATGAGGCGACATCGAGCGAGCCGAAGGACTGCTGCCAGGCCGCCAGCGCATCGAGGCCCGCGGCCGCGTGCCGGCGGGTGTCGCCGTCGCGGCCGCGCGCCGCCGCCTGCACGGCGCGAGCCTGGTGGACGAGCAGGCGCACCGGCAGCGGGTCCGTGTCGCGCAGCCGGATGGGGGCCGGATCGATCTCGCCGCGCCGGGCGCGCGAGATCCGGTGCGTGAGGCGCAGCTGCTGGGCCTCCGACGGGAAGCCGACGCGCTCCAGCTCGACCGCCGCGCTCTCGACCTGCTCGGCGCTGGGCCGGCGCCGCCCGGCATCGCGCATCTCCAGCAGCGCCCGCTGGCGCAGCCCCTCGGCGCGGGCGGTCCACGCCCTGCTCCCGAGGCCCCGGAAGCGGCGCGCCGCCGATCCGGCGACCTCCGCGGCCCGAGCGAGATCGTGGGTCACAAGCGACCGCGCGAGGTGGAACTCCGCCTCCCCCCGCGACTGCGGCATGTGCGCGGCGCCGAAGGATCGAGCGACGTCCTCGAGGGCCCTCTCGGCGTCGCTGTACTGTCCCGCCTCGCGCAGCACCTCGGCCCTGTCCAGATCGCAGACCGCGGCGTTGACCGGCGACGACGCCGCCAGCGGCCGCGCCTGCGACATCAGCTCGAGCGCCGAGACGAGGTCTCCCGCGAGGAGCGCGACGTAGCCGGCGTTGTGGATGCTCAGTGCGCGGCTGTGCTCCTCCCCCGCGGCCGCGTACCGCTCCGCCGCCGCGTCCAGATCGGCCCTGGCGTCGGCCAGCCGCTGCAGGCGCATGTGCGCGACGCTGCGGTTGATGAACATGTTCCCGGATCGGTGCAGGTCGCGCTCGGCGCTGATCGCGAGCCCCAGCAGGGGAAGCGCTCCGTCGAAGTCCCCGCGTTCCACGGCGAGCACGCCGAGCTGGCCGTGCAGCACGGCCGCCGATTCGGCCGACAGCTCGGCGCCCGCCCCGAGCGCCTCCCGGCAGAGGCGCTCGGCCTCGTCAGGGTGCCCGGTGCGCGCGAGCACGTACGCCAGGGTGCCGGCGATGCGGGCCCTCTCCTCCGCCGAGGTGGCGCGGGCGGCGGCCTCGCGGAGCGCACGGCGGGCGGCGGTGAGACGGCCTCGATTGGTGAGCTCGACGCCGCGCGCGTGGAGGTGATCGGCGGTCAGGCGCATCGCGCCTCACCCTGTGGGTGATTCTTTCGGGTGCCTCTTCGCACGCGGCCCGCAGAGGCGCAGTATTGCCCTTGACGAACCGGCCTCCCGACCGATTCGCCGACCCGGCAAACCCCTACCCTAAGGCTCCCCCCATGCCCTTCACCCGCACTAACGCTGTGTCCGCACACTGCCCGGCCGCGCATCTCACACCCGCGAGCCGTCGTCGGTTGTCACGACTTTCAACGCCGCTTCCGTCGCTGCACGAGATCGCTCGATCGGACCGCCGGATGCTGTCGCCTTGCCCGCTCCCGTGACCGGGAGCGGGCCCAGCTCCGCGGCGATCAGACCCGCGACGAAGGGGGCGGCGAACGACGTGCCGCTCCACGTGGCGAACCCGCCCCGGTAGTCCTCGGGCGCGATGGTCTGGCGGCGGCGCTCGTAGCGATCCTCGCGCGTCGCCGCCTGCCGCCCGCCCTCGAACGCCGGCATGCAGCTGACCGCCGAGGCGCCCGGGGCGTACACCCGCACCCAGGGCCCCACATTGGAGAACAGCGCGACCGAGGTGGCGCCCGGATTGAGGGCGCCGACCGACACGTGCTCCGCGAGGTCGTCTGGCGCGATGCCGTTGTCGGCGTCGGGCCAGGCCCACAGCGAGGCGGGGAAGCTCGGCCGGTCGATCGCATCGTTCCCCGCAGAGCACACGACCGCGACGCCGAGACCGCGCGCAGCCTTGAGCAGGTCGTACAGGGTGCGCGAGTAGAGCCCGTCCTCCGGGGTCTCGTGGTAGTAGCTCAGCGACATGCTGATCACGTCGATGGCCGCTCCGCCCTTCTCCCCCGCGCGGTGCCGACGGGCGAGTTCGAGGATCTGCCGCAGCGAGAGGATCAGCAGGTGCTCCTCGACGACGCCGAGCGCGTCGGCGAGACGCACGGTGACCAGGTCCGCCTCGGGCGCGACCTGCCGCACGATGCCCGCGATGAACGTGCCGTGCCCGGCGACGGGGTCGATCTCGCCGTCGAGCTGGCCGTAGAGATCGCCGTACCGCTCGGGATCCGCCTCGTCCGTCAGCCCGATCGGCTCCCCGTCGAGATCCAGCCGGCGGGTGACGACGTCGTCCGGCAGCCAGGGGTGCACACCGCACCCGGTGTCGAGGATCGCGACCACCGGCCGCCGCTGCCCGCGCCGCGGCGCGGCGCCCCGCACGGGCCCCGATCCGAGGTGCGCGACGGGCTGTCGTCCGCCGCATCCCGGCTGCGCGTACTCGGCCGCCCCGAACGGGTTCGTCTGGGTGAAGGGGTTGGTCTGGGTGAAGGGGTTCGTCTGCGTGAACGGGTTCGTCTGCGTGAACGGGTTCACCCGCACCGGGTCGATCGCGAGCACGTGGTTGAGACCGACGCCCGCCAGTCGTGAGCGTGTGCGCGCACGCGTGCGCTGCAGCAGCCGCCACGCGTCCGGTGCGAAGGGCATCGCGCCCTGACGGTCCGGATCGGCCGCCACGACGCGCACGCGCGTCACGCCGGGCACCCCCGCGAGCAGCTCGTCGGGCTCCTGCTCCGCATCGCGCAGCGGCTCACCGCGCAGGTCCGCCAGCTCGATGGTCCAGCCGAGCTCGCCGGCCACCCGCTCGAGGTCCTGGATGTTTCCGCTGCGTGTCGCGCGATTTCCGGAGACCAGCAGCTCCTCGGGCACGTACACCGTCGGGTAGGCCCGAATGCCGGGCACCTCGTCGACCGTCGGGTCGAGGGTGCGCCCGCGCGGCACGCTGCCGGCGGCGCGATCCCGCCAGGTCCAGTTCTCGGGCTGGGAGCCGTCGTCGGATGCCATGGGTCACCTCTCTCCGCGGCGGGGGCCGCACTCCACCTCTCGGCGCCCCGGGGGTGGGCCGCCGTCAGCAGAGGGAGAGGATCACACCTCGAACTGCGGCGTGATGAACTCCCTCAGCTCTCCGTCCAGGCGAACGATCAGTCGCACGGACGACAGCCCCGGGGCCACGTCCGTGAAGGCGAAACGGCCCTGTTCGTTCAGCTCGGCCGCCCACTCACGGGCATCCTGCGACAGACGCGCGGCCAGCACGGCGGGCTCCGACCAGCCGTCCACGCGCCGCAGACCGTTCTCGGTCGCCGACACGTGCAGCAGAACACTGGTCGTCTCGTCGCTGAACTGCAGGGTGAGGCGCTCCTGCTCGGTGCGCACCGCGGCGCGGTCGGCCGAGACCTCGGTCAGCAGCGCGTACTCGCGCGACAGGTCATCGACCGCGACCGCCGCGATCATCCGCTCGGCCAGGTCGACGGGCGGGGCGTCCTTGCGCTCCCACATCCGCGCGAGCGCATCGAGCATGCGGCCGTCTTCTTCTTCGCTTTCCACGTTCACGATCATCCCCGTCTCATCCCCTCAGGGCCGTCCAGCCGCGCACGCAGCTTTCCCAGGCACCGTTGCCGGGTGGGTCCGATGCTACCGATCGGCATGTGGAGATCGTTGGCGATCCGCCGATAGTCCGGACGGTCGTCGAATGCGACGATGCGCAGCAGCCGGCGGCAGCGCTCGTCGAGGCCGCCCACGGCGTCCCACAGACGCTGGGCCTCGAGCTCTCCCATCGCCTGGTCCTCCGCCGTGGCGCTGGTGGGCATCCGGCGCTCGAGGGCTTCGTCCTCCGTAGGGTCCGCGCGTCCGTCGATCTTCGCCGTGCGCCACGCCTCGCGCCGCGCGGTCATGGTGAGCCACGCCGACACCGCGAGCGGGTCGACGATGGTGTCGTGCTTGCGCACGAAGGTGAGCCACGTGGCCTGCACCACGTCCTCGGCGGTCTCGCGGCGGAGGCCGTAGGCGCGCACCACGTGCCAGAGCACGGGGCTGAGCAGCCTCACCAGCTCGTCCAGCGCGCGGGCGTCGCCCTGGTCGCGCCACCGCAGGAACAGCCGGGCGGCCTCCTGCCAGCGCGCGCGCCGGTCTCCCGCATCGTCGCCGGGTGCCTCGGGCACCTGATCCGTCACACGGGGGGACGTGACGGGGACGGCTCCTGGTTCGGGGAGTTCCGGGAGACGCGGCAGAGGATCTTCCTCCACGCCGGTCATCCTGGCGTCAGCAGCGATGTCGACACAAGAGCCCCGAACGGGAATGTCTGCGAATTTCACCTGCACACCCCCTCGAGGACATGAATCGGCGGATCTCCGACCAGCGGAGTGTGGACGAGATCCGGATTCTCGGGGCCCGGGTCTGCGACGAAGCGGAAGGCGACGGTGGCCGTGCCGCCCGGCGGAAGCACCACGCGCGTGGCGGCGCCCGGCCGCCCGACGACAGTCGCAGCCGTCCATGGCACGGGCTCCCCGTCGATGGTGACGGCCTCCACCACCGCGCCCGGCAGCGCCAGAGCGGTCAGACGCAGCCCGATGTCCTCGCGGTCGAAGCCGCCGAAGGCCGGGAAAGACGTCCACGGCAGGGTCATGCCCGTCTGCACGGCGCTGGAGAGCTCGGCGCTGACGACGGTGGTCTCGCGCCCGTCCGGCCGGCAGCTGGTCGTCTCGAGCGTCATCGAGGCCGCGAGGTAGGCGTCGAGCTTGCCGCCCGTCAGGTCGTCGAACAGCAGGGCGTGCGCCCGTCGCTGCTCCATACGCGCGGCGAGGCCCGCCGCGGCGGTGTCGGCGAGCACGGCCTGCTCGGCGGGATGCGCGCTCCACACCGCGAGCCGGCCCGCATCCAGCAGCGGGGCGAGGTGGAAGGCCATCCCCGGCGCCTCGGCGGGGGTGGCGAGTGCTGCCGTGAACACGGTCTCGGTGACGACGCGGAAGAACGCGGTCTGCGCGTCCTGCTCCCGCTCGAGGTAGGGCCGGCGCAGCAGCGTGTCGACGACCTGCTCCGCCCAGATCTGCTCGCCGTCCACGGTCACGGGGCCGGTCAGCGCCAGCAGCGGCTTCAGCACCAGCGGATCGAGCGCGACGACCGCGTCGGCATCCTCTCCCGTGTGTCCGCGCCACCAGGCGGCGGCGATCTCGGCCGAGAGCGGGAAGTCGGGCGTCGCGGCGATGTTCTGCACGAACCGCCCGACGCCGTCGTCCGCGCGGGTGGAGGCGTCGGCCGGGATGGTGATGTCGGGGGCCTCCGTCGGCGGGAACACCGAGCTGTCGGCCTGGCCGGCGAGGGTCATCACCCCGTCCTCGGCGCGGATCGCGACGAACGTGCCGGTGATGCCGCCGGCGGCGCGCAGCTCGGCCGGATTCTGCAGCATCAGCAGGATCAGACGGGGCTCGTCGGCGCCGAGCAGCGGGGGCACCACACGCGCGGTCGCGCGCATCGCCTCGAGTGCGGGGCCGGTGCGGTCGATCATCGCGTCGAGGGTGTCGATCCCCTTCGCGACGGGCGACAGGAGCTCGCCGCGGTCGATGCGGTCGAGGGTCGTGCGCGCCTCACCCAGCGCCGCGACGAGGTCGTCGAGCGGCGGGGTGAGCGCCCGGATCGCGTCGACGTCGAGGCCGTCGGAGCGCGACGGCCGAAGCACGGCGCTCGAGGCGACCAGCACCTCGTGCCCGGCCGTGGTGAGGCGGGCGAGCTCCGCGGCACCGAGACGGGCGGCGCGCAACTGGGCACCCGCGAACGGCAGGACCTCCGCGGCGCGCCAGACCGGATCCGACGTCAGCGAGGCCAGTGTCAGCGCATGCCCGGCGAGCGCCCCCGCGTCGCCGGACATGCGGTCCAGGAAGGACGCGGCCGAGGCCGCATCCGCATCGGCGACGTCGAGCGTCGCCTCGAACTCCTCGGCAGCGGCCTTCAGCGCGACGGTCTCGCCGACGGCGAGCGCCCCGCGCACGACCAGCCATGCCCCCGCGGCGGCCACGAGCACGGCGGCGCCGATCAGCGACCGCCTCACCGCTCGTCGGACGTCCACGGCGGCCGTCACTCGCGAGGCCGGCGCCGGGCGTTCGCGAAGGCGAGTCCTCCGGCCACCAGGCCGCCTCCGAGCATCAGGGGCGCCAGCAGCTCGGGGCCCGTCGCGGCCAGCGCACCCTGCGGCGGTGCGCCCTGCGCGGGCGCGGCGACGACCGCCGGCACGCCGCGCGGGTGCAGCACGCAGCCGGGCGTCGACGGCGGGTACGTGGCCGCGACGGCGACCTCGGGGTTCACCTCGATCGAGATCGTCGCGCCCTCGCGCGTCCAGCCGAGATCGCCCTCGCCGACATCGGACCACTGACCGTCGGCCAGCACCCAGCCCGGCCAGTCCGATCCGGTCCCGGACGCGTCGACCGCGGAGCCGGGCCACAGCACCGTGCCCGCGAGGCGGTTGTCGGGGCCGAAGGTGCCCAGCGCCAGCTCGAGATGCTCGTCGCCCTTGTCGAAGACGAGGAACGCGTCACGCGAGGTCGAGAGGCCATCCGGATCGACGAGCGTGATGTCGTACGTGACCCACGGGGCGTCCGAGACGCACTCCGCCGATGCGGTGGCGTTCAGCGACGGCCCAACGGGCTGCTCCGGCGGGTACGTGTCGTCGACCGACGCCGGCGCGCCGAGAGCGAGCGCCAGCGCCGCCCCCGCGATGATCCCGAGCATGACCTTCTCCATCCCGGCCGCGCGAGCCGCGGGCCATACCTCTCACGAGGCGGAGCCGCGGATCCTGATACACGGATCCGGGGAGAAGGAGGTCAGGCGGTGTCGCCCAGGGCGGCGAGCCGCTCGGCCTCGTCGGCCTCGATGCAGGACTGCACAAGCGGCTCGATGGCGCCGTCCATGACCTGGTCGAGGTTGTAGGCCTTGTAGCCGGTGCGGTGATCCGCGATGCGGTTCTCCGGGAAGTTGTACGTGCGGATGCGCTCGGAGCGGTCCATGCCGCGGATCTGCGACTTGCGCGCGTCCGAGGCGATCGCGTCGAGCTGCTCCTGCTGGCGCGCCAGCAGTCGCGCGCGCAGCACGCGCAGGGCCGCCTCGCGGTTCTGCAGCTGCGACTTCTCGTTCTGCATCGAGACGACGATGCCGGTGGGCACGTGCGTGATGCGCACGGCCGAGTCGGTCGTGTTGACCGACTGCCCGCCGGGGCCCGACGAGCGGAACACGTCGATCTTCAGGTCGTTCTGATCGATGTGGATCTCCTCGGGCTCGTCCACCTCGGGGAACACCAGCACGCCGGTGGTCGATGTGTGGATGCGCCCCTGGGACTCGGTCGCCGGAACCCGCTGGACGCGGTGCACACCGCCCTCGTACTTGAGGTGCGCCCAGACGCCCTGCGCGGGATCCGAGGACGAGCCCTTGATCGCGATCTGGACGTCCTTGTAGCCGCCGAGATCCGACTCGTTGTAGTCGAGGAGCTCGGTCTTCCAGCCCTTCGAGGCCGCGTACTGCATGTACATCCGCAGCAGGTCGGCGGCGAACAGCGCGCTCTCGGCGCCGCCCTCGCCGCCCTTGATCTCCATGATCACGTCGCGCGCGTCGTCCGGGTCGCGCGGGATCAGCAGGCGGCGCAGCTTCTCCTGCGCGACGGCCAGCTTCTCCTCGAGGACGGGGACCTCTTCGGCGAACATCTCGTCCTCGTGGGCGAGCTCGCGGGCGGCCTCGAGGTCGTCGCCCGCGGCCTTCCACGCCTCATGCGCCTGGACGATCCGGTTGAGCTCGGCGTAGCGCCGGTTCACCCGCTTCGCGCGCGCGGCGTCGGCGTGCACCGCCGGGTCGGAGAGCTCCTCCTGCACCCGGCGGTGCTCGTCGATCAGCGCGTCGACGGATTCGAACATCGACGGATCCGGATCAGCGGATGTCGTTCTCGTGGCCGGACGAGCGTCCGCCGGCCGCCGGGATCGACTTCTGCATCTGGACAAGGAACTCGACGTTCGAGGAGGTCTCCTTGAACTTGTCGAGCACGGTGCCCAGCGCCTGCTCGGGCGTGAGGCCCGCGAGCGCGCGGCGGAGCTTCCAGGTGATCTTGACCTCGTCCGACGAGAGGAGCATCTCCTCGCGACGCGTCGAGGACGCGTTGATGTCGACGGCCGGGAAGATGCGCTTGTCGGCGAGCTGACGCGAGAGGCGCAGCTCCATGTTGCCGGTGCCCTTGAACTCCTCGAAGATGACCTCGTCCATCTTCGATCCGGTCTCCACGAGCGCGGTCGCGAGGATCGTGAGCGATCCGCCGTTCTCGATGTTGCGCGCGGCGCCGAAGAAGCGCTTGGGCGGGTAGAGCGCCGAGGCGTCGACGCCGCCGGAGAGCACACGGCCCGACGTGGGCGCCGAGACGTTGTACGCGCGACCGAGGCGGGTGATCGAGTCGAGCAGCACAACGACGTCGCGACCCAGCTCGACGAGGCGCTTGGCGCGCTCGATGGCGAGCTCGGCGACCGTGGTGTGGTCCTCGGCGGGGCGGTCGAACGTCGAGGCGATGACCTCGCCGTTCACCGTGCGCTGCATGTCGGTGACCTCTTCGGGGCGCTCGTCGACGAGCACGACCATGAGGTGGGCCTCGGGGTTGTTGTGCGCGATGGCGTTGGCGATCTGCTGCAGCACGATCGTCTTGCCCGCCTTGGGGGGCGCGACGATGAGGCCGCGCTGGCCCTTGCCGATCGGGGCGACGAGGTCGATGATGCGCTGGGTCAGCTTCTCGGGGGCCGTCTCGAGGCGCAGGCGCTCCTGCGGGTAGAGCGGCGTGAGCTTCGAGAACTCGACGCGGTTCGCGGCGTCCTCGACCGACAGGCCGTTGACCGAGTCGACCTTGACGAGGGCGTTGTACTTCTGGCGGCCCTGCTGCTCGTTCTCGCGGGGCTGCTTGATCGCGCCGACCACGGCGTCGCCCTTGCGCAGGTTGTACTTCTTGACCTGGCCGAGCGAGACGTAGACGTCCTGCTGGCCGGGCAGGTAGCCCGTGGTGCGCACGAAGGCGTAGTTGTCGAGCACGTCGAGGACGCCCGCGATCGGGATCAGGACGTCGTCCTCGGTGATCTCGGTCTCGAACTCGTCGGCGGTCTCGTTGCCGCGACGCTTGTTGCGCGCGTTGCGACCGTTGCGACCGCCCTGCTCGGCGTCGTCCTGCACCGGGGCGCCCTGGTTCTGACCGCGCTGGTTGCGGGGGTTCTGCGCCGCCTGGCCACGCTGGTTCTGGGGGGCCTGCTGCGCCGCCTCGGCCGGCTGCTGCTGGCCCTCGGCCTGCTCGCTCTCGCCGCCGTCCTTCTTGCGGTTGCGGCTACGCGAACGGCTGCGGCTGCGACGGCTCGGGCCCGAGCCGGACTCGGCGGCGTCGCCCTCGGTCTGCTCGCCCTCGGCGTCGGCGGAGGCCTCGGCCTGCTCGCCCTCTGCCTGCTCGCCCTCGGTGCGCGCCTCGGCGTCCGTCTCGGCGGCGTCGGCGTCGGCCGTCATCTCGGCGGGCTCCTCGGCGGGGGTCTCCTCGGCGGCGGGCTCCTCGGCGGGGGCCTCCTCGGCGGGAACCTCGATCGGCAGCTCCTCGGCCGGCGCGGCCTTCGGGGTGCGCTTGCGCGGGGCGCGCTTCGGCTTCTCGGGCGCGGCCTCGACGGGCGCGGCCTCGACAGGTGCGGCATCGGCGGGCGCGGACTCGGCCGCCGGCGCCTCTGCCGGGGTCTCGGTCGCGGCCGGGGTCTCGGGGGTGTCTGTCGACTTCGCGCGACGGGGGGCGCGCTTGCGCGGCGCCGCCTTCTTCACGGGGGCGTCGGACGCCGTGGTGGTCTCGGGCTGCTCGCTGACAGCGGCGGCCTCGTTCTGGGTCTCGGAGATGGTCTCCACGAGTTGCTCCTCTAGCTGGAACGTCATGTGTTCGCCCGATGCACGTCGGGCGCGCGTCTGAGACGCGCGGTGGTCGCCCAGGCGCTCGAAGGTCAGCTGCTCAGGTGAGCAGCTGCGCAGTGAGCTGGTCGGAGGACCTGTGCGGGGCTTCGCAGATTGCGAAAGTGGTGGTCAAGAATCGTGCCGAGCGGCACCCACCGGGGTTTCCCTCACTGTACCACCCTTGAAATCGACGGCGAGCATGAGGGTCTCCCACGGAGTGTCCGACACCTGCGCGACCAGCTCGGCCGCCTCGGCGCGGCGGCCCGGGCCGTCGGCGAGCACGAGCACGCTGGGGCCCGCGCCCGACACGACGGCCGCGAAGCCGGCCGCGCGCAGCGCGCGCACGAGCTTGTCGGTCTCGGGCATCGAGGCCGCGCGATAGTTCTGGTGCAGCTTGTCCTCGGTCGCCGCGAGCAGCAGATCCGGGCTCTGGGTCAGCGCGGCGATCAGCAGGGCCGAGCGCGAGACGTTGAACACGGCGTCCTCGCGCGGCACCTCGGGGCCGAGCACGCTGCGCGCCGTCTTGGTCGACATCGTCGTCTCGGGGACGAACACCACGGGGGCCACGCCCCGGTGCACCAGCAGCTTCTTGTGGTGCGGCGCGCCGTTCTCGTCGAGCCACGCGATGGTCAGCCCGCCGAACAGCGCCGGCGCGACGTTGTCGGGGTGACCCTCGACCTCGTTCGCCATGCGCAGCAGATCCTCGTCGGTCAGGTCGACGTCGCCGGCGAGCAGCCCCGCCGCCGCGAGCACGCCCGCGGCGACCGCGGCGGCCGACGACCCGAGGCCCCGGCCGTGGGGGACGCCGTTGCGCGCCACGAGGCGCAGGCCGGGGGCCGTGCGCCCGAAGGCCTCGAACACGTGCTGGATCGTGGTGACGATGAGGTGCGAGGCGTCCCGAGGGATCTCGTCCGCCCCCGAGCCCGTCACCTCGATGTCGAGCTCTCCGGCCGGCAGCGCCGTGACCGTCAGCTCGTCGTACGCCGAGAGCGCGAGCCCCAGGCTGTCGAAGCCCGGGCCGAGGTTGGCGCTCGTCGCCGGCACACGCACGAACACCGTGCGGCCCGGCTCGCCCGCGGCGGCGGAGTGCTCCCCCACGCTCACTCGCCTTCCACGCGCAGGACGGACACCACGCGCTCGACGACGTCGCTGGCCGCGAGACGCGCGACCGTGTCGCTGAGCGACTGCTCGAGGGCCCGGTGCGTGCCGATCACGATGTGCGCGCGGCCCTCGGCGTCGGCCGAGGGGGTCTGCTCGATGGTGGCGACCGAGACCCCGGCCTCGCTGACGGCGGTGGCGATCTCGGCCAGGGCGCCCGGCTCGTCGGCGACCTCGAGGGTCACCTGGTAGCGCGTGGTGATGCGCCCGATCGGCGCGGTCGGCAGGCTCTGGCGGGGCGACTCGCCCACGCCGATGCCGCCGGCGATGTGGCGGCGGGCGGCCGAGACGACATCGCCCAGCACGGCCGACGCGGTCTGCAGGCCGCCGGCGCCCGCGCCGTAGAACATCAGGTCGCCCGCCGCCGCCGCCGAGACGTAGACGGCGTTGTTGCCGCCGTGCACGCTCGCCAGGGGATGCTCGCGGCTGATCAGCGCGGGGTAGACGCGGACCGAGATCGACTCGCCCTCCTCGCCCTCCAGGCGCTCGGCCACGGCGAGCAGCTTGATCGTGTAGCCGGCCCGACGTGCACCCTCGATCATGCCCGCGGTGATGTGCTCGATGCCCTCGCGGTGCACGTCCTCGAGCGCGACCTGCGTGTGGAACGCCAGGCTCGCGATGATCGCGGCCTTCTGGGCCGCGTCGTAGCCGCCGAGGTCGAGCGTCGGGTCGGCCTCGAGGTAGCCGAGCTCGGTCGCGATCCGCTGCGCCTCCTCCGCCGACAGGCCCTGGCGGTCCATGCTGTCGAGGATGAAGTTGGTGCTGCCGTTGACGATGCCGAAGACGCGCTGCACCCGGTCGCCCGCGAGCGAGTCGCGCAGCGGGCGGATGATCGGGATCGCACCGGCCACGGCCGCCTCGTAGGAGACCGACGCGCCCAGCTGGTCGGCTGTGTCGAAGATCTCGGCGCCGTGGGTCGCGAGCAGCGCCTTGTTGCCCGTGACGACGTCGGCGCCCGAGTTCAGCGCGGTGAGGATGTGCGTGCGGGCCGGCTCGATGCCGCCCATCAGCTCGATGACGATGTCGGAGCCCTCGATGAGGCTCTTGGCATCGGTCGTGAGCAGCTCGCGCGGCAGCTCGATGTCGCGCTTCGCCTCGACGTCGCGCACCGCGATCCCCGCGAGCTCGAGCGTGGCCCCGGCGCGCTCGGCGAACTCGTCGGCCTGGGTGAGCAGCAGGTTCGCGACCTGCGAGCCGACGGATCCGGCGCCCAGCAGGGCGATCCGAAGGGTGCGGGTGTCGTTCATGCTTCTCCCTTTCCGGCCGGCTCGGAGGCCGCAGGTGCCGGATCGATGCCGGCATCGCGCGCGAGCAGATCCTCGATCCGCTCGCCCCGCACGATGACCCTGGCGCGTCCGTCCGCGACCGCCACGACGGGCGGGCGCGGGATGTGGTTGTAGTTGCTGGCGAGCGCGGCGGTGTAGGCGCCGGTGGCCGCGACGGCGAGCAGATCGCCGGGGGCGACGTCGCCGGGCAGGTACTCGTACTCGACGACGACGTCGCCGGACTCGCAGTGCAGCCCCACGACGCGGCTGAGCACCGGGGCGTCCACGCCCTCGCGCGACGCGAGGCGGGCCGAGTACTGCGCGCCGTACAGCGCGGGGCGCGCGTTGTCGCTCATGCCGCCGTCGACCGACACGTAACGGCGCTCGGCGCGGCCCTCGCCCTCGCCGAGCGCGACCGACTTGATCGTGCCCACTTCGTAGAGCGTGACACCGGCGGTGCCGATGATCGATCGACCGGGTTCGAACGCGAGGACGGGCAGCTCGATGCCGCGCACCGCGCACTCGTCGGCGACGGCATCGACGATGCCGTCGGCCAGCTCGGCGATGGGGCTCGGGGTGTCGGCGCGCGTGTAGGCGATGCCGAAGCCGCCGCCGAGGTTCAGCAGGGGCTCGGCCGGCTCGCCCTCGGGGGTGAGCGCGGTGAAGCGCTCCTGCTCGAGCAGCAGGGCGTGCAGCTCGACCACACGCGACGCCGACTCGCGGAAGCCGGCGACGCCGAAGATCTGCGAGCCGATGTGGCAGTGCAGGCCGGCGAAGTCGACCAGCGGCAGCTCATGGATCCGCTCGACGGCCTGCACGGCCGCCTCGAGCGCGAAGCCGAACTTCTGGTCCTCGTGCGCCGTGGCCAGGAAGCTGTGGGTGTCGGCATGCACACCGCTGTTGACGCGGACCAGCACGTTCTGCCGGCGGTCCAGGCGCTCGGTGATGGCGGCAAGGCGCTCGATCTCGATCTCGGAGTCGACGATGATCGTGCCCACGCCGACCTCGACCGCCCTCTCGAGCTCGAAGACGCGCTTGTTGTTGCCGTGGAAACCGATGCGCGCCGCGGGCACCCCCGCGGCGAGCGCGACGGTCAGCTCGCCGATCGAGCACACGTCGACGTTCAGGCCCTCCTCGGTCACCCAGCGGGCCACCTCGGACGAGAGGAACGCCTTGCCTGCGTAGTACACGCGGGCCGTGCCGCCGTGGCGTGCGGCGGCGTCGCGGAACGCGGCGAGGGTGCCGGCCGCGCGCGAACGCACCTCGCCCTCGTCGAGCACGAGCACCGGGGTGCCGAACGTGCGCGCGAGCTCGGGCGCCGGGATGCCGGCGAGCACCAGGGCGCCGTCGTCCTCGCGATGCGCGGAGGCGGGCCACACCCCCGGAGCCAGGTCATTCGGGTCGGAGGGCTCGGTGAGCCACTCGGGCGCGATGCGCGTGGTCTGATGGTCGGAAGCGTCGATTGACACGGATCACCTTCGGGATGGGATTGTCCGCGGGGCGGGAAATCACGCGTCCGCGGGTGCCCCGAGTCTATGGCACCGCCGCCCCGCGGCCCGACCCCGGGTGACGCCCTGTGAAGTCAGAGCGTCAGGCGCCAGCGCCGACTCGCCGCCGTAGCGTCGGAAGCCCGTGCGGGTCAGGATCGGCGCCGAGGTCGCGGTCCGCCGGTCGAGACCGCCTCGCCGTCGAGCTCGGCGAGGAGCCGGAAGACGGCGCCCTCGCGGATCGGCGCCCCCTCCTCGCTGAGCACCTCGCGGATCCGCTCCTCGTCCGGCTCGGCGTTGCCCCAGACCGCGCTGTTGATGCGCCCCACCGCCACGACGTCGTCGCGCGTCGCCACCCGCCGGGCACCGAGCCCGGGCGCGAGTCGCGCGGATGGGTCCAGCGGCAGCCCGAGCACGTCGAGCTCTTCGACCACCACCGCGCCGCGCGCGCCCAGCTCCTCGGCCAGCGCCGGATCGTCACGGTCGGACAGCGCCCATTCGAGCGCGCCGTCGCCCCATTCGCGGGCGACCGCGACCGCGGTGTCGACCAGCTCGGCCGCCGGCCGCGCCGAGTCCACCCGCTCCACGGCGACATGCCCGCCGAACCAGGCGGGGCGCTGCACGATGGTCAGCTCGCCCCGCCGCACGCGCGACCCCTCGGGAAGCCAGCTCCACTCGGCCGCCGCGGCCCGCACGTCGTCGTCACTCCACATGCGGCGAGACTAACGGCGCCGGACGGGCTCCCGGGGGCGGAGCGAGGGGGCGTGGGGCGAGGCGGCGTGGGCGGCTTGGCCGTTTCGACTCGCTTCGCTCGCTCAACGACCGGGGGGGGTGAGCCGGGTGCGGCGGAGGCGCCGGGCGCGGGTAGGGCGGGGGCGGGGTCAGCAGGTGCCGGGCTGCTGGAGGGTCGCGTCGGTCAGCAGGCCCGCGGCGATGTCCACGTCGGCCACGAGCTGGTCGCCGTCGACCGCGACACCCGTCAGGGTCAGGCCGGCCGGCACGCTGTCGGCGAAGCAGACCGGGAAGGCCACGACCTCGGTGCCCACCATCGCGGCGAGCTGATCGAGCGAGAGGGCCACTCCCCCGACCTGCGCGCCGTTCGGCTTCAGCGTGAGGTCGCCGTCGGCGGCGCCGGGGGTGAGCGCGACCTCGATCGGCACGGTCGCCCCGAGGATCGGGAACTCCTTCGCCAGGCGGACATCCGGCTCGTCGAGCGCGATCGTCGCCTCGGCCAGCACCGGCGGCACGTCGGCCCCCGCGAGCAGCGCCTCGAGGTCGGCCGCGTCCAGACGCAGAGTGGCCGTGCCGGGGCCGCCGTCGACGCCGTCGCGGATCGGCACACCCGTCATGCGCACGTCGGCATCGACCGCCAGCTCGCCGAAGGGCACGTCCGACCCCGAGATGCGCAGGTCGTCGAGCGACCCACCGAGCAGCTGCGGCACGACCAGGCCGCCGACCGCCACATCCAGCGGCTGTTCGGCCGGCAGCCCGAGCGAGGTGACGACCTTGTCGCGCACGATGCCCGGCACCAGGCTGCGGGCCACGAGCTCGGCGACCACCGCCAGCACCACCACGACGACGACCGCGCCGATCAGGACCCAGGGCCAGCGCGGGCGCTTCGTGCGGATCGTCGTCGTCGTCATCGTGCGCGTTACATCCGCTCCGGGGCACTGACGCCGAGGAGGCCGAGGCCGTTGCGCAGCACCTGGCCGGTGGCGTCGTTCAGCCAGAGGCGGGTGCGGTGCACGGTCTCGACCGGCGCGTCGCCGAGCGGGGTGACGCGGCAGTTGTCGTACCAGCGGTGGTACAGACCCGCCAGCTCCTCGAGGTAGCGCGCGACGCGATGCGGCTCGCGCACCTCGGCGGCGAAGGCCACGATGCGCGGGAACTCCTGCAGGGCGCCGAGCAGGGCCGACTCCGTCTCGTGCTCGAGCAGCTCGGGCGCGAACTCCGAGCGGTCCACTCCCGCGTCGGCCGCGTTGCGGGCGACATTGTGCGTGCGGGCGTGGGCGTACTGCACGTAGAAGACCGGGTTGTCGTTCGTGCGCTTGCGCAGCAGATCCGGATCCAGATCCAGGGGCGAGTCGGCGGGCGAGCGCTCCAGCGAGTAGCGCAGCGCGTCGGTGCCGATCCACTCGATGATGTCGTCCATCTCGATGATGTTGCCGGCGCGCTTGGAGAGGCGGGCGCCGTTGATCGAGACCATCTGGCCGATCAGCACCTCGATGTTCTTCTCCGGGTCCTCCCCCGCGGCGCCGGCCAGCGCCTTGAGGCGATGCACGTACCCGTGGTGATCGGCGCCGAGCAGGTAGATCTTGTCTGCCCACCCGCGGTCGCTCTTGTTGAGGTAGTACGCGGCGTCGGCGGCGAAGTAGGTGTACTCGCCGTTGGAGCGGCGGATCACGCGGTCCTTGTCGTCGCTGAAGTCGGTCGTGCGCACCCACACGGCGCCGTCCTCGTCGAAGACGTGGCCCTGCGCGCGGAGGCGGTCGACGGCCTGGTCGATGAGGCTCGGCTCGCCGTTCTCGCCCGCGGCGTGCAGCGTGCGCTCCGAGAACCACTCGTCGAAGTGGACGTTGAACGCCTCGAGCGACGCCTGGATCTCGGCGAGCTGGATCGGGTAGGCGACATCGCGTGCGACGAGGATCTGCTCGTCGGCGTCGAGCTCGAGGAGGTCGGGGCGCTCGGCGAGGACCTTGCGGCCGAGCTCGTCGATGTACTCGCCGGAGTACCCGCCCTCGGGCTTCTCCTCGCCCTTGAGCGCGGCGACGATCGAGGCGCCGAAGCGCTCCATCTGCGCGCCGGCGTCGTTGATGTAGTACTCCCGGGCCACGGTCGCGCCGCTGAACGCGAGGACGCGGGCGATGGTGTCGCCGAGCGCCGCCCAGCGGGTGTGGGCGATGTGCAGGGGGCCCGTGGGGTTCGCGCTGACGAACTCGAGGTTGACGGTGTTGCCCGCCTGCGTCTCGTTGCGGCCGTAGTCGGCACCGGCGTCGACGATGGTCTTCGCGAGGGCGCCGGCGGCGCCGGCCTCCAGGCGGATGTTGATGAAGCCGGGGCCCGCCACCTCGACCGAGGCGACGCCGTCGGTGGCGGTGAGGCCGTCGGCGATCTCCTGTGCGAGCTCGCGCGGGTTGGTGCCGAGGCGCTTGGCCAGCTTCATCGCGATGTTCGTGGCCCAGTCGCCGTGGTCGCGGTTGCGGGGACGCTCGAGCGTCACGTCGGCGACGCTCAGACCCAGCTCCTCCTCGGGGCGTCGCCGCGCGGCGATCGGCGTGACGACGGCGAGCAGGGCGGCGGCGAGGGCATCGGGGTTCATAGCGCATCAAGTCTACGGGCGCGGCCTGTCAGGATCCGTCGCTTACGATTCTCCGCATGACGTCCGTGACGCGTCCCCGTCGCACCGCGCTGATCCTCGTTCTCGCGGTGCTCGCCGCCGTGCTCGCGGGAGTCGCCGCCAGCCTGCTGCGCCCGGGCGCCGCTCCGGTGGCCGAGCAGGCGTCCGCCGCCGATCCGGTGGTGCTTCCCGCCGCGATCCACCTGCCCGAGGAGCCGCGCGTGCTCGTCTTCGGCGACTCGTGGACGTACGGCTCCGCGGCGACGCCGATCGAGATGGGCTACGCCTACCGCCTGGCCGACCTGCTGCACGGTGAGACGGTCGTCGACGGCTTCCGGGGCAGCGGCTACATCCGCGTCGATCGTCCCCGCTTCGGCGAGCGCATCGCGGCGCTCGACCCCGCGGCCGACTACGACCTGATCATCCTGCAGGGCTCCATCAACGACCGTCTCACCGACCTCGCGGGCTACCCCGCCGCGGTGAACGCCGCATGGGACCAGCTCGCCGCCACCTACCCGGACGTGCCCGTCGTCGTCCTGGGCCCCGCGCCGCAGGTGCTGCCCGTGCAGGCGGCGACGGCGCGGATCGACCGCCTGCTGGCGTCGCTGGCCGCCCAGCGGCAGTGGTGGTACATCTCTCCCGTGCGGGAGGGATGGATCACGAAGGACAACTACCTCGACGTCATCGACACGAGCGAGGTGGGCGCCGACCACCCCTCGGTCGAGGGCCACGCGTACCTCGCGCAGCGCGTCGCGGACGCCCTCGCCGAGATCACGGATCCCGCCATGACCGTCGAGGCGTCCGAAGAGCGGTCGACCGACTGATACGCTCGACGGGTATGCGCCCGTAGCTCAGTGGATAGAGCATTGGCTTCCGGTGCCAAGGGTCGGGGGTTCGAATCCCTTCGGGCGCACAGAGAGTCACGACTCGGACACGCAGGACCGAGAACGAGACTCGAGCAGACAGGAAGAAGGGCCGCACCGTGAGGTGCGGCCCTTCTTGGTTCAGTGGCGACTGAGGCGCGGGTCTTCCCTTCCGTCCCTTGAAGGGCCGCGCTCACTCAGCCGCCACCGTGCCCGTGGTCCGGCTTTCCCGAGCCGGTCCCCTTCCCTTTCCCATTCCCGTGGGTCTCGTCGGACTTTCCGGGTCCGGACGAGGCGCCATCGCCTCGACCGGAGGATCCGGGTCCCTGATTCTCTGCGGCCGGCTCCGGGGCCTGCTCCGTCTGCGTCTGCTCCGTCGTGACGACGGCCGGCTGCACGGGCTGAACCGGCTCGGGAGCCGTCGGCTCGGCCACGTCGGTCTCGGCGACCTCCACATGCGGCACCGCGACGCGATCCACCGGGGCGGATCCGATCTCCGCTCCCGCGGCCCAGAGGCCCAGGCCGATCGCGGCGACGCCCGCCGTGCCGGCGAGGATCCGCGTGGCGACCATCCGGCGACGCTGGCGGGAGGTGCGGTCGCGCAGGCGCGGCGACACGTCGGCGATCGGGACGATGCGCGTGGTCTGCGCCTCCTCTGCCGCGACCGGGGCCGCGACTGCCATTGCAGCGGCGACCGGAAGCGCCGCCTGTGTGGCGTCGGCGGCGACGTCGTCGACGCTGAGCGCCGACACCCGCTCGGCCACCTGCTGCGCCGTCGGGCGCTCGGCCGGGTCGGTCGCGGTCATCGCGGTCAGCAGCGAGCGCCATCCGTATCCGAAGCCGCTCGGCACCACCGGCGGGGCGTGAAGGCGCGCGATGGCGGCCTCGATGGGCGTGGTCTGCGGGTAGGCGCGGACGCCCGTCAGCGCCTCGATCAGCACAAGCCCAAGCGCGTAGATGTCGGAGGCCGGCGAGGGCTGCGCGCCGCGCGCCTGCTCGGGCGAGAAGTACGCCGCGGTGCCCACCGCCATGCCGGGGGTGGTCAGGCGCGCGCTGTCCATGAGGTACGCGATCCCGAAGTCGGCGAGCATGGCCTGGAAGGGCCGGCCGACCGTCTCGCGCAGAAGCACGTTCGGCGGCTTGATGTCGCGGTGGATGACACCGGCCGTGTGCACCACGTGCAGGGCCTCGGCGAGATCGAGCGCGACGCGAGCGACGTCGTGCGGCGCCATCGGCCCGCGACCGATGCGGTCGGCGAGCGTTCCGCCGCCGACGTACTCCATCGCGAGGTACCCGGATCCGTCCGGCAGCGCGTCGGCGTCGTAGAGCGTCACGAGCGAAGGGTGGCTGAGCGAGGCGAGCAGCCTCGTCTCGGAATCACGACGGAGGCGATCGGCCTCGTTCCCGCTGGCCGCGGAGAAGTGCTTGACCGCAACGGTGCGGCCGAGGAGCTCATCGGTGGCTCGAAAGACCCGACTCATTCCGCCGATTCCGACGAGCTCCTCCAGCCGATAGCGACCTCCCACAAGGTCGCCTTCCGTTACATGACCGGCGCGCGCATCCGGGGTCTGAATCACCCCTGAATCCACCTCTCGGAGCTGCGCCGTTGTCATGGATCCAGCATGCCTTGAGTTGCGATTTCGCCCCCGAGGGTTGACGGATGGGCAAAGGTCATGTAAGGCCCACCTCGGAGGCGTCAGACGAGGAAGATCCCGTCCAGGAGGCCGGGGGTGTGGGCGTGCACCAGCACGAGGAACACGACCGCGTCGAAGAGCAGGTGCACCGTGACGACGTAGCCCAGCGAGCGCGTGCGCAGGAAGATGACGCCCTGCAGCAGCGCGAACGGGATCGTCAGGAGGGGGCCCCACTCGCGATACCCCAGCTCCCACAGGAACGACACGAAGACGGTGGCCTGCAGCACGTTGGCGGCCATGTCCGGCAGGTGCCGTCGCAGCGCCGCGAACACCGTGCAGATGAAGAACAGCTCGTCCCAGATGCCCACCGCCCCGACGCCGACGAACAGCCGCGCGATGAGGTCGGGGGTGTCCACGACGGGCCAGTTCAGATAGACGCCGCTGCTGATGAAGTAGAACGGCAGGATGGTCCAGCCGAGCACGAGGACGGCGGCCAGCCAGCCCCACTGCAGGCGCCCCCAGCGCCCGCCGCCGCGCCACGGGAACCGGATCGCGCGGTCGCGGTAGAAGAATCGCGACAGCACGTACGGCACGGCGACGGCCCCGCCGAGCACCAGCCCGAACTGCACCATCGACCAGTCGTCGAGCCGCGCGGCCAGCGAGATCGAGCTGACGATGCAGAGCCCGATCGCGATGAGCGACAGGTCGCGAACGAGGCCGCGCTCGCGCGCCAGCCCCGCGGGGTCTCGCCGGTCGACAAGCACGGCGACGACGAGTCCTGCGACGAGCAGAGCGAACCCGAGCCAGCGCACCTGCAGCACGAAGAACGCCGGCGCGGCGAGGCAGACGAGCCCCGATGCGGTCAGGACGAGCGGGTCGAGCGCCCGGGTGCTCGCCGTGGCTCCGTGCGCTCTCGCCATGGCCGGATCAGCGGGCGACGCGTCGGTAGGCGAGGTCGCGGATGTCGCGCCCCTTGTTCAGGCCCTTTCGCTCGAACGCCGTCATGACGCGGCCCTCGAATCGCGGCGCCCAGTCGCTGCCGGGATCGGCGGATCCGTCGAACGCGCGCTCGAAGAGCGGGTCGGCATCGAGCACCTCCCGCATCTGCAGCGCGTAGTCCTCCCAGTCGGTGGCCAGACGCAGCACACCGCCGTCGCGGAGGGCGCGAGCCGCCGTGGCCCCGAAGCCCTCCTTGACCAGCCGGCGCTTGTTGTGGCGGGCCTTGTGCCACGGGTCGGGGAAGAACACCCACACCTCGTCGGCCGATGCCTCCGGCAGCAGCGTCTCGAGCACCTCGGGCGCGTTCGCCTCGACGAGGCGGAGGTTCCTCGCGCCGGCGCGATCGGCATCGAGCATCGTGCGGGCGAGGCCCGCGCGGAACACCTCGACGGCGAGGTAGTCGCGATCCGGGTGCGATGCCGCCGCCGAGACGATGGCATGCCCCTGGCCGGATCCGATCTCGACCGTCAGCGGCGCCTCGCGACCGTAGACCTCGGCGGGCACCAGCCGCGCGTCCGGGTGCACGGACGTCGAGGCGACGTCCCGCGGCACGTCGACGGCGTAGAACGGCGCGAGCTCGCTCCACGCGCGGTCCTGCGCCTCGGACATGCGGCCGCTGCGGCGCACGAACGAGACGGGCTGCTTGCGGAAGGTCGACTCGTCCTCCGGCAGATCGCCGGCGGAGGCGTCCACGGTCAGGTCTTCGGGCATCCCCCCAGCGTATTTCAGGGACCTGTGACGAAGTCGATGAGCTCCTCGACCCGCCCGAGCAGCATCGGCTCGATGTCGCGGAAGGTGGTGACCTTCGACAGGATGTGCTGCCAGGCGCGTGCGGTGTCGGCCTGCTCGGCCGACGGCCAGCCCAGGCGCCGGCAGATGCCCTTCTTCCAGTCCTCGCCCTTGGGCACCTCGGGCCACGCCGCGATGCCGACCGACGAGGGCTTCACGCACTGCCAGACGTCGATGAACGGGTGCCCTACGATCCGCATGTGAGCGCCATGCGGGCTCTGCTCGATGGCGCGCGCGATCCGCTGCTCCTTGGAGCCGGGCACGAAGTGGTCCACGAGCACGCCGTACTTCCGCCCCGGCCCGGGCGGCTCGTCGCGCAGCAGGTCCGGCAGCTTGTCGACGCCCTCGAGGAACTCGACGGCGACGCCCTCGACACGCAGGTCGGCTCCCCACACCTTCTCGACCAGCTCCGCGTCGTGCTTGCCCTCGACGAGGATGCGGTGCGGGAGCGCCACACGGGCGCGCTGGTCCTCGACGACGAAGGAGCCGGAGGCGGTGCGGCGCCGGCCCTGCGGCTGGGCCGGCGGGACGACCAGCTCGACGGGCTCGCCGTCGATGAGGAAGCCGCGCCCGATCGGGAACAGGCGCCTGCGCCCCTTCCCGTCCTCGAGCTCGACGGTGCCGCCCTCGCGGCGCGTGATCGCGCCGCAGAACCCATCCCCCGCGACCTCGACGACGATGTCGATCTCGGCCGGCACCTTCGCGACCTGCTTCGCGGCGCGGGACTGCCAGCCCTTCGCGAGCACATCTGAGCCGTATCGATCGTCCATCCTCGAAAGCCTAAGTTCTCGGGCGGCGAACTCCCCTTATGTCCATGCCGCGAGGTGCATAGGATCTCAGCTGAGGCCGTCCGAACCCGGGACGGTTCCGAAGGGGGGCGCGATGGCAGCGCAGGGAACGACGACGTGGCGTGCGATCGCGGCCCTGGGGCTGATCGCGGCATCGATGTGGGTGGGGCCCGCGGCCTTCGCGGCCGACCCGGCGCAGCTCGACCCCGGCTTCGTGACCGACGCGTCCGACGTGCTCACCGACGCGCAGGAGGCCGACGCGAACGCGCGCCTCGAGCAGCTGTCGCAGGCCTCCGCCTACGACCTGTGGGTCGTGTTCGTCGACGACTTCGAGAATCCGGCCGACCGCGTCGACTGGGCCAACCAGACCGCCACTCTCAACGGGCTCGGCATGGACCAGTACCTGCTCGCCGTCGCCACCGACGGCCGTCAGTTCTACATCTCGGCCCCCGAGGGCGGATCCATCTCCGAGGATCGCCTCGTCGAGATCGAGAACGGCATCAGCCCCTTCCTCTCCGCGGAGGACTGGGCCGGGGCCGTCGACGCCGCCGCAGACGGGTTCGAGGGCGCTGGCTCGGCCGCGGGCGGCGGATCGGCCGCGCCCTGGGTGATCGGCGGAGTCGTCGTGGCCGGCGGCGCGGGCCTCGCGTATGCGATGTCGCGCCGGCGCAAGGCGCGGGCCGGCGGGCCCGAGGCGGGCGCCGGCGAGCCCGAGGTCGACACCGAGGAGCTCTCGCGTCGGGCCTCGTCTGCGCTCGTGGCGACCGACGACGCGGTGCGCGCGAGCGAGCAGGAGCTCGGGTTCGCGGTCGCCGAGTTCGGCGAGGAGCCCACCGGCGAGTTCTCGAGGTCTCTGCAGGAGGCCAAGGCGAATCTCACCCGGGCGTTCGAGCTGAAGCAGCGCCTCGATGACCACGAGAAGGACACCGAGCAGGAGATCCGGGCGTGGAACGCCGAGATCCTGAGCCTGTGCGAGGAGGCCAACCGCATCCTCGAGGAGAAGGCCGCCGCCTTCGCCGAGCTGCGCCACATCGAGCAGGACGCCCCGACCGCCCTCGGCGAGGCCCAGCGCCGCCGGGCGTCGGCCCAGGATCGGCCCGAGCGCGTCGCGGCGGCCCTCGCGGGACTGCAGCAGGACTACGCGCCGGAGGAGATCGCGGTCGTCGCCGACAACCCCGCGCAGATCGAGGCGCGTCTCGCGTTCGCCGACGAGCAGCTCGCGAAGGCCCAGTCGGAGGTCGGGGCGGGCGACGGCGCCGGAGCCGCGATCGCGATCCGCGCGGCCGAGCAGGCCATCGCCCAGTCGGCCGAGCTCGAGAAGGCCGTCACCGACCTCGCCCAGACGCTCGGCGCCGCCGAGCAGCAGGCGGCCGCGCTGGTCGCCGAGCTCGATCAGGATCTCGCCCAGGCCCGCGCGCTCCCGCCCGCGGCCGAGATCTCGGCCGCCGTGGCCGCCACCGAGCAGGCCGTCGCCCAGGCCAAGCACAACCTCGCCGGATCGGCCCGCAGCCCGCAGACGCTGCTCGCGGCGCTCCAGGAGGCCAACGCCCGGATCGACGGCGTGGTCGGCAACGCGCAGCGCGCGCTCCAGATGCTCGGGCAGACGCTGCTGCAGGCGCGAAGCCAGGTCACAGGCGCCGAGGAGTACATCGCGTCGCGTCGCGGCGCCGTGGGCGCCACCGCCCGCACCCGCCTCGCCGAGGCGGCGGCCGAGCTCTCGCGCGCCGAGTCGCTGCAGCAGTCCGATCCGGCGCAGGCCCTGCAGCGAGCCCAGCGCGCGCTGCAGCTCGCGTCCGAGGCGAGCCGCCTCGCACAGGCCGATGTGCAGTCCTCCGAGTGGGGCGGCGGCATGGGCGGCGGGCTCGGCGGCGGCATGCTCGGCGGGCGCGGAGGCCTCGGCGGCGGCGGCATGGTCGATGGCATCGTGGGCGGCATCATCGGCGGCCTCATCAGCGGCGGCGGGTCGCGCGGCTCCAGCGGATGGGGCGGCGGCATGGGCGGCGGATTCGGCGGCATGCGCGGCGGCGGATCGCGCGGCGGATTCGGCGGCTCACGCGGCGGCGGATTCGGCGGCGGCCGCAGCGGTCGCCGCGGTGGCGGACGCTTCTGATGCGACGCGGCACGACCCTCGGGGCCGTCCTGCTGGCGGGCGCCCTCGCCCTGGCCCCGCTCGCCGCGCACGCGGCGCAGCCCGACGAGCTCGAGAGCGGCCACCTGACCGATGCGTCCGGCGTGCTGTCGGCGTCCGAGGAGCGCGACCTCGAGGCGCGGCTCACCGCACTCGCCGAGAAGCGCGACCGTCCCGAGCTCTTCGTCGTCTTCGTCGACGACTTCGAGAGCCCGTCCGACGCGGCCCAGTGGGCCGACCGGACGGCCGAGCGCAACAACCTCGGCGACGACCAGTACCTCCTCGCCGTCGCGACCGAGGGCCGGGCGCTCGCCATCTCGTACGACGATGCCGGTCCCCTCTCCGAGGACCGGGTCCTCGAGATCGAGGAGGGCCTCGGATCCGGATACCTCGCGGACGACGACTGGACGGGCGGCGTCGCGTACGTGGCCGCCGAGTTCGACGAGGTGCCGCTGCCGTGGTGGGTCTGGGCGCTCGGGATCGTGGCGTTCGCCGGCCTGATCTACGTCATCACGCTGGTCGTGAAGCTGAGCCGTCGCAAGGCGGCGCTCGCGCTCGAGCTGCGCACGCTCGACGGGCAGAGGAAGCGGGCGGCCGTCACCCTGGTGCGGGCCGACGAGGCGCTGCGCACCAGCGAGCAGGAGCTGGGGTTCGTCACGGCCGAGTTCGGCGACGAGGCCACGGCCGAGCTCCAGGCCGTGCTCGCCGAGGGCCGCACCGCCCTCGACCGGGCCTTCGAGCTGCAGGCGCTGCTCGAGGACGCGACCGAGGACACCCCCTCCGACACCCGCAAGTGGACCGACGAGATCCGCGCCCTGTGCGCCCAGGTGGATCGTTCGCTGAACGACCCGCGCCGGCAGCTCGCCGAACTGCGCGGCGTGGCGAAGGACTCGGCCGCCACGCTCGCGCGGCTGACCAAGGCGCGCGCCGAGGCCGGCGAGCTGGTCGCGGTCGCCGACGGCCGGATCGCGCCCCTGCGCGCCACCGTCGCCCCCGAGCGTCTGGCGGGCATCGCGGACGACCCCGACGAGATGCGGGAGCGACTCGCCCACGCCGACGAGTGGCTGGCGAGGCTGAAGGAGGCCGCCGCGCGAGGCCGCGCCACCGCGATCGTCACCGCGGTGCGCGAGATCGAGCGCGACCTGGCCGAGGTGAGGCAGCTGCACACCGCCGTGACGACCTTCGCGGCCGCGGAGGCCGCCGATGCGTCCGCTGCCGCCGGCTCCCCCGCGGCCGTCGCCGATCCCGCCGGCGGGGCCCTCCCCTCGTTCGCCCGGACGACCCTCGCGGTCACCGGCGACCGCGACATCGACCGCGTCGCCGCCGCCCTGCGCGTCGCCGAGAACTCGGTCGCGGCCCGTGCCGGCCAGCTGACGGCGCAGACGCTGGCCAAGCTCACCGCGGCGCAGAAGTCTCTCGAGCTCGCCCGCACCTCCCCCGACCCCGAGACGAAGGCCACGCACGTCCGCGCCGCCCTGGCCCTGGCCGACCAGGTGCAGGTGGCGGCCGGTGTCCGCTCGGCGTCGTGGCCCGACCCCGCTCGCGGCGGCGGCCACCGTCGGCCCCTGCGGACCTCGGCCGCCGCGTCCGATGACGACGGCATGGGCGCCAAGGCCGGGATCGGCGCGGTCAGCGGCGGGGCGATCGGGCTGTTCAGCGGCCTCGGCGTCGCGAGCGGCCAGGACGGGGCGGCCGGCGCCATCGTGCTGTTCGTCCTCGGCGGCGCTGTGCTGGGCGCGCTGTCCGGAGCGTTCGGCGGGGGCGACGGGTCCTCGGGGTCCTCGTCCGGCTGGGGCGGGTCGTCGCGCTCGCGCAGCTCGTTCCGCAGCGGATCCTCTCGCTCGTCCTCCGGCCGAAGCCGCTCATCGGGCGGCGGAGGACGCTCGTCCGGGGGTGGTCGTCGCTTCTAGACTCACCACAAGCCCTCGTTTCCAACTCGTTGTAACCACGCCGACGAAAGGCACATCATGGCAAAGCAGTCCATCTTCGGGCGCATCTCGACGCTCGTGAAGGCGAACATCAACGCCATCCTCGACCAGGCCGAGGACCCGGAGAAGATGCTCGACCAGCTGGTGCGGGACTACACCAACAACATCGCCGACGCCGAGGCCGCGATCGCCGAGACCATCGGCAACCTGCGTCTGCTCGAGCGCGACCACGCCGAGGACAAGCAGGCCGCGATCGAGTGGGGCAACAAGGCCCTCGCCGCCAGCCGCAAGGCCGACGAGCTGCGTGCCTCGGGTGACGCCGTCGACGCCGACAAGTTCGACAACCTCGCCAAGGTCGCCCTGCAGCGCCAGATCTCGGCCGAGAACGAGGTCCGCACGACCGCCCCGCAGCTCGCCTCGCAGAACGAGGTCGTCGAGAAGCTCAAGGCCGGCCTGAACGGCATGAAGTACAAGCTCGAGGAGCTGCGCGGCAAGCGCAGCGAGCTGCTGGCCCGCCAGAAGACCGCCGAGGCGCAGACCAAGGTGCACGACGCCGTCAAGTCGATCGACGTGATGGACCCGACGAGCGACCTCGGCCGCTTCGAGGAGAAGGTGCGCCGCGTCGAGGCCCGCGCCGCCGGCCAGCAGGAGCTCGCCGCGTCGACGCTCGACGCGCAGTTCGAGAGCCTGGACGACCTGGGTGAGCTGACCGAGGTCGAGGCCCGCCTCGCCGAGCTCAAGGCGGGCGGCACCCCGCAGGGCCAGCTCGGCTCCTGACGCCCGTCACGGACGACGCCCGCTCCCCTCGGGGGCGGGCGTCGTCGTGTTCCCGGACGCCGCCCGGCGCGCCCGGCTGACCCCGCCCGCGCAGGATCCGGGGCAGGATGAGACACATGGCTCGGTTCGTCGTGGTGCCGCAATGGCAGGGATCCCCGTCCTCGCGCGCGATGGCGCACATCGACGGGGCGGAGGCGATCGCGGGCGACCTGCCGCGCTCGGCGTGCACCTTCGTCGAGGTGCCCCTCGAGGCGGGCGAGCCGCTCGGCACCGGTGTGCTCCGTGCGAGCGCCCTGCTGCGCACGCGCGTGGCCCTGGCCTCCGCTCTCGAGGCGGTCGAGACCCCCGCGATCGTGGTGGGCGGCGACTGCTCGGTGTCGGTGGGGGCGATCGGCCAGGTCGCGGGCGAGGCCGACGGGCCGCTCGCGGTGCTGTGGTTCGACGCGCACGCCGACCTGCACACGCCCGACACCTCCCCCAGCGGCGCCTACGCGGGGATGGCCCTGCGCGCGGTGCTCGGAGAGGGCGCCGAGGGCCTCTGCCTCGCCACCGGCGTCATCGACCCGGCGCACGTGGTGCTGGCCGGGGTGCGCATGCTGGACCCTGAGGAGGACGAGCACCTCGCCGCCTCGGCGATCACCTCGTTCGCCCCGTCCGACCTCACCGACCCGCGGGCCCTCGCCGACGCCGTCGCGGCGACCGGGGCCGCGCGCGTCTACGTCCACGTCGATCTGGATGTGCTCGACCCGGCGGAGATCACCGGGGTGTCCTCGGCCGAGCCGTTCGGCATGACCCCCGCGCAGGTGGTCGCCGCGATCGGCGCCGTGCGCGCGCGGGTGCCGCTGGCCGGGGCGACCATCGCCGGCTTCACGCCCCAGACGCCCGCGGCCGCCGTGGAGGACATGGGCGCGATCCTCCGTCTCATCGGATCGCTCGCGTGACCGGCGAGAAGACGACTCTGGCGTCCCTGCACCCCCACGCCGAGCTCGGCGGGCTGCCGCCGTCGATCCGGACCCGTGCGGAGCGCGCGCTGCGCATCGGCGACAGGATCGACCGATTCATCCCGGCGGTCCTGCAGGATTCCCCGGTGAGTCTCGTCGGCTACTGGTGGGGCACGGCCGTCGGATGGGTCTGGGGGTCGCTCTGGAGCACGGGGGCGGTCGAGCGCCGCCACGGCCTCTGGGTCTTCCGGGGGCTGCCGTCGTGGGCGTTCCCGCGCGGAGGCGTGTGCGTCGGGGGCTGCTTCCTCACCGGCGACGCCGCGCCCAGCGAGGCGGTGCTGCGGCACGAGGCCGTCCACCGGACGCAGTGGCGCCGGTACGGCTTCCTGATGCCGTTCCTCTACCTGCTCGCCGGACGCGATCCCCTGCGAAACCGGTTCGAGATCGCCGCGGGCCTGCGCGCGGGCGGCTACGTCAGGCGCTGAGGCCGAGCGAGCGGAGATACCGCTCTGGCGCGTGGATGCGCTCGGGCGCAACGGCGAGGCGCTCGATGAGGTGGTCGGCGATGTCGGCCGTGCCGAGGAATCCCCCGAGCAGGTCGATGCGGGTCTCGTCGTCCTCCGTGCACAGCATCTCGTCGGCCCAGGCCGTCACGGCGCGGGTGAGCGCCGCGCCCGGGGCGCAGGCGCGACCCGTGCCGGGGTCGCCGGTGCGGGCCGAGCGGTCGAGCCAGGCGACGACCATACGTGGCGGCGCGCTGACCTGAGAGACCCACGAGGCGTCCGGGACCTCGATGAAGACGCGACCGGTCGCGCAGATCGGAAGCGTCGCCAGCAGCGTCTCGAGATCGACCAGCGACTGCTCGTCGGCGGTGATCAGGTGCTGCACGCGCGTGTGGCGCGACGCGCGGCACGCGGAGTCGCTGTGCTCGGCGGCGGGCGCGGTGCGAGAGATCTGGACGGACGTCATGGTGCCTCCAGTGTACGCGCTGATGAGGCTTGCCTTACCTACCCCAGCGCATTCCCACGCTCCGCTCTCAGGCGAGCGGCGGCACCGGGTAGCGCCCGGCGATCACAACGCGGTTGAAGGCGTTGATCGAGATCGCGAGCCAGCTCACCCCGAGATACTCCTTCTCGCTGAGCACGGCGCCCACGCGGTCATACACCTCGTCGGAGATCCCGCCCCGGTGGATGAAGGTGTGCGCCTCCGCCAGCTCGAGCGCCGCTCGCTCGCGCTCGCTGAACACCCCCGACTCGCGCCACACCGGCAGCTGGGACATCACGTCACTCGAGATTCCCGCGGCGACCGCGCGGTCGTGGTGCACGCGGGTGCAGTAGGCGCAGCCGTTGAGCTGCGAGCAGTGCATCAGCACCAGCTCCTTCAGGCGGTCATCCACGCCGTTGTCACGCGCGATGCGGCCGACCTCCCGTGAGAAGGCATCGAGCGCCTTGTAGGCCTCGGGCTCGGACTTCGAGAGGTGGACGCGCTCCTGGCTCATGAGGCCACCCTACCGACCCGGATCGCCCCGGGGACGGCCCCCGCCGAAAGGGCTCGGGATCAGTGTGCACTTTTACTCAGTCCTAGACAGATACTTCTGCACATAAAACGCGTGCCCATTTTGTGCACTTTGATCCGCGATTTCCTGCCGCACCCCTGAGCGCGGCACAATGTCACCGTGACCGAGAGCACCGCACCCGCGACGACGCCCGTCGGCGATCCCCGCGACGAGTTCTCGTTCCTGCCCGGCCAGGCGGGCCGCTTCGGCGTCGCCCTTCCGCCGACCGTCCGACTCACCCTGACCGGCGAGCGCGCGCTCAGCGCCGTCCGCTTCGGCGAGGGCCGCCCGCGGGTGGTCCTGCTGCACGGCGCGGGTCTGAATGCCCACACGTGGGACAACACGGCGCTGGTGCTCGGCCGTCCGGTGCTGGCGCTCGATCTGCCCGGCCACGGCGACTCCGGCTGGCGCGAGGACGCCGACTACCGGCCGCGCACGCTCGCGGCCGACGTGGTGCGCGCGATCGAGTCCTGGGCCGAGGCGCCGGCGGTGCTCGTGGGCCACTCGCTCGGCGGTCTGACCGCCGCGGCCGTCGCGGCCGCACGGCCCGACCTCGTCGCCGCCCTGATCCTCGTCGACATCACGCCCGGTGCCGCCGGGGGAAGCGGCTCGGCCGAGCTGCGCCGGTTCTACGAGGTCACCGACTTCCCCTCCCGCGAGGCCGTCGTCGAGCACGCGACCGCGTTCGGCCTGGGCGGATCCCCCGAGGACTCCCGCCGCGGCGTCTTCCACAACACCCGCGTGCGCGAGGACGGCCGTGTGGAGTGGAAGCACCACTTCGCCCGGCTCGCCCAGCAGGCGCTGCCGGATGGGGCAGGGCGCGCCGCCGCGCCGGTCGTCGACGACAGCGCCTGGGCGGATCTCTCGGCGGTCGAGGCCCCGGTGACCCTGGTGCGCGGCACCCGCGGCTTCGTCGACGACGCGGCCGCCGCCGACTTCTCCGCTCGCCTCCCCGAGGCGGGCGTCGCGACGATCGACGCGCCTCACAACATCCAGGAGGTCGCGCCGGCCGAGCTCGCCGCGCGCATCGCCTCCGTCCTGCAGACTCTCCCGACTGACCCGAACTCCGCGGACGCCGACACCGCCGCCGCAGACCCGAAAGCGGAGACCCGCTGATCCGGCGATCCGCACGGCGCGACCCGCGTCATCCGCTCCGAAAGGACACCATGCCCACTCTCTCCACCGTCTTGCGCCGTGCGGCCGTCGCCGCGCTGGCGATCGGCGCGGTCGCGCTCGCGGGCTGCACGCCGACCCAGGGCGACGGCGCCGGCACCGGCAAGGCCGACCCGGACGCCACGCTGCGCGTCGGCCTGGTGCTGGAGCCGGGGAACCTCGACATCCGCCACACGACGGGCGCCGCGCTCGAGCAGATCCTCCTCGACAACGTGTACGAGGGGCTCGTCACCCGCACGCCGCAGAACGAGATCGCCCCGGGGCTCGCCTCCGACTACACGATCTCGCCCGATGGCCTCACCTACACCTTCACGCTGCACGAGGGCGTCGTCTTCCACGGGGGCGGTGCGCTCACCGCCTCGGACGTCGTCACGTCGTACGAGGCGGTCCGCACCGACGCCTCCATCAACGGCAACGCGCAGTTCGCGCACGTGACGGCGGTCACCGCGCCCGACGAGAAGACCGTCGTCCTCACCCTGGACGCCCCCGACCAGAACCTGCTGTTCTCCCTCACCGGCCCCGCCGGCATCGTCTTCGACGAGGGCGACACCACCGACATGAAGGTCGCCGCCAACGGCACCGGGCCGTTCACCCTCGAGAGCTGGACGCAGGGCGACGGCATCGCGCTCGCCCGCTTCGCCGACTACTGGGGCGAGAAGACGCAGGTCGCCGCCGTGGACGTGGCCTACATCCCCGACTACACCGCGGGCGTGAACGCCGCACTGGACGGCAGCCTCGACGTGCTCACCGCCGTGCTGCCGGAGCTCTCCTCGCAGCTCGACGGTCAGGCCGGCTTCACGCTCGCCCAGGGCAAGTCGACCGACAAGGGCACCGTCGCCTTCAACAACGCGGTCGCTCCCCTGGACGACAAGCGCGTGCGCGAGGCGCTCCGACTGGCCGTGGACCACGAGGCTTTCGCCGAGACCCTCGGCGGGGCCGTGACGCAGTTCGGCCCGATCCCCGCCCTCGACCCGGGCTACGAGGACCTCTCCGACGTCGCGCCGTACGACCCGGAGCGCGCCAAGGAGCTCCTCGCGGAGGCGGGGCAGAAGGACCTCGAGCTGACGCTCACGATCCCGAGCCACTACTCGACGACGATCCCGACGTTCCTCGTCTCGGCGTACCACGACATCGGGGTCGAGCTGAAGGTGAACACCGTCGAGTTCCCGACGTGGATCGAGGACGTCTACACGAACCACGACTACGAGCTGAGCTTCGTGCTGCACGTCGAGCCCCGCGACTTCTCGAACTTCGCCAACCCCGCCTACTACTTCGGCTACGACAACGCCGAGGTGCAGACGCTGTACGCCGAAGCGATGGCCACGCTCGATGCCGACGAGTCTGCCGAGCTGCTCGCCGAGGCCGCCCGCATCGTCTCCGAGGACCACGCGGCCGACTGGCTGTACACGGTGGAGCCCATCACCGCGATCGGCGATCACGTGAAGGGCTTCCCGACGGACTCGACCAACTCGCGCCTCGACCTGTCGGCCGTCAGCGTCCTGGGCTGATCGCGGTCTGAATGCTCCGCTACCTGCTCACGCGGCTCGCCCTCCTGCTGGTGGGCCTGTTCGTCGCGAGCGCGATCATCTTCCTGGTGCTCCGGATCCTTCCGGGTGACGTCGCGCAGATGATTGTCGGCACACAGGGCTCGGTCGATCAGGTCGAGCGGATCCGCGAGCAGCTCGGGCTGGACCAGCCCCTGCTGGCGCAGTACCTCGGGTGGATCGGCGGGGTGCTGCGCGGCGATCTCGGGTCGTCGCTGCTCACCGGATCGCCCGTGTCCGAGCAGCTGTGGCAGAAGGCGCAGGTGACGGTGCCGCTGGGCATGATGGCGATGATCGTGGCGCTGCTCATCGCGGTGCCGTTCGGTGTGCTCTCGGCCCTGCGCCGCGGGCGCGCCGACGGGACGGCGATCAGCGTCGTCTCGCAGGGCCTGGCCGCCGTGCCGGCCCTGTGGGCGGGCATGATGCTGGTCGTCGTCTTCGCGGTGATGCTGGGCTGGTTCCCGGCGCAGGGCTTTCCCCGCTCGGGCTGGTCGACCCCTGATCGCGCCCTGCGCGCCCTGATCCTGCCCGCGGTCACCATCGGGGTGATCGAGGGCGCGATGCTGCTGCGCTTCGTCCGCAGCGCCACCCTGCAGGCCGTCGGCCAGGACTTCGTCCGCACGGGCGCCGCCAAGGGGCTCACCCGCACCCAGGCGCTGATCCGGCACGGCCTGCCGTCGGTGGGCCTGTCGATCGTCACGGTGATGGGCCTGCAGGTCGCCGGGATCGTGGTCGGGGCGGTCGTGATCGAACAGGTCTTCAACCTGCCCGGCATCGGCCGGATGCTGGCCGCGGACGTGGGATCGCGCGACCTCACGATGGTGCAGGGCGAGCTGCTGGTGCTCACCGGCTTCGTGCTGCTGATCGGCTTCGTGGTCGACCTCGTCCATCACGCGATCGACCCCCGTCAGCGGGAGGCCGCATGAGCACGCTGACCCGCCTGTGGCGCCTCGGGACCGGCCGCTTCGGACTCGTCGTGATGGCGGTGATCCTGGTGACCGCACTCGTGTCGCTGGTGTGGACCCCGTTCGATCCGAAGTCCGTCGACGTGACGGCTCGGTGGGCGCTTCCCGGCTGGCCGCACCTGCTCGGCACCGACGGCACCGGCCGCGACATCCTGAGCCTGCTGATGACCGGCGCGCGCACCACCGTGCTGGTCGCGGTGGGTGCCGGCATCGTCTCGACGGTCATCGGGGTGCTGCTCGCCGCGTTCGGCGCCCTCACGCCGCGCTGGACGCGCGAGGCGGTCGCCGTGCTCATCGACATCCTCATCGCCTTCCCCGTGCTGCTGATCGCGATGATGATCTCGGCCGTCTGGGGCGGGTCGCTCTGGGTCGTGGTGTGGTCGGTGGGCATCGGCTTCGGCGTCAGCATCGCCCGCGTCACACGACCCGAGCTGCGACGGGTGCGCGGCAGCGACTACGTGCTCGCCGGCCGGGCAGCCGGCCTCACCCCCCTGCAGAATCTGCGGGTGCACCTGCTGCCCAACGTCGCCCCGGTCTTCATCGTGCAGCTGTCGTGGTCGATGGCGGTCGCCGTGCTCGCCGAGGCGGGCCTGTCGTTCCTCGGTTTCGGCGCCTCGGTGACCGAGCCGTCGTGGGGGCTGCTGCTGGCCGAGCTGCAGAAGTACCTGCAGGTCCACCCGCTGTCCGTCGTCTGGCCCGGGCTGGCGATCACGGCGACGGTGCTCGCCCTCAACCTGCTCGGCGACGCGCTGCGGGAGGCGACGGATCCGACGCTGCGGGGCCGCAGCCACGGCCCGAAGGCCATCGCGCACACGACCCCGGGGGTGGTGGCATGACCCTCGAGGTGACCGACCTCGTCGTCGAGATCGACGGACGCCACGTCGTCGACCACGTCTCGTTCGCGGTGCCCTCCGGCGCGCGGGTGGGCCTGATCGGCGAATCCGGATCCGGCAAGTCGCTCACCGCGCTCGCGATCCTGGGCCTGCTGCCGGAGGGTGCGCGGGTGCGCGGGTCGATCCGCTGGAACGGCCGTGAGCTCATCGGCCTGCGCGACCGCGACCTCGCCGCGCTGCGCGGGGACGAGATCGGGATGGTGTTCCAGGAGCCGCAGACGGCGCTCAACCCCATCCGCACGGTCGGGCGTCAGATCGCCGAGTCTGTGCGGATCCACCACGATGTCTCCCGCGCCGAGGCGCGCCGCATCGCGGTGGATGAGGCCCGCCGCGTGATGCTGCCGGATCCGGAGGCGCTGGTGAAGCGCTACCCGCATCAGCTGTCGGGCGGCCAGCGGCAGCGCGTCGCCATCGCGATGGCCCTCGCCTGCGAACCGCGCCTGCTGATCGCCGACGAGCCCACCACGGCGCTCGACGTGACCATCCAGGCCGAGATCCTGCAGCTGCTGCTGGGGCTCGTCTCCGACGGGGGCATGTCGCTGGTCTTCATCACCCACGACCTCGCCGTCCTCTCTCAGGTCGCCACGCACGGTGTGGTGCTCGAGCACGGCCGCGTGGTCGAGAGCGGCGCCATCTCGCAGCTGCTCACGGCCCCCGCGCACCCCGTGACGCAGGGTCTGCTGCGTGATGCCACCGCGACCCTCTGGAGGCCGGGATCATGATCACCGCCTCGGGCCTGACCCGCCGCTACGCCCTCCCCCGCGAGACCCTCTTCGCCCCGCGGCGCGAGACGACCGCCCTGGCGCCCACCGACCTCGAGATCGCCGAGGGCTCGGCTCTCGGCGTCATCGGCGAGTCCGGATCGGGGAAGTCCACCCTCATCCGGCTGCTGCTGGGGCTCGACACCCCGACCGCGGGGACCGTGATGTTCCAGGGGCGCCGGGTCGACGCCACAGCGCGGGCGCGCTCGCTGCACTGGCTGCGCCGGGAGACGGGTGTCGTCTTCCAGGACCCGTATGCCTCGCTCGACCCGCGGATGACGATCGAGCGGATCATCGCGGAGCCCCTCTGGGCGCTCGGCATCCCCGGCGACCACGCGGCGCGGGTGCGCGAGGTGCTGATGGACGTCGGGCTCGAGCCCGAGATGGCGGCGCGCCACCCCCACGAGTTCTCGGGGGGCCAGCGCCAGCGCATCGCCCTGGCCCGCGCCATCGCCCATCGCCCGAAGGTGCTGGTCGGCGACGAGCCGCTCTCGGCCCTCGACGTCACCGTGCGCGCCCAGATCCTGGAGCTGCTCGCCTCGCTGCGCGAGAAGGGCGGGCTGACCCTGATCCTGGTCTCGCACGACATCGGCGTTGTGCAGTCGCTGTGCGACACCGTCGCCGTGATGAAGGACGGCGACATCGTCGAGCGCGGCGCGACGACCGACGTGCTGCTGCGACCCCAGCACGCGTACACGCGGAGGCTGCTCGCCGCGGTGCCCACGATCCCCGGTCCGTGATCGACCACGGGCGCCTTCGCCGAGAGCGAAGCGACAGCGGGTGCGCAGAGCACGAATGTCAACTATGGTTGACGCCATGACCGAGACCCTGCAGGCCGCGGACGACGGCGAGCCGATCCCCGCGCTGTTCCGGATCGCCGAGCAGCGCCGTCTCCTGAACCGCGAGGAGGAGGCCCAGGTGCGACGTGCCCGGGTGCAGGGTTTCTCCTGGGAGGCCATCGCCACCGCGCTCGGGATCAGCAAGCAGGCGGCTCACAAGAAGTACGGCAGAAAATGAACGAGATGTCCGAGACACGCGCCCGCCGCTCACCGTTCGCCCGCCCCACGAAGGACGACGGGCCGCGCGCGACCCTGAAGCAGCTGCTGCCGTTCATCTTCGAGCACAAGAAGGTGCTTGTGTGGGTGTCGGTGCTGAGCGTGCTCGCCGCGCTCACCACCCTGGCGCAGCCGCTGCTGATCGGCCAGGTCATCGAGCGCGTGCAGAGCGGCGAGACCCTCGGGATCCTCGTCTGGGCGCTCGTCGCGTTCGTCGTCGTGTCGTCGGCGATCAGCGCCTACCAGCACTTCCTGCTGCAGCGCACGGGCACCGCGGTGGTGCTCTCCAGCCGCCGGCGCCTGATCGCGCGGATCCTGCACCTGCCGATCTCCGAGTTCGACGCCCGCCGCACCGGCGACCTCGTCTCCCGCGTGGGCACCGACACGACCATGCTCTACGCGGTGCTGACCCAGGGCCTGGCCGACAGCGTCGGCAGCGTGCTGATCTTCCTGGGCGCGCTGATCGCGATGCTCGTGATCGATCCGGTGCTGCTGCTGTCGATCATCGGGGTGCTCGCGCTCAGCGTCATCGCCGTTGTCTCGCTGAGCGGCCGGATGCGCCGCGCCACCTCCCGCCAGCAGGCCCGCGTGGGTGAGCTGACCAGCGGCATCGAGCGGGCCATCGGCGCCGTGCGCACGATCCGCGCCTCCGGAGCGACCGCCCGCGAGGAGCGCGCGGTGACCTCGAAGGCCACCGAGGCGTACGAGGCCGGCGTCGAGGTCGCCAAGGCCTCCGCCCTGGTCGTGCCGATCGCGGGCGTCGCCCTCCAGGCCTCGATGCTCGTGGTGCTGGGTGTCGGCGGCATGCGCGTCGCCTCGGGCGCCGTGGCGATCTCGAGCCTCGTGACCTTCGTGATGTTCCTGCTGCTGCTGGTCATGCCCCTGGGCCAGGCGTTCGGCGCGATCTCGAGCGTCGGGCAGGCGCTCGGGGCGCTCGGGCGCATCCAGGAGGTGCTCGACCTCCCGACCGAGGACGCCGCCGACCCGGATCCGGCCCCCGCCGCGCCCGTCGCGGGCGCCCCGGCCGTCGCGTTCCGCGACGTGCGGTTCCGCTACCCCGAGGCCGCCGTCGCCGCACGCGCGCAGGCCGAGAGCGAGGCGCACGTGCCCCTCGACGAGGCCACCACGGCCGACGACGTGCTGCGAGGCGTCACCTTCGATGTCCCGCGCGGCACCCGCGTCGCACTCGTGGGCCCGAGCGGAGCCGGCAAGTCGACGATCCTGTCGCTGCTCGAGCGGTTCTACGACCCCACCGCCGGCCGCATCGAGATCGACGGCCAGGACGCCCGCTCGCTCTCGCGGGACGACCTGCGCGCCCGCTTCGGCTACGTCGAGCAGGACGCCCCCACCCTCGCGGGCACCATCGCCGACAACCTGCGTCTCGCCTCCCCGGACGCCTCCGACGCCGACTGCGAGCGGGTGCTGCGCGCGGTGAACCTCGGCAGCGTCATCGACCGCTCCCCGCTCGGTGTGGACACCCCCGTCGGAGAGGACGGCGTGATGCTCTCCGGCGGCGAGCGCCAGCGCCTCGCGATCGCCCGCGCCCTGCTCGCGGCCCCGCCGATCCTGCTGCTCGACGAGTCGACGTCGTCGCTCGACGGCCTCAACGAGCAGCTCATGCGCGACGCGATCGACGCCGTCGCCGAGGGCCGCACGCTGCTGGTGATCGCCCACCGCCTCTCGACCGTGATCGACAGCGACCGGATCGTGGTGCTCGATCGGGGCGAGGTCGTCGGCCAGGGCACCCACAGCGAGCTCGTCGCCTCGACGCCGCTGTACCGCGATCTCGCGCGGCACCAGCTGCTGGTGTGAGCAAGACTGGTCTGGTGACCAGCGAAGCCGTGCAGTTCCCCTCGACGTCCGGCCCCCTGCTCGCGGGGGTGATCGAGATCCCCGAGGGCCCCGTCAAGGGCTGGGGCGTGTTCAGCCACGGCCTGACCCTGGGCAAGGACAGCCCCGCGGCGTCGCGCATCTCGAAGGGCCTGGCCGCCGCGGGGATCGGGATGCTGCGCTTCGACAATCTCGGGCTGGCGGACTCGGGCGGCGACTGGGCCGACTCGTCGTTCTCGCTGAAGGTGGCCGACACCGTCGCCGCCACCCGGTTCCTGGCCGAGCGCGGCGCCCCCGCGTCGCTGCTGGTGGGCCACTCGTTCGGCGGCGCCGCGGTGCTCGCGGCGGCCGAGCAGTGCCCGGATGTCACGGCGATCGCGACCGTGGGCGCGCCGTACGAGCCGAAACACGCCGAGCACAACTTCCAGGAGATCGCCGAGCTCGTGATGGACCAGGGCGAGGCCGAATGGCGCATCGGCGGGCGGGAGCTCACCCTGCGCCGCGGGTTCATCGACGACCTGCGCGCCACCGACCTGCCCGAGGTGATCGGCCGGCTGCGCAAGCCGCTGCTGATCCTGCACGACCCCGACGACACCATGGTGCCCATCACCAACGCGCAGGAGATCTTCTTCGAGGCCACCCACCCGCGCAGCTTCATCGACCTCGACGGCGCCGGCCACTTCCTCACCGGCAAGGGCCACGCCGCCCGCGCCGCCCGGATCATCGCGGCCTGGGCCGAGAGCTACCTGCCGGCCACTGCCTGACGGGGTGGCGCCCGCCGGACGCCACCCCGCCCCGGTTCAGCCGGCCCGGTTCGGGCCGCCCGAGCTCGGCTTGCAGGCGAAGCTGTCCGCCGACTCGGTGTCGCCGCCGACATAGCGCGCGACCAGCGGGTACATGCACAGCGGCCGCGTGCGGTCGGGCGCCCAGTCGGCGGGGACCTCCGGGTTCACCCCGCCGGGGTTGCCCGCGCCGCGCGCCGAGGCGATGAGGCGCTCGGGCGCGGCGCCCTTCTCGACCCAGTCGACGATCGCGCCGAGCCCGTCGAACTGGTCGGTCGCCCGGCCGCCGCTGACGTGGCCCATGCCCGGCACCTCGAAGTACCGCACGAACTGCTCGGCCTTGTTGCGGTGAGCCTTGTCGAGCGCGTCGAACCAGCGGGCCGTGTCGTCGACGCTGAACACGGCGTCCGAGGCGCCGTGCACAACGATCATCTTCCCGCCGCTGTCGCGGAGCTCGTCCAGACGCGTCGGGTCCGGCGGCGTCATGAACTCCATGGGGCTCTCGCCCCCGATCCCCTCCTGATGGATCCCGGCGGCCTTGGCATCGATGTCGAGCGTCAGCGCGTACTGGCGGATGTCGGCCAGGATCGCGGGGCTCTCCGGGGTCGGCGAGAAGACGAAGCCCACCGCCATCGGATCCAGCAGGGCGCTGAGCGTGAGCTCCCACGTCGCCCAGTCCCCGTTGGCGATGCCGGCGTCGAACGGGAACGACGGATAGATCGGTGTGCCGTCGCTGGTCCTGGCCCCCGCGAACACGGTCGCGATGACATCCTTCTGCGCCCGCGTGAGGCACGAGCCGTCGCGTTCGTCGTCGCAGGTGGGCACGTCGCGCTGCACATCGAAGAACTTCTGGCAGCGCGCGCTGTCGGCCACGATCCCGTCCACCAGGCGGTCGATCCCGTCGCAGCGCTCGAGGATCGCCGCGGCGACGGTCCGGCGCTCGGCCGCGGTGAACGCGGTCTGCAGATCGCCGGCGGTGGTCGCCACGGTGTTCCACTGCTGCGCGCCCCACACCTGGGACACCGCGGCCTGAGGAAGGTCGAAGCCCGGTGCGACGGCGAGGAACCCGTTGTACTCGTCGGCGTATCGGGCCGCCGCCACCATGGTGTGGCGACCGCCGTTGGATCCGCCGGCGAAGTAGGACGTGTCGGGCTGACGCCCGTATGCGGCCTCGATCAGCGCCTTCGCCATGGGCGTCAGCGTGCCGACCGCCTGGTAGCCGTAGTCGAGCCGGGCCTGCGGGTCGAGACCGAACAGCGGGTTCTGCGCGCCGTTGTGCCCCGCATCGGAGCTCAGCACCGCGAAGCCCTGCTGGAGCCCGCTTCGCAGCTGGCCACCCGTGATCGACCCGAACGCGGGGGCGACCGAGCCGTCCATGCCGCCGTTGCCCTGGTGCAGGAAGCGCCCGGACCAGTCGAGCGGGAGCCTCATCTCGAAGCCGATGGCGTACGCCTGCCCGTCGACCTCGCTGACGCGCTCGTTCATCCGCCCCTGCACGAGGCAGTGCTCGCCGACCGGAGCGCCCGCATGGGTCCCCTCGCCGGCGGGGACGACGCGCACATGGGTGATCGTGGTCGCCGCGAAGGCGAAGTCGGCGAGCGAGGCGCACTCGAGAAGCGTGCCGGGGGTCGCGGGGGCGACGACATGGTCGGTCGGCGGCGCCGCCAGGGCGCTCGTCGGGGCCGAGAGCAGCAGGGCGGATGCGGCGGCCAGTGCCGCCAGTCCGCCCGTTCGAAGCCGTTTCATCAGGGGTTTCCTCCTCATCGAGGTCGCGCCCGCCTCGTTGCGGACGTCGTCTGCGACACCGGGCGCCCCTCTCCGTCTCAGGCGCCCCGCGGGTCCTGTGCCGGGATCAGCGCCTCCGACGGATCGCGGTGCGGATGGTCTCGGTCTGCCACGGGATGGCGGTGCCGGGCTCCCGCGCGGGGTCCGGGCTGCCGCCGAACCGCGCGCGCAGGTCGGCCTTGCGGACCTTGCCCGAGGCGGTGCGCGGCAGCTCGTCGACGATCACCACGTTCTTCGGGATCTTGTAGCGCGCGATCCGTCCGTTCAGGTGATCCTGCACGTCCTGCGTCGTGATCGTGACGCCGGACTGCACCGTCAGCACGGCCCAGGGCACCTCGCCCCACCGGTCGTCGGGCACGCCGATGACGGCGGCGCCGGTGACACCGTCGATGTCGAAGAGGTGGTTCTCGACCTCGGCGGGGTAGATGTTCTCGCCGCCCGAGATGATCATGTCCTTCAGGCGATCGGCGATGAACAGGAACCCCTCGGCGTCGAGGTAGCCCATGTCGCCGGTGCGCAGCCAGCCGTCGTCGGTGAAGGCGCGAGCCGTCTCCTCCGGCAGATGGAGGTAGCCCGGGAACACGTTCGGGCCCTTCGCCTCGATCTCCCCGACCGTGCCCGGCGCGACGACCGCGCCGTTCTCGTCGGTGACCCGCACGGCCGAGAAGAAGTGCGGGAGGCCGACGCTTCCCTGCTTGTCGCGCGTGCGGTCGGCCGACAGGGCCGTGTGCCCGGGTGACGTCTCCGTCATCCCGTATCCCTGGGTGAAGTGCAGGCCCCGCTCCTCGTACAGATCCAGGATCCGGGTGGGCACGGCCGATCCGCCGCAGGTGAGGCGCCGCAGGCTCGAGAGGTCGGTGCGCGCCCAGTCGGGGTGATCGGCGAGCAGCTGGTAGGTGGTCGGCACGCCGCTCAGCATCGTGACGCCGTGGGTCTGGATCAGCGCGAGGGCGCGACCGGGATCGAACCGCTTCTCGAGGACGATCGTGCCGCCCTTCAGCACGATCGGCAGCGCGCCCATGCCCATGGCCGCCGCGTGGAACAGCGGCGAGATCAGCAGCGCGACCTCGCTCGAGAGCAGGTCGTAGTCGACCACGCAGTTCAGCGACACCCAGGTGAGGTTGGCGTGCGTGAGCACCGCGCCCTTGGAGCGGCCCGTGGTGCCCGAGGTGTACATGTACACCGCCGGATCCTCCGGCGAGACGTCCGCGACCGGCGGTGCCTCCGCGGGGACCCCCATGAGCCGGCTCAGCCCGGGATCCGTCTCGTCGCCCTCGCCCGTCGGGATCGAATGCGCGATGCCGGCCGCCTCGACGCCGGGCGCCACCTTGTCCCACAGCTCGGGGTCGAACACCAGCAGTCGGGCGCCGCTGTCGGTGAGCACGTGGGCCACCTCCGGCGGGGCGAGGCGCGTGTTCACCGGCACGAACACGGCGCCCAGGCGCGCGGCGCCGAAGAGCGTGAACAGGAAGGCGGGGCTGTTCTCGCCGACGTACGCGACCGCGTCGCCCCGCCCGATGCCCATCGCCGCCAGCACCGCGGCGACGCGACCTGCCGCCTCGGCGAACTCGCCGTAGGTGTACGACTCCTCGCCGAAGATCAGCGCGGTCTTCCCTGGCGTCCGGGTGCGCTGGACGAGCGGCCAGGTGCCGATTCCGGGGTGGCTCATGGCGTCAGCGGTAGAACCGGTAGAGGCCGCGCGCGACGACGGCGGGGCGCCCGGCGCCCTCGATCTCGAATGTCTGGTCGACCGTGAACTGCACCCCGTCGCCCTTGACCTCCTCGACCTCGGCGATGACCGCGTTCATCCGGACCCGGGACCCGACGGGCACCGGCGAGATGAAGCGCACCTTGTCCAGCCCGTAGTTGACCTTCGTGCTCACGCCCTCGACCTCGAGCAGCTCGGTCCAGAACCGCGTCGCGAGCGAGAGCGTCAGGAAGCCGTGGGCGATGGCGCCGCCGAAGGGTCCGTCCTTCGCGCGCTCGGGGTCGGTGTGGATCCACTGGTGGTCGTCGACGGCGTCGGCGAAGGTGTTCACCCGGTCCTGGGCGATCTCGGCCCAGTCGGTCCAGCCGAGGTCGGTCCCCGCGAGCGAGGCGAGCTCGTCGAACGTGGCGGTGGTGGTCATGCTTCCTCCATGGGTGGGGTGGTCAGGCGAAGGCCGATGCGCCGGTGAGCGATCGGCCGACGATGAGGGCGTTGATCTCGTGCGTTCCCTCGTACGAATAGACGGCCTCCGCATCCGCGAAGAACCGGGCGGCGTGATGCTCGAGCAGCAGTCCGTTGCCGCCCAGCACCTCGCGCGCGAGCGCCGCCGTCTCCCGCGCCCGCTCGGCGGTGACCATCTTCGCGAGCGCCGAGCTCTCGTCGCTCCAGCTGCCGGCGTCCTGGTTCGCGGACAGGGCGGCCACCAGCGCGAGCGACGACGTGGTGTTGCCGAGCATGCGGGCGAGCTTCTCCTGCACGAGCTGGAATCCGCCGAGCGAGCGGCCGAACTGCTGCCGCTGCGCCGTGTAGCGCAGGGCCGCATCGAGCGCGCCCGCCTGCAGGCCGGTGGCGATCCACGCCACATCCGAGCGCATGCGCCGCAGCAGCCCGGCGACGTCGCGCCAGCCGTTGACGCCCTGCAGGCGGCGCTCCTCGGCGACGCGCACCCCGCGCAGGGTGATGTGCGCGTTCTGCAGAGGGCGCAGCGAGACCTTGCCGGTGATGATGCGGATGTCCACGCCGGGGTCGTGACGGTCGACGAGGAAGGCCTTGACCTGCCCGTCGGCCTCGTCGCGTGCGAACACCGCGAGCACGTCGGCGGCGTCGGCCCCGCCGATCCAGCGCTTCTCGCCGTCGATCACCCACCCGTCGCCCTCGCGGCGGGCGCGGGTGGCGAGGCCCCCGGCGATGTCGGACCCGTGGTCGGGCTCGGTGAGGCAGAAGACGCCCCGCATCTCGAAGGACCGGACCAGCGGATCAAGCTGCGCGGCCTGCTCCGGAGAGGCGCCATGGCGGATGGTGGTGCGGAACAGGCCCGCCTGGGCCGTGTAGATCGTGGCGGCCGACACATCGGCGCGGGCGAGGATGAAGCACCGGAAGCCCGAGAACATGCTCGAGTCGGCCTCGGACTCCTCGACGCCCTCGGGGTCCATCAGGCGCAGGGGCACAAGCGACCCGAGCACCGCGTCGGGCATGGTCGCGTCGTCCCACGCGCCCGCCATGTGCGGCACGACGTCGCGCTCGAGCGTCTCCGAGAGCCGCTCGAGCACCCGCCGCGCCGGGGCGCTGAGGTGGCGCTCGGCGAAGCCGAGACGGCCGAGCACCGGGTCGTTCATGTCAGGCCCAGCAGCCGCGCGGCGTTGTGCTTCATGATCCCCGGCAGCACCTCGGGCCTGAACGATCCGGCGGTCTCGGCGTCCCGGATCCATCGATCCGGGGTCAGCAGGGGGAAGTCGGATCCGAACAGGATCCGATCCTTCAGGATCGAGTTCGCGTGGCGCACCAGCTCGGCCGGGAAGTACTTGGGGCTCCAGCCCGACAGGTCGATCCACGTCGAGTGCTTGTGGGTGGCGACGGAGAGGGCCTCGTCCTGCCAGGGCACCGAGGGATGCGCCATCACGATCTGGAGCCGCGGGAAAGAGGCGGCCACCTCGTCGAGCAGCATCGGGTTCGACAGCGCCAAGCGCAGCCCTCGCCCGCCCGGCATCCCCGCGCCGATGCCGGTCTGCCCGGTGTGGAACAGCGCGGGCACGCCCGCCTCCTCCAGCAGCGCGTAGAGCGGGAACCAGCGCTCCTCATCCGGCGAGAAGCCCTGCACGGTCGGGTGGAACTTGAAGCCCCTCACGCCGTGGTCCTCCAGCAGGCGCCGCATCTGGTCGATGGCGTCCGCGCGATGCGGGTCGACAGAGCCGTACGGGATCAGGACGTCGCTGTGCCGCGCGGCGCCCTCGGCGATCTCGGCGCTCGAGATCGGCGGCTGCCCGAGGTGGGTGGTCGCGTCGACCGTGAAGACGACCGCCGCCATCCGGCGCTCGCGGTAGTAGGCGGCGATCGCGTCGAGATCGGGCCGGGGCCCGTCCGTGCGGAAGTAGCGGCTCGCCGCCTCCTGCAGATCCGCCGGCAGCGACGAGTGCCCGTGCGCATCGATCTCGATGTGGACGTGCGTGTCGATCGCCTCGATCGCGTCGAGGTCGATCGCGCACTCGTAGCGGGTCACGGGCGCTGCAGGTCTTCGGGCAAGGGCGGGAACGTCTCGCCCACCGACTGGAGCGCGCCGACCGCCTCGGGGAACGACTCGACGAGGGCGTCGTACGTCCAGCCGCCCTCGCGGTACGCGGTGGCGACGGGCTCGGGGTGCGACCACAGCTGGAGACGGTCGCCGCCGACGCCGATCGCCTGACCGGTGACGCCGGACGCCTCGTCCGAGGCGAGGTAGGCGATGAGCCCCGAGACGTCGGCAGAGGTGCCGAAGCCCAGGTCGTGGCGGAAGAAGGCGGGCATCGCCTCGCCCTTCTCGTCGGCCTCCACGGCCGCGGCGAAGTACGGGACAGTCGCCGTCATCGCGGTGGCGGCCACCGGGATGACCGCGTTGACGGTGATCCCGGCCTTCTTGAGCTCCATCGCCCAGGTGCGCACCATGCCGACGATGCCGGCCTTGGCGGCCGCGTAGTTGGTCTGGCCGAAGTTGCCGCGCTGGCCGGTCGGCGATCCGATCGCGATGATCCGGCCGCCCTCGCCCTGCTCGCGGAGGCGGATCGCGGCCTCGCGCACGACGGTGAACGTGCCGCGCAGGTGCACGCCGATGACGGTGTCGAAGTCGTCGTCGCTCATCTTCCAGAGCACGGTGTCACGCAGCACGCCGGCGTTCGTGACGACGATGTCGAGGCGGCCGTAGGTGTCGAACGCGGCGTCGACCAGTGCCTTCGCCGTCTCAGTCGGGCCGACGGGCGCAACGACCGCGGTGGCCGTGCCGCCGGCGCCGACGATCGCGTCGACCGCCTCCGCGGCGGCGGTCTCGTCCACGTCGTTGACGACGACAGACGCGCCCTGCCGAGCGAGCTCCTGCGCGTAGGCGAGGCCGAGGCCTCGGCCCGATCCGGTGACGATGGCGACTTTGCCGGTGAGCGTCATAGGGGAATCTCCTTCGATCGGACTCAGCGAATCGCACATTCTTGAGAATGTCAACGATTGATTCCCTCCATCTTGTAGAGTCGGCTCATGACGAGCGACCTGCGCACCGGCGGACCCCTGCTCAACGACACGGCGTTCCTGCTCGCGCGCGCGAACGCGCAGTCGCTCGCCGCGGCCCACGCGGCCCTCGCCGAGCACGGCCTGCGGGTGCGCTCGTACACGGTGCTCGCGCTCGCCGTCTCGGAGGAGCGCCTGTCGCAGCGCGACATCGCCGAGTACCTGCGGCTCGATCCGAGCCAGGTGGTCGCCCTGGTCGACGATCTCCAGACGCGCGGCCTGGTCACCCGCGAGCCCGACCCGAACGACCGCCGGGCGAAGGCCGTGATCGCGACCCCCGCGGGTCGTCGCCTGCACACGCAGGCGGAGGCCGCCGTGAACGCCGCCGAGCGCGACCTGCTCTCGGTACTCGCCGCGGACGAGCAGGCCGTGCTGCGCGACCTGCTGCTGCGACTCGGCTTCCCCGCCTGACACCCGCGCCACGCCTCGCGACGCGCGGCCGCCCTCTGGCGGGTTGATACAGTCTCAGCGTGGATGAGATCCCGCGCGATCCGCGAGGCGAACCGGCGACGGCGCGGCTCAACTACAGCGCATACCGGCTGGCACGGGCGCTGAACCGCTTCGCGGAGAACACCGCTCTCGCTCACGGCGTCACGCTCTCGCAGTTCTTTGTGCTCCAGGTGCTCGGCGAGGGCCTGCCGCTGTCGAACGCGGCACTCGCGCGGCGCACGTTCGTGAGCGCGCAGGCCGCGCACACGGTGTCGAACGAGCTCATCGAGCTCGGTCTCGTCGAGCGCGGGGCACACCCGTCCAACCGACGCATCCGCCTCGTTCAGCTCACAGAACCGGGCTGGGACGTCCTGGAGCAGTGTCACGCCGAGCTGCGCGCGCACGAGGAGCGTCTGCGCTCCCTCATCGGCCGCGAGATGCGCGGCCCTCTCGCCGACGTACTCGACCGCGGCGCGGAGGCGCTGGCCGGCGGCTACTTCGGCGATGACGAGGCCGAGGTGGCGGCGATCGGCCGGCGCCTCTCGACCGTCCGCCCCCGGCACATCCCCTCGCGCCTCGCCCGGGCACGGCTCCGCGCCGCCTCCGCGGGCGACGACCCCGAGATCGCCGCCGACGACGCCGAGGAGTGAGCATCACGGCCGGCGCGGCACACGCACCGCGACGAACGCGCCGCACGCCAGAGCCGCCAGACCGCCGATCGCGAGCGACATCCGCCCCGACGACGCGTCGATGACCCACCCCATCAGCAGTCCCCCGAAGGGCACCATCCCGTAGCTGCCCAGGGTCACGAGCGACATCACCCGCCCGATCGCCTCGGGGCGCGCCGACGACTGCGCCGCCGAGTTCACCACGCCCTGGTAGTAGCCGATCGCCAGCCCCAGCAGGGGGCCCGCAAGCAGGAACAGCGCCAGCGTGGGGGCGCCCGCGGTCAGCAGCAGCGCGATCCCGAAGGCGGCAGTCGCGGGCACGAGGGAGCGCACGCCCACGCGCGGCAGCATCGCGGCGAGACCTCCTCCGACGACCGCGCCGACGGCGTTGAGCGAGTGAGCGAGGCCGACCGCCTGCGCGTCTGCGCCGTACGTGAGATCGACCGTCGCGGTGAGGACCAGACCGAAGTTCATCGCGAACAGCGCCACGACCACGTTGACCAGCAGCAGAGTGGACACCGAGCGGTCCCGCAGCAGGTCCCCCGCTCGCACGCTCTCGGATCCGGCCACCGGGCGCGGATGCAGGGACTTCGGACGGATGAGCAGCAGCGAGATGCCGACCAGCGCGAACGAGGCCGCGTTCGCGAGCATGCAGGCGGGTGCGCCGAGCTGGGCGAAGGCGATGCCCGCGAGCCCGGGCCCGATCGACCGCGCCGCGGCGAGCGCGATGGTGCTGATCGAGACCGCCCGCGAGAGCGAGGCCGGTCCGACGAGCTCGAAGATGATCGTCTGGGCCGCGATGCGCTCGAAGGTCTGCACGGTGCCGAGCGCCCCGACGCCCGCGTAGATCAGGATCAGATCGGGCTCCTCGGCCGCGACGACGACCCCGAGGGACGCCGCGACCGCCGCGGCCAGCGCGGACGTGACCAGCAGGATCGTGCGCGGTCGCACCCGGTCGGCCAGCCGTCCCGCGAGCACACCCCAGACGAGGATGGGCAGGAACTGCCCGACCGTCACCCCACTCAGCGCCTGAGCGCTGCCCGTCGCGGCGAGCACAACGAGCTGCAGGGCGAGATTCTGGAACCAGGTGCCCACGTTCGAGACGACCTGTCCTGCGAAGAACAGCGCGAATCCGCGCTGCCGCAGGGGCTCGAAGGCGCCCATGCCCGCCTCAGGCGCGGCCGGGCACGCGAGTGCGGAGGAACTCCACGATCCGCTCGGGGATGCGGGCGGCCCCGGTGGACCGCGCGTCGGCGTTGTTCGCGCGGATCTCGAGCACCGGGATCCCCGCGCCTTCGAGCGCCTCCGTGATGAAGCCGCCTCCCGGGGTGTCGTCGGCGACGAGGTGCACCACGCCGTCGACATCGTGGCTGAGGGCCTCCTTGAGGTACCAATCCGACGACCACGGCGGCACGTACAGCTGGTCGGTGATCCCCACGAAGCGCGCCGCGAGGGCGCGCACCGGGTCGTCGCCGAAGCGCTGATAGCCGTCGGCGGCGATCGCGAGGTACATCGACCAGACGAAGACCGCGCCGAACTCGTCCTGGAATCGCTGGTACATCGCCAGGTCCGACCAGAGCCCGCGCCCGATCCACATCAGGCGCCGTCGTTCCCCGGGGCACACCCCCTGGCCGCCGGCCACCCGATCGGCGACCTCATCGTGGAGCGCGCGTGCCGCATCGACCGCCCACTGCGTGCCGCGATGCCACTGCGGCACCATCACGGCCGGCATCGTGTCATTCACGGTGACGGGGGTGGGCCGGGCCGTCGCCACCAGATCGCGGGTGCGGCGATTCCACTCGGCGTGCTCGTTCCCGAGCCGCATGATCTCCGCGAGCCGCTCGCGGTCGAGGCGCCGATGGGTGCGGTGCTCCAGCCAGGCGATCATCTCCTCGATCTCGGCCTGCAGCAGGTCGAGCCTGTCGGTGCCGAACGCCGTCTCCCACTCATGCGGCACCAGCTCCCACCAGCGCTCGGGCACGGGATCGGCCGCGGTCCGCGAGAGCAGGAAGGTCTCGGTGCCCGGTCGCTCGCCCCACTGCTCGAAGATCTTCTGCGTCACGTCGCCGCTGCGCTCGGCGATCGCGAAGGCGGGGGCGGGAAGCCCTCCCCAGGGCCGCGCGTCAGGAGGAAGGTCCTGCTCGCCCAACGGCATGGCGTCGTACTGCAGGCTGAAGTCGGGCAGCCCCCGGGCGGCGACCCGCTCCATCGCCGCGGGACCGGCCTGCTTCGCCGCGATGATCGACGACCACCACTGGGTCACGACATACGGGATGTCCAGGGCCCGCAGGACCTCGTGAGGCACGTCGGCGTTGACGATCGCGATCTGCTCGCCGGCGCGCGAGTGCGCCGCCGTCCGCGAGAACCACTCCTTCTGGTAGCGGGTGACGGCGACCGCCGCAGCGAGCCGGTCGGTCATGTCAGCACTCCCCGGGGAAGGCTTCGCACGAGCGCCCCCGCCGCATCGCGAGCCTCCGCGAGGGCCGCATCCGGACCGATCCGCAGACGCGCCACGAACGGCAGCCCCCGCGCCTCCGCGACCCGGCGCTGGGCGGGGACGTCCCACGCGGGCCCGTCGTCGAGCTCCCGCGCGAGGGCGATCACGCCCGAGGCGGCGGTCGCGTCCAGACGGCGGCCCAGCTCGTCGGCCCGCTCCGCGGCGAGCGAGCGGGCGGCGAGCGGTGGACGCGCGGCGTGCCGGGTCGCAAGCAGCCGGATCACCGCATCGGGGTCGGCAGCCTGCACCGCGTCGCCGATCCAGGCCGCGTCGCCCGTGTCGTGATCCTCCCCCACCACACGAAGCCCGGCCCTCTCGATCTCCTCGTACGCCGCGGCGTCGGGGTGGGCGCTGCCCGTGACGAAGACGGGCGCACCCGCGGCAGCCCCCTCCGCCGCGTCGACGACAGCTGCCGCGTCTTCCGGCGGCAGGGTCGCGGCCGCTCGATATGCGACGAGCGCCGCGGGCCCCGAGCACCGTCCCGACCGACGGCGCTCCCGCAGGCGGGCCAGCGCGTCTCCGAGGCGGAGTTCGCGTTCGGCCGCTGCTCCGAGGCCCGCCGGCTCGAGCGGCATGCCGGTCAGGGAGACGACGAAGGCGGCGAGGCGCTCGTACTGCCGCGCGACGAAGCGCTCGCGGGCCGGGCCCCCGCCACGAGGGGCGTCGACCAGGTGCACGGGATACGGCACCCTCCCCCGCGCGGCGAGGATGCGCAGCACGTAGAAGAGCCGCAGGTGCGCGGTCGAGTCGTTGCAGATCACAAGCCCGGCGAGGTCCCGGTGCTCACCGGCGAGCAGCGTGTCGAGGAGACGTGCCGCGACCGCATCCACCGCGCCCGGGAGCTCGGCCGCGGCGACGGACACCGGCCCCACCCACGATCCGAAGACCCGCACGGGTGTCGCGCCCACGGCGAGCAGCAGCTGACGGGGGACGTCCGCTCCGATCACCCCGATCCGCAGTGGCCCGAGCATCGGGGCGCGGGGCGTCACAGCACTCCATCTCGCCGCAGCGCGGCGATACGGTCGTCGTCGTAGCCCACCGCGCGCAGCACGGTCTCGGTGTGCTCCCCCAGTCCCGGCGCGGGGCGCGACAGGTCGACCTGGCTGTCGGAGAACACCACGGGCAGTCCGGATCCGTACAGGCCCTCGAAGTGCCCGAACTTCGGGTGAATCAGAGGCACCACCTCGGCGCGCCCGGTGACCTGAGGATCTCTCACCGCCTCGGCGGTCGACCGCACGGGCGCGGCGGGCGCGCCGTGTCGGTCGAGCGCTCCCAGCACCTCGCCCAGCTCACGCTCCGCCGCCCATCCGGCGATGAGCGCGTGCAGCCTGTCGGCATGCGCGACCCGCGCATCGCGCGTGCCGAAGTCGGCCGAGTCGAGCAGGTCCTCGCGCCCGATCGCCCGCAGCACGCCGGTGGCGAACTGATCGGTCGGCGCGCAGATGGCGAACCACCCGTCGACGGCCCGGAACGTGCCGAACGGCGCCAGGCGCGGCACGTAAGCCCCGGTCCGCAGTGGAAAGCCCACCGATTCCAGCGCGTCGAACGGCTCGCAGGCGACGAGGGAGGTCAGCGCGCCGAGCATCGACACGTCGACATGCTGCCCCTGGCCCGTCTTCTCCGCCTGCAGCACCGCGGCGAGGGTTCCGATGACCGCGAACAGCGGCGCCACGAGGTCGCCGACCGGCAGACCAAAGCGCACGGGCGGATCCCCCGGCTCGCCCGCGGTGGTCATGACCCCGCTCAGGGCCTGGATGATCGTGTCCATCGCCTTGCGGTCCCCGTGATCGCCCGTGGCGCCGAAGCCGCTGATGGACGTGTAGACGAGCTTCTCGTTCAAGCCCCTGACCGACGCGTAGTCGATGCCGAGGCGACGCGTCACCCCCGCGCTGTAGTTCTCGACCACGATGTCCGCCTCGCGCATCAGATCGAACAGCACGTCGCGGCTCTCCGGATGCTTGAGGTTGAGGGTCACCGACTCCTTGCCGCGCCCGCGCAACATCATCGATACCGACATGTCGTCGGGCGACGTGCGGCGCAGACTCAGCCCGTCGGCCGTCACGTAGGGCGAGTTGTCGCGCGACGAGTCGCCGCCCCGGGTCGGGTTCTCCACCTTGATGACCCGCGCGCCGAGTCCGGCCAGCAGCAGCGTCGCGTACGGCCCGGCCAGAGCCGTGGTCAAGTCGATCACGGTCTTGCCGGCCAGTGGTGCCGTGGTCATCTCGGTCCCTCCTCGAGGCGGATGGTGAGGCGGTCGCCCTCCCAGTCGAAAGCGGTCGACAGCCCCGCGTCGCGTGTGATGTCACGGATGTACTCAGCGACGCGATCGCCGCCGTCGGCTCGCGCGACGGGAACCGGCCGCGCGGCGTCGTCGATGCGGCAGGGGATCAGACCGGCCGTGACGGTTCCCGAACAATCGATGTCGATCACGGCGATCGCCGTGTTCCGGCTGTCGGGATGGAACGGATAGTCGGGCATCGCGGGATCGGGCTCGAAGCCGAACAGGCGCCGGCGCTCGCGCGCCCAGGCACGGCGCTCGGGGCTGTCGCCGTCCCCCGACAGGGCGCGGGTCACCGTGGCGAAGTTGCCGAGGCCGTGGAAGATCGGCCGCCCGGCGTGCACCTCGATCCCCTTCATGATGTGGGCGTGGTGCCCGATGACGGCGGCCGCGCCCGCGTCGATCGCCGCACGGGCGATCTCGTGCTCGTACGCGGCGATGTCGACCGGCTGGTGCACGAGCCCCTTGTGCAGGGCGACGATCACCGACACGTCGTCGTCGACGGCGTGCCTGCGGATCTCCTCGGCCATCACGCCCAGCGTGCGCGGCTCCGCGAAGGTGTGGACGCGGGGCGGGCCGCCGGGGTTCGCGCCGCGGGGCTCGTAGTGCGTGATCACCTCCACGTAGGCGCATCCGGGCTTCCCGCTGCCCGCCCAGGATTCGCGGGGACCGACGCAGTTCACGCTCAGCACCACAATGCGGCGCCCCTCCCGTTCGATCACGGCCGGCTCCCACGCCTCGCGAAGATCGGCGCCGGCGCCGGTGACGGCCATTCCTCGCGTGAGGCAGTGCGCGCGGGTGTCGGCGATCCCCTTCTGGCCGAGGTCGAACACGTGGTTCCCCGCGAGGGTGAGGACGTCGAAACCGACCGCGGCGACCCCGTCGAGGGCGCTGGGCGGCGCGGGCAGCGCGGGCACGTCGGTCGACATCGTCACCGTCGCGTCCGTGTGGGGCACCTCCAGATGCCCGATGAGCACATCCGCGGCGCCCAGCGCCGCTGCGGCGGCGGCGAGCAGCGGCGCGCTGTCGGGGCGCTCCAGCACGAGGTCTCCGGTCGCGAGGACGCGGGTCATTCGGCGGCCTCGGCGGATGAGCGCCCCGAGCGCGCGAGGAAGGCGCGCAGCCGCGCCGACCGCGGGTCGTCGAAGAAGTCCTCCGCGGGTCGGTCCTCCACCACCCGCCCGTCGGCCATGAACACGCATCGATCCGCGACGCTCCGTGCGAACTCCAGCTCGTGCGTCACGACGATCATGGTGCGTCCGCTCGCGGCGAGCCGCTTCATGGTCTGCAGCACCTCGTCGACGAGCTCGGGGTCGAGGGCGCTGGTGGGCTCGTCGAACAGCAGGATCCGCGGGTCGACGGCCACGCTCCGGGCGATCGCGACGCGCTGCTGCTGCCCGCCGGAGAGCTGGCGCGGGTAGGCATCGGCCTTGTCGGACAGGCCGACGCGCTCGAGCAGCTCGCGCGCTCGCGCCTCCGCCTGCGCCGCGGAGAGGCCGTGCACCGTGTGCGGCGCCTCGGCCACGTTGCGCAGCACGGTCCAATGCGGGAACAGGTTGAACTGCTGGAACACCATGCTCATGCGGCGTCGCTGCCCTCGCCGCCCCGCGTCCGTCATCGGCCGCAGGTGGCCCCGGATCTCCTCGTAGCCGAGCAGCTCTCCGTCCAGGAGCATCGCCCCGCCGTCGATCTCCTCGAGCTGGTCGATGCACCGGACGAGGGTGGACTTGCCCGAGCCGGATGGCCCGAGGATGGCGACGACCTCGCCCTCATAGACCTTGAGGCTGACGCCATCGAGCGCGGTGGTGTCGCCGAAGTGCTTGCGCACGTCGGAGACCTCGAGCACGGGCACCTCGTCGATCGTCTCCGGGGTGACGATCAGACCGGACGTCTCGGCGATCATGCGGCGGCCTCCCTGGTCCGGCGCGCGGGTCTGCGCAGTGCGGTGCGCGCGCTGCCACGCCCGAAGTGGTCCTCGACCCGGCGCTGCACCAGGGTGAGGGCGGTGACGACGACGAGGTACCAGAACACGGCGACGATCAGCATGGGGACCACCTCGTAGGTGCGGTTGTAGATGACCTGCACGGCGTGCAGCAGATCGCCCATGGCGATGACGCTCACCAGCGACGTCCCCTTGAGCAGAGCGATCACCTGCGATCCGCTCGGCGGGATGATCACGCGCATGGCCTGCGGCAGCACGATGCGGCTGAACGTGCGCCACCTGCTGAATCCCATGGCGGCGGCCGCATCGCGCTGCCCCTGATCGACCGAGAGGATGCCCGCGCGGATGATCTCGGCCATGTACGCCGCCTCGTGCAGCGACAGCCCGATGATCGCCGCGGTCAGCGGCGTGATGAGGTCGTTGGTCGACCAGCCGATCAGCTCGGGCCCGAAGGGGATCCCGATCGAGATCCGCGGCAGGAGATACGCGAGGTTGAACCAGAAGATGAGCTGCACCAGCGGCGGGATGCCGCGGAACACGCCGACGAAGCCGACACACGCCGCGCGCAGCGGCCAGAAGTCGGACAGCTGACCCGCGGCGAGCGCCGTGCCCAGCAGCGAGCCGAGCACCATGCCGATGACGGTGAGCAGCAAGCTCATCCCGAGTCCGACGAGCACGGTCGGGTGGAACAGGTAGGCGCCCACCACATCCCATTCGAACCGCTCGTTGCTCGCCAGGAACCACAGCAGCCCCAGCCCGATCACGAGCAGGACGAGAGCCCCGACGATGCGGCCGGGCCGGATGCGCGGTCGGGCGGTGGCCACGTCCACGGTCGGCGCCTCGATGACGGTCATCGGATCGTCATCCCTCGGTCATCGGGTTGAGCACGGGCTCGTCCACCATGACGTCGGTGAGCTTCCACTCCGACATGATCCGCTCGTACTCGCCGTTGTCGAAGATGCCCTGGAACGCCGCGAGCATCGCGGGGGCGAGTCCGCTGTCCTTCGGCAGGAACATGGCGAGCTGGTCGACGCCCGCGCCCTGCTCGTCGGTCTGGACGATGTAGTCGTACTTCCCCGGTTCGGCCGCCTGAAGGTCGATGGCCGCCGTCTGCGTGGTTCCGGCGTAGTCGGCGCGATCCGACCCGAGGGCGAGGAACGTCGAGTTGCTGTCCTCCAGCCCGATGAACTCGGGGGCGTCGAGATCCTGGTCCGCGCACCATTCGGTGTAGTGCTCGAGCTGGCTCTCGGTCACCGACCCGGTGACGCCCGCCACGCGGGCCCCGCAGATCGCCTCGGGATCGCCGAGCTCGTCGGCCCGCTCCGAGAGGTGCAGATAGGAGGTGCGGGTCGTCATCCATACGACCGCGTCGAAGTCCGCCTCGCGCTCGGGGGTCGTGCGCACCGGCCCGTTGAACGCGTCGTAGCGGCCGGAGAGCATGCCCGACAGCATCGCGTCGAGTCCCGACGAGGTGACGATCTCGAAGGGCACACCGAGCTGCTCCGACAGCGCCGACTGGATGTCGGGGTCGATGCCGGTGATCTCCCCGCCCTCTTCGATGGTGCGGTAGGGCGGATGCGTGTCGCCGGCGACCGTGATCACGCCCTTGTCCTTGATCTCCTGAGGCAGCTGGTCGTAGACCGGGGCCTCGGTGGCGGCGCCGCTCTCCTTCTCGTCGTCGGCGGGGGCCGACGAGCACGATCCGAGGAGCAGCACGGAGACGGCGGCACCCGTCGCCAGAGCGAGCTTGCTGAGCTTCATTGCGATCTCCACATCGTTGTGCGGGGGCAGGCGCACGTCGTCGTGCGGGCCCGAAAAGTATCATGCGGGATGATATTCACGTGCAGTCTGCCCCTTCTCGGTGAGATTGGCAACCATTGACTACCTCAATGATTCGGTGTTCACTGATTCCAGCCGCACCCTGCGGTCTCAGTCACAAAGGAGTCACTGAGCACCATGTCCCCCCGCACCCGCCTGCTGTCCGCCACCGCGCTCGCCGCGGTCGGCTTCCTCTCCCTCACCGCCTGCAGCTCCGGATCGCCCAGCGGCCCGGCCGAGACCGAGCCCGCCGACACCGCCCCCGCAGAGGGCGGCGGCGAGCTCACGCCCATCACCGTCGGCCTCCTGACGATCGCCCCCGCGGCGGCCGTGCAGTACGGCGTCGACGAGGGCATCTTCGAGGCCCACGGCCTCGACGTCACCGTCCAGATCGCTCAGGGCGGCGCGGCCATGCTGCCGGCCGTCTCCACCGGCCAGATCGACTTCGGCGTCGGCAACCCGCTCTCGGTGCTCACCGCCGCGAGCCAGGGTGTGGACGTCCGCATCGCCTCCGGCTACTCCTTCTCCCTCGCCGAGGGCGACGACATCAACGCCGTCGTGGCGCGTGCCGACGACGGCATCGAGTCCTGGAAGGACCTGTCGGGCCGCAGCGTCTCGGTCAACGCCGTCAAGACGCAGGGCGACCTGACGATCGGCGAGTCTGTCGAGAAGGACGGCGGCGACCCCAGCACCGTCGAGTACATCGAGATCGCCTTCCCCGACGCCCTCGCCCAGCTCGACGGCGGCAACGTCGACGCCGTCTGGATCCCCGAGCCGTTCCTCTCGATCGCCCTGGCCGACCCCGACAAGTACACCGTCGTGGGCTACCCGAACCAGAACGCGATCCCCGGCCTGCCGACGATGGTCACCTTCACGTCGGGCGCCGTCGCCGAGGACACCGAGCTCGTCGAGAACTGGCGCGCAGCCGTCGCGGAGACGCTCGAGGCCGCCACCGACGATCGCGAGGGCTTCGGCCAGACGATCGCCGAGTTCACCGGCATGCCGGAGGCGGCCGCCGCGAACCTCCGACTGGAGCGCCTGGACGCCGAGCTCGACCCGCAGCTGATCACCGACCTCAGCGATCTGGCGCAGAAGTTCACGTTCCTCGAGAGCGCGCCCGACCTCGACACCGTCATCCTCGACTGAGCGACGGATCCGCTCGCCGATGACCGCCCTGTCCCCGCACGACACGATCACCCGCACGGTGGCGGTCGCGCAGGCGCGCGACCGCAGGCGGCGCCTGCGGCCGCGCCGCCTGCTGCTCGGGCTCGCCGGCGTTGTGTCCTTCCTGCTGGTGTGGGAGCTCGTCTCCCGCACCGGCGTGGTCGACCCGACGAACCTCCCGCCCGCGTCGGTGGTGCTCGTCACCTTCGGCGCGAACGCGACGCTCACGGGGACCTGGATCGCCCTCGGCCAGACGGTGCTGTCCTGGGCGCTCGGGATGCTCCTCGCCCTCGCGCTCGCGGCCCCCCTCGGGGTGGTGATCGGCCTGTCGCCCTTCCTCACGAGGGCGACGCGCTCGACCGTCGAGTTCCTCCGCCCGATCCCCTCGGTGGGCCTGATCCCGCTGGCTGTGCTGGCTCTCGCCGTGCCGCTGCAGCAGAGCCTGCTGATCATCACGTACGGCGCGTTCTGGCAGATCTTCATCCAGGTGCTCTACGGCGTCGCCGACGTCGATTCGGTCGCCATGAGCACCGCGCGCAGCTACGGCTTCACCTGGTGGCAGCGCGTGCGGGATGTCGTCTTCCCCACGATGCTCCCCTACCTGCTCACGGGCATCCGGCTCGCGGCGGCGGTCGCGCTGATCCTCGCCGTCACCGCCGAGCTGGTCATCGGCACCCCGGGGCTCGGCCGCCAGCTCAGCCTGTCGAAGGAGGCCGGGCTGTACGCCTCGACCTACGCGCTGGTGCTGCTGACGGGCATGCTCGGGGTCGTCATCAACGTCGGCGTCCGGGCCGCCGAGCGCCGCCTGCTGTCGTGGCACCAGTCGGTGCGAGGGGACGCCTGATGCGCCGCGTGCTCGTGGCGACGGCCTACACGCTCGGCCTGCCGATCCTGCTGATCCTCATCTGGTGGCTCGCGAGCCTCGGCGCCACCAGCATCTTCGTTCCGAAACCCGGCCCGCTCGTGGCCGAGTTCTTCGAGACGTGGATGGGCGACCGGTTCTTCACGGACGTGCTGCCGAGCCTGGCGCGCTTCGCCGTCGGAACGGCGCTGGCCATCGTGCTGGGGGCGCTCATCGGGCTGCTCGTCGGCCTCAACCGGGGCCTGCGCGACTTCACGGAGCCCGTGTTCGAGTTCTTCCGCGCCACCCCTCCCCCCGTGCTGATCCCCGTCCTGGGCCTGCTGATGGGGGTCGGCGACGACATGAAGGTCACCGTCATCGCGGTCGGCGCCATCTGGCCCGTGCTGCTGAACACGGTCGAGGGGGTGCGCGCGGCGGACGCGGTGCAGACCGAGACGAGCCGCTCGTACGGCATCCACGGCCTGAACCGCGTGCGCTACCAGATCCTGCCCTCCGCGGCCCCGCAGATCCTGGCGGGGGTGCGGCAGGCGCTTCCCGTCGGCATCATCCTCATGGTCATCAGCGAGATGTTCTTCTCGTCGTCCGGCCTGGGCTTCTCGATCATCCAGTTCCAGCGCAGCTTCGCCGTGCTCCCGATGTGGGGCGGCATCCTGCTGCTGGGTCTGATCGGATTCGCCGTCTCCCTGCTGTTCAAGCTCGTCGAGCGCCGCATCCTGCGCTGGTACTACGGACTGAAGGATCTCCAGAATGCCTCCTGAGAACAACGCCCCGCCGATCACCGGCCGCGGTCGCACGCTGGCGCCCGAGCAGACGCTGCTGTCGGTCCGCGGGCTGAAGAAGGTCTACGAGACCGACGGCGGCGACATCGAGGCGGTGCGCGACCTGACCTTCGATCTCGGCCGCAACGAGCTGACCTGTCTCGTCGGCCCGTCCGGCTCGGGCAAGACGACGCTGCTCAAGTGCATCGCCGGTCTGCTCGAGCCGACCAGCGGCGAGATCGTGCTCGACGGCAAGCGCGTCACGGGGCCGCCCAAGAAGATGGCCGTGGTGTTCCAGGAGTACGGCAGGTCGCTGTTCCCCTGGCTGCGCGTCGCCGAGAACGTCGAGCTGCCCCTGAAGAACGCCGGGGTGCCCAAGGCGAAGCGGGCCGAGCTCGTGGCGGAGGCGCTCGAGAGCGTCGGCCTGTCTCATGTGCCGCGCTCCTACCCGTGGCAGCTGTCGGGCGGAATGCAGCAGCGCGTGGCGATCGCCCGAGCCATCGCGTACCAGCCCGAGGTGCTGCTGATGGACGAGCCGTTCGCCGCCGTCGACGCGCAGACCAGGGCCGACCTCGAGGACCTCGTGCGCTCGATCCGCGAGCGCCTGGGCGTGACGGTGCTGTTCGTCACCCACGACATCGACGAGTCGGTGTACCTCGGATCGCGCGTGATCATCCTGTCCTCCTCGCCCACCGTGATCCAGGAGGACCTCATCATCGACCTGCCGGATCAGCGCGACCAGCTCGAGACGCGGGCGCTGCCCCGGTTCACCGAGCTGCGCCACCACGTGTACGAGCAGATCCAGCTCGCCAAGCGCGGCTTCCGCCCCGATGAGGCGCGACTCGGCTGACGCGGCCGATGCGCGGGCGGGCGACCGGCTGACGCGGGGTCGCCTCGCCGCGCTCGGCTTCGTCGGCATGGCGGGGTCGCTCTCGACCGACCTCTATCTGCCCGCCTTCCCGGATCTGCGGGCCGACCTCGGGGCGACCGCGGCGGCCGTGCAGCTGACGCTGACGGCATACCTGGTCGGATCGGCGCTCGGACAGTTCGGGATCGGCACGGTCTCGGATGCCCTCGGGCGCCGGCGCACCCTCCTGACCGCGTTCTCGGTGTTCGCGCTGGCGGGGTTCGCCGCGGCCGCGGCGCCCTCGCTCGAGTGGGTGGTGGCGCTGCGGTTTGTGCAGGGGGTGTGCGGGTCGGCCGGAGCCGCACTCGCCCGGGCGATCGTGGCCGACCTCGCCACCGGCGAGCGGGCGGCGCGGGGCATCAGCATCCTCATCGCGACGATGGGCCTCGGTCCCGTCTTCGGCAGCCCGCTGGGTGCGCTCCTGACCTCGTGGGGCGGGTGGCGGGCGGCGCTGCTCGGGCTCGCACTGGTGGCGACCGCCATGCTCGTCGTCGCCGCGCTGGCGATCCCCGAGTCGCTCCCGCCCGAGCGCCGTCACCCGGCGCGCATCGGTCCCCTCGTCGCCAGTCTCGGGCGGCTGATCCGCGACCGCGCGTTCGTGTGTCTGGCGCTGGCCTTCGCGATCGGCTACGCGGCGCTCATCCTCTACATCGGCTCGTCGTCGTTCGTGGTGCAGAACGTGTTCGGTGCGACCCCCCTGGTGTACTCGCTCACCTTCGCCGCCGGGTCGGTCTCCTTCGTCCTCGGCGCGTGGCTCAACGCGCGCGTGGTGCGCAAGCTCGGCACGGCGGGCGCCCTGCGGGCGGCCCAGCTCACGACGCTGGGTGCGGCCGTCGCGCTGCTCGTCCTCGCGCTGACCGGCGCGCTCGGGCTCGTCACGTGGACCCCGCTCGTGTGCCTGTTCACCGCGGGCTGCGCGGGGACGATGTCCGACGCGTCGGCCCTGACGCTCGACCGCGCCGCCTTCGCCGCCGGTGCGGGATCGGCGACCCTCGGGCTGTTCCAGTTCACGCTCGGTGCGGTGGCGTCGCCCTTCGGCGGGCTGTGGGGCGACGACACCGCGGTGCCGGTGACGGCCGGCATGACCGGCGCGGCGCTTCTGGGTCTGGCCGCCGCCGCCCTCGCCCGGGCCGGACGGTCGCCCGCGACCGCGCAGGGGCGTTAGCCCGCGAAGCGGGGGCGGCGCCGTCCCGGCGCGCCCCCGCTCTCGCATCTCACCGCTCCAGCGGCCACCCCGTGTAAGCCTCCGCGAGGAACGCGCGGCCGTGCTCGGATTCGACGACCGAGCGGAGCTCCCCCACCTGGCGGCGGCGATCGAAGTCGCTCGCGCCCGGGGCGACGTGCAGCATGTTCGTCATCCACCAGGAGAAGTGCTGGGCTTTCCAGATCCGCCCGAGCGCGCGCTCCGGGTAGGCGTCCAGCAGCCGCGCGTCACCCTCGGTGAGCAGGGCACGGAGGGCATCCGAGAGCAGCACGACATCGGCGACCGCGAGGTTCATGCCCTTCGCGCCCGTCGGCGGGACGGTGTGCGCGGCATCGCCCACGAGCACCACCCGGCCCCGGCGCAGCGTGTGCGCCACGAAGCTCCGGAAGCGCAGCACGTCGCGTTGGAAGATGGGCCCCTCGTGCAGCGAGGTGCCCGGCACCCGCGCCTGCAGCATGTCCCAGAGCTCGCGCTCCGAGAACCGATCCGGATCCTCGTCGGGCTCGCACTGGAAGTACATACGCTGCACGGTCGGGCTGCGCTGGCTGATCAGCGCGAAGCCCTCGGGCGAGTTGCTGTAGATGAGCTCATGGGCCGAGGGCGGGGCCTCGCACAGCACCCCGAACCAGGCGAAGGGGTACTCGCGGTAGTAGCCGCCGTGGGCCCCGGTCACGGTCTCGCGGGTGACTCCGCGCGAGCCGTCGGCCCCCACCACGACGTCCGCCTCGATCTCGATGCGCGCGCCGTCCGCGGCTGTCGCGATCACACGCGGGCGATCCGACTCGGCGTCCGCGACGGCGGTGACCTTCACCTCGAAGCGCAGATCCTGTCCCGCCGAGAGGCGCGCCGCGATGAGGTCCTTCAGCACCTCGTGCTGCGGGTACAGATAGACGCTGCGCCCGACCGTGGCGGCGAAGTCGATCCGGTGCCCCTCCCCGTCGAAGCGCAGCTCGATCCCCTCGTGGCGGCGGCTCTCGTCGGAGGCGCGCGTGGACGCCCCCGAGTCGCGCAGGATCTCGACGGTCCCCTGCTCGAGGATCCCCGCGCGGATGGTCGTCTCCACCTCCTCGCGGGTGCGGGACTCCAGCACGATCGACGCGATCCCCTCGCGGTCGAGCAGATGCGCGAGCAGCAGCCCCGCGGGGCCGGCTCCGATGATCGCCACGGCGGTGCGCTCGGTCATGTCGTCTCCCTCGACGTCTTCGTCCCGTTCCGGCGGGTATGACCCGAGTCTCGTCAGCCCGACGCCCCGCTCTCGAGCGAATGCCCGTTGAACGGGAAACTCATTCGAAGGGTGCGTCGAGCGCTCGCGAGATGCCGGCCGCGGCCCGCCGCAGCTCATCGACCGCTCCGGCCGTGGGCGCATCGCGCGGCAGGATCACCGAGAGGGCCGCGACCACCCGGTCGCGCTGATGGACGGGCACGGCCAGGCCGGTCGACACCGGTTCGACGAAGCCCCGCGCGATCACGAGGCGATCACGCCGCACGCGATCGAGCAGTTCGCGGAGGGCGGCCGGATCCGTGGGCGTCTCGTCCGTCACGGCGACCATCGGAGCCGAGAGCGCCTTCTTGCGCAGCTCCTCGCTGCCGAAGGCGAGCAGCACCAGCCCCGACGACGAGGCGTGAAGGGGCAGCCGACCGGCGATCCGCGTGATGTTCGACACCGCGTGCGGGTGGGACAGCCGCTCGAGGAAGAGCGCCTCGCCGCGTTCGAGCACCGCCAGCTGCGTGTGCTCGCGGAGGCGCAGCTGGACCTCCTCCATAAACGGCAGGGCGACCTGACGCAGGCGCAGGGCTCGCGACCCGCGCTGAGCCACCTCCCACAGGTGCATCCCGAGGTGGAGGCGCCCGTCCCGGTCGCGGTCGAGCATCCCCGTCTCGACGAGCTCGGTCACCATCCGGTGGGCCGTTGATCCGGGCAGGCCCGCGCGGCGCGCGATCTCGGACACCGTCTGCACCGAGCGGTCGGCATCGAACGTCTCGAGGACCCGCGCGATGCGCTGCGCGACGGATTCTCCGGAGGGCGAGTTGGCCACCGTCTCACCTTGCCAGAAGCCGGTCACGCGACGTCGGCGGCGGGAGGGAAGAACGGCCCGCCCCCGGATCGGAAGAGAGGGGCGGGCCGTTTCCTGTCGCGAACGGAGCGGGGCGTGTGCGGCGCCGGTTCCGTCGTTCGCGGGCGAAGGACTGTGTGCGGTTCAGTCCTTCGCAGTCTGGGGACGCGACGGATCCAGTCGTGCGCGGATCAGCCGTGAACGAAGTGCGCTCAGCTGGCCGCGGAGCTCCGCCGGCATGCGGTCGCCGAAGAGGTCATAGAACTCGTCGATGAGCCCGACCTCCTCGAGCCACGCGTCGACGTCGATCGCGAACAGCTCGTCGAGATCATTCTGCGACACATCCGCGCCCTCGAGGTCGAGTGACCCGACAGCCGGGACATGCCCGATCGGCGTCTCGACCGCCTGGGCCTCGCCCTGGAGACGACGGATGATCCAGTCGAGCACGCGGGCGTTGTCGCCGAAGCCGGGCCAGAGGAAGCGCCCGTCGGCTCCGCGCCGGAACCAGTTGACCTGGAACACCCTCGGCGGCTCGGCGACGATCCGGCCCATCTCGAGCCAGTGCGCGAAGTAGTCGCCCATGTTGTATCCGCAGAACGGCATCATCGCGAACGGATCGCGCCGCAGCTCGCCGACCCGCCCCTCCGCCGCGGCCGTGCGCTCGGACGAGATCGTCGACCCCAGGAACACCCCGTGCTCCCAGTCGAGCGCCTCGACCACCAGGGGCACGTTGGTGGCACGGCGACCGCCGAACAGGATCACATCCAGCGGCACGGCCTCCTCCCAGTCCTCCGCGATCGAAGGCGCCTGGACGGCCGCGACCGTGAAGCGGGAGTTCGGGTGCGCCGCGGGGCGGCCTGCATCCGGGGCCCAGTCCTCGCCCCGCCAGTCGATGAGGTGATCCGGCGCCTCATCGGTGAGCCCCTCCCACCACACGTCGCCGTCGTCGGTGAGCGCGACGTTCGTGAACAGCACGTTGCCCCACAGCGTCTCGACGGCCGTCACGTTCGTCGCCGCGCCCGTCCCGGGGGCGACGCCGAAGAATCCGCCCTCCGGGTTGATCGCGTAGAGGCGGCCGTCCTCGCCCGGCCGGATCCAGGTGATGTCGTCGCCGAGGGTCTCCACCGTCCAGCCGGGGATCGTCGGTCGCAGCATGGCGAGGTTCGTCTTGCCGCACGCCGAGGGGAACGCGGCGGCCACGTGGTAGGCCCTGCCCTGCGGGTCGATGAGGCGGATGAGGAGCATGTGCTCGGCCATCCACCCGTTGTCGCGCCCGAGCACCGACGCGATGCGCAGGGCGTAGCACTTCTTGGCGAGGATCGCGTTGCCGCCGTAGCCGGATCCGAACGAGTAGACCTCGAGGCTGTCCGGGAAGTGCACGATGTACTTCTCCGGGTTGCTCGGCCACGCGACGTCCTCGGCGCCGGGCTCGAGCGGGGCCCCCACCGAGTGGACGGTGCGCACCCACGCCTCGCCGCCGGCGATCCGCTTCGTCACCTCGACGCCCACGCGCGTCATGACCTCGATCGAGGCGACCGCGTAGGGGCTGTCGGTGATCTGCACGCCCAGCTGCGAGATCGGGCCGCCGATCTTGCCCATCGAGAACGGCACGACGTACATCGTGCGCCCGCGCATCGAGCCCTCGAAGAGCCCGTGCAGCGTCGCTCGCATCTCGGACGGATCGGCCCAGTTGTTGGTGGGGCCGGCGTCCTCCTCGCGCTCCGAGCAGATGAAGGTGCGCGACTCGAGGCGGGCGACGTCGCCCTCGTCCGAGCGCGCGAGGTACGAGTTCGGGCGCTTGTGCTCGTCCAGCCGGATGAGCGTCCCGTCCTCGACCATCTGGCGAAGAAGAGCGTCGTTCTCGTCCGGGGATCCGTCGATCCAGTGGATGCGATCCGGCCGCGTCAGCGCGGCGATCTGGTCGACCCAGGCGACAAGGGCCGTCATGCCGGGGCCTGCGAGCGCGGGCTGTGCGCCGTAGGCAGACAGCGGCGCGACGATGCGGGCTGTGTTGCTTTCGATGAGGGCCATGCATCAAGATTCGCCCGGATCCGGCGCGCCTTTCCGCGATCGCTACACGTAAGAATCTGTGTTCTTTCGATATCATCAAGGAATGACCCCGCGGGACGATCAGAAGACCGGCATCGAGCTGAAGACGCTCGGACACCGGATCCGCCACTACCGGCTGCAGCAGGGCTTCACCCTCGACGAGCTCGGGGCCGAGGTCGGCGTCGCGGGCAGCCAGCTCAGCCTGATCGAGAACGGCAAGCGCGAGCCGAAGCTGTCGCTGCTGCAGGCGATCGCCGCGGCCACGAACACCGCCGTCACCGATCTCATCTCCGGCGAGCCGCCGAACCGCCGCGCGGCCCTCGAGATCGAGCTCGAGCGCGCCCAGTCGAGCTCCCTGTTCCGCAGCCTCGGGATCGCCCCCGTGCGCGTGTCGAAGACGCTGCCGGACGAGACGATCGAGGCCGTCCTGGGCCTGCACCGCGAGCTGCAGCGCCGCGAGAGCGAGGCGATCGCCACTCCCGAGGAGGCCCGCCGCGCCAACACCGAGCTGCGCCTGCGCATGCGCGGCCTCGACAACCACCTCCCTGACCTCGAGCAGCTGGCCGAGAAGCAGCTGCGGGCCGCGGGCCACTCGCAGGGCGCCCTGACGCACCGCACCGTCAGCATCATGGCCGAGCAGCTCGGCTTCACCCTGATCTACGCGAACGACCTGCCCTCCGCGACGCGCTCGATCACCGACCTCGAGAACGGCCGCATCTACCTGCCGCCGGCCTCGATCCCGGGCGGACACGGCCTGCGCTCGATGGCGCTGCAGGCGATGGCGCACCGGCTGCTCGGGCACAAGCCGCCGACCTCCTATGCCGACTTCCTGCAGCAGCGCCTCGAGATCAACTACTACGCCGCGTGCTGCCTGATGCCGGAGACGCAGTCGGTGCGGTTCCTGCAGCAGGCCAAGAAGGATCGCAACCTCGCGGTCGAGGACTTCCGGGACGCCTTCGGCGTGACCCACGAGGCCGCCGCGATGCGCATGACGAACCTGATGACGCAGCACCTCGAGATGCCGTTGCACTTCCTGCGCGTGGGCGAGGCCGGTCAGATCGAGCGCGTGTACGAGAACGACGGCCTCCCGCTGCCGGAGGACGTCACCGGATCCGTCGAGGGGCAGATCGTCTGCCGCGAGTACTCGGCGCGCAGCGCCTTCGACCAGCAGAACCGCACGACCGAGCACTACCAGTACACGGACACCCCCGCGGGGACGTTCTGGTGCTCCACGCAGTCGGGCGCGAGCGAGCGGGGTGGCTTCTCGATCACGGTGGGCGTGCGGTTCGACGACGCGAAGTGGTGGCGCGGCCGCGAGACGCACAACCGCGCCACCTCGACGTGCCCGGACGAGAACTGCTGCCGCCGCGCACCCGCCGAGCAGTCGGCGCGGTGGAAGGGCCGCGCCTGGCCGAGTGCCCGCGTGCACACGCACATGTTCGCCCCGCTCCCCCGCGGCGCCTTCCCGGGGGTCGACGAGACGACCGTGTACGAGTTCCTCGATCGTCACCAGGACGCCTGACGCCCCACGCGCGAATGCAGAACGCCCCGATCCATGTCCGGATCGGGGCGTTCTGACGAGCGGGCGCGGATCAGGCGACGCTGCGCTCCGCGGCCTCGACGACGTTCGTCATCAGCAGCGCGACCGTCATCGGGCCCACGCCGCCGGGGTTCGGCGAGAGGAAGCCGGCGACCTCGGCCACGTCCGGGTGGACATCGCCGTAGACCTTCTGCTTGCCGGTCTCGGGGTCGTCCTCGCGGGTGACTCCCACGTCGAGCACGGCGGCGCCGGGCTTGACGTCCTCGGGCCCCACGAGGTGCTTCACGCCCGCGCCGGCGACGATGACGTCGGCCTGCCGCAGGTACGGCGACATGTCGGGGGTGCCCGTGTGCAGCAGCGTCACGGTCGCGTTGACGTCGCGGCGCGTGAGCAGCAGGCCGATCGGGCGCCCGATCGTGACGCCACGGCCGACGACGACGACGTGCTTGCCGTTGAGGTCGTAGCCGTTGCGGGTGAGCAGCTCGATCACTCCGCGCGGCGTGCAGGGCAGCGGGGTCTCGATCGGCTGGTTGACGTTCAGCACCAGGCGCCCGAGGTTCGTCGGGTGCAGGCCGTCGGCGTCCTTGGCCGGATCGATGCGCTCGAGGATCCGGTCGGTGTCGATGTGCTTCGGCAGCGGCAGCTGCACGATGAAGCCGTGGCAGGCCGGGTCGGCGTTGAGCTCGTCGATCAGCGCCTCGACCTGCTCCTGCGTGGCGTCGGCCGGCAGCTCGCGCTGAATCGAGTTCATCCCGATCGCCTCGCTCTGCTTGTGCTTCATGCCCACGTAGAGCTGCGACGCCGGGTCGGCGCCCACGAGCACGGTCGCGATGCCCGGGGTGACGCCCCGGGCCTTGAGCGCGGCGACGCGCTCGGTCAGCTCCTCGCGGATGGCCGCCGAGGCCGCGCGGCCGTCGAGCGTGACGGCGGTCATTCGCCGAGCCCCGGGTACAGCGGGAAGCGGTCGGCCAGCACCGCGACACGGGCGCGCAGCGCCTCGACGTCGGCGCCGCCGATGAGCGCCTGGGCGATGACGTCGGCGACCTCGGTGAACTCGTCGTCGCCGAAGCCTCGGGTGGCGAGGGCCGGCGTGCCGATGCGCAGGCCCGAGGTGACCATCGGCGGGCGCGGGTCGTTCGGGACCGCGTTGCGGTTGACCGTGATGTGGATCTCGTGCAGGAGGTCCTCGGCCTGCTTGCCGTCGATCGCGGCGTCGCGCAGGTCGACGAGCACCAGGTGCACGTCGGTGCCGCCGGAGCGGACCTTGATGCCCGCGTCCTGGACATCCTGCTGCGCGAGGCGGTCGGCGAGGATCGAGGCACCGCGCAGCGTGCGGGCCTGGCGGTCCTTGAACGCGTCGGTCGCGGCGAGCTTGAAGGCCGTGGCCTTGGCGGCGATCACGTGCATCAGCGGGCCGCCCTGCTGGCCCGGGAACACCGCCGAGTTGATCTTCTTCGCGATCTCGGGGTCGTTCGACAGGATGAAGCCCGAGCGGGGGCCGCCGATGGTCTTGTGCACGGTCGACGAGACGACGTGGGCGTGCGGCACCGGGTTCGGGTGAAGACCCGCGGCGACCAGGCCGGCGAAGTGGGCCATGTCGACCCACAGCAGCGCGCCGACCTCGTCGGCGATCGCGCGGAACTGGGCGAAGTCGAGCTGGCGGGGGTACGCCGACCAGCCCGCGATGATGACCTTCGGCTTGTGCTCGAGCGCGAGGCGACGCACCTCGTCCATGTCGACCAGCGAGGTCTCGGGGTTCACGCCGTACGCGACGATGTTGTAGAGGCGGCCCGAGAAGTTGATCTTCATGCCGTGCGTCAGGTGGCCGCCGTGGTCGAGCGAGAGCCCGAGCAGCGTGTCGCCGGGGCGGGCGATGGCGTGCAGCACGGCGGCGTTGGCCGAGGCGCCCGAGTGGGGCTGGACGTTGGCGAACTCCGAGCCGAAGAGGGCCTTGGCGCGAGCGATGGCGAGCTCCTCGGCGACGTCGACCTCCTCGCAGCCGCCGTAGTAGCGGCGACCGGGGTAGCCCTCGGCGTACTTGTTGGTGAGCACGGAGCCCTGCGACTCGAGCACCGACACCGGGACGAAGTTCTCGGAGGCGATCATCTCGAGGAAGCCGCGCTGGCGGTCCAGCTCGCGCTGCAGAACCTGCGCGATCTCGGGGTCGACCTCGGAAAGGGGGGCGTTGAACAGCGGATCGGTCATAACGATCTCCAGACGACGAACGGGATGAAAAGGATCTCGCATCGGCCCAGGCGCGCGGTCGAATGCCGTCTTGGGTCGCTTCCCGGTGGTAATCCACCTCAACGCCAGTCGCGACGCCCTGAGTCTAGCCGTTCCGCCCTTCCCACCGCCTCCTCCGCCCGCCCTCCCATCCAGCGGTGCCCGCCCCGATCCGCTGCCCGGGCAGGAGTGCGCGAGAGCCGCCCGGTTGACACAATGTCGATATCCCGGGCCACCCTCCGGGATCCGGGACACGGCATCTTCGCCGGCGCCCGTTCGCTGCCCCCGAAGCGAGACACCGTGCACCGACCTTTCGCCGAAGACCCCCCGGCCGACGAGCCCCTGAGCGACGCCGACCTCGTGCTGCGTTCGCGATCCGGTGACGCCGAGGCGTTCGCCATCCTGTGGGAGCGCCACTACTCGGCCGGCATCGCCGTCGCCCGGTCGATCACCCCGACCATCGACGCGGACGACCTCGTGCAGGAGGCGTTCACCCGGATCTTCCAGGTCGTCCGCCGCGGCGGGGGCCCCACGGGCGCCTTCCGCGCGTACCTGTTCACCGCGATCCGCAACACGGCGGCCTCCTGGGGCAGAAGCCGGCGCGAGGTGGCGACCGACGAGCTGGATGCCCTGGTCGACCCCGACTCCACCGACGCCGCGCGTCTGGAGGAGGACGACCGCACACTCACCCACCGCGCGTTCCGCAGCCTTCCCACGCGCTGGCAGGAGGTGCTCTGGTACACCTCGGTCGAGGGCCTCGGCCCCGCCGAGGCGGCTCCCCTGCTGGCGATGAAGCCCAACGCGGTCAAGCAGCTCGCCTTCCGCGCCCGCGAGGGCCTGCGCGAGGCGTGGATCCAGGCGCACATCGCCTCGCTCGGGACCGGCTCCGACTGCCGATGGGCGGCCTCGCACCTCGGCGCCCACACGCGCGGCAACCTGGCGTCGCGCCACCAGGCGCGCTTCGACGCGCACCTGGGCGCCTGCACCCGGTGCACCCTGCTCGCCGCCGAGGCCGACGAGGTCGGCAGTCGTCTGGCGTTCGCCCTGCTGCCCCTGTTCATCGGCGTCACGGCCACGGCGTCGTACCTGCTGGAGGTCGGCCGCGGCCAGGCCGCCATCGCGCTGGCCGCGACGCCGGCCGAGCTCGTCGAGGGCACCGTGCTCGCGGGCGGCGGGATCGATCTCGGGACGCCCGCGTGGCTCGCCGGATCGGGGACGACCGGCGCCGCCACCGCCGGGGCCGCGGGCGGCACGCTGTCGGTGGGCGGGTTCGTGGGCGCGGGGATGACCACCGTGGGAGTCGCCGGGGCCATCGTCGCCTCGACCGTCGTGCCCTCGTTCGTTCCGGGCGACCCGGCGAGCGCCTCGGTGTCCGCGTCGCTGCCCGCGACGCCGGAGGACCTCGACCTCCCGGATGCCGACACCACCCCGGCGGACGCGACGGCCGTCGCCGATCCCGCGGCCCTCCCCTCCGCGCTCACCGCGGTGGCGCGGGCGGAACGGACGTCACCGTGACCCGGGAGAGGGTCGACGCCGGCCTCGCGGCCGCGGGGCTCGACCTGGGCGTCACCGTCGGGGGCGAAGACGGCGGCGTCTCGTTGACCGTCGGCGGCCTGCTCGACTGACGCGGATCATCACGGCGCATGTCATCGATGCGGCCCGCGGACGGACGACGACCTCGGGCGGTGCGAGGCTCGGGAAGCCCCTGCACCGCCCGAGCCCGGTCGGCCTGGAGACGGGTGACCTCCAGTGCCTCCCCGGTCGTGGCCCTCCCCCGAGTCCCACGAGCCGGACAGTTCTTCTCTCGACGGAGAGACGCCGATCCGGGCGATCTGTTACGCGGCTCCCCGGAACTTTTTCGCCGATCCTCAGGTTGGCCGCCCCCAGCACACAGAACCCCGAAAGACCGGGCCATCCGGTGGCATTCTGGCCCCAGGCGGGGTGACAATGGAGTGCACTCCGGCCGCCTCACCCGAATCGAGCGACGGAGCACCCGAGGCGGATCGTCAGCCGGATCCGTCGCCCTTCGACTTCCGAAGCAGAGTGCTGACACCAGATGACGAGCCCCGATCTCCCCGACGCCGCCGAGGCGACGCCTGACGTCGATCTCGTACTGCGTTCGCGCTCGGGCGATGCCGCCGCCTTCGGCGAGCTCTGGACCCGCCACTATCGGTCCGGCGTGGTCGTGGCGCGCTCGGTGTCGAGCTCGATCGATCCCGACGATCTGGTGCAGGAGGCGTACACCCGCATCTTCCAGGCGATCCAGCGCGGGGGCGGACCCACCGGCTCGTTCCGCGCGTACCTGTTCACCTCGATCCGCAACACCGCCGCATCCTGGGGCCGGGCCTCGCGGGAGTCGGCGATCGACGAGCTCGACGCGATCGCGGATCCGACCAGCACCGATGAGGCGACCCTCGCCGCGCTGGATCGCAGCCTGACCACCGCCGCCTTCCGAAGCCTGCCGACCCGCTGGCAGGAGGTGCTCTGGTACACCGAGATCGAGCAGCTCAAGCCCGCCGAGGTCGCGCCCCTGCTCGGGATGAAGCCCGCGGCCGTCGCGCAGCTCGCCTTCCGCGCGCGGGAGGGCCTGCGCGAGGCCTGGATCCAGGCGCACCTGAACGCGGCCGAGGACGGCTCCGAGTGCGCCTGGGTGATCGATCATCTCGGCGCGCACACCCGCGGCAACCTCGGCGTGCGCGGGACGCAGCGCCTCAACGGGCATCTGGCGGAATGCACCCGCTGCACGATCATCGCCGCCGAGGCGCGCGAGGTCGGCAGCCGGCTCGCGCTCGTGCTGCTGCCCATCATCATCGGCGTCTCCGCGACGGCCGCGTACCTCGCCTCGCTGCAGCGCGACGACGCCGCCGCGATCGCCCTCGCCGCCATGCCGAGCGGCGTGGTCGAGGGCGCCGTGGTCGCCGCGGGCGGGGCGGCTGTCGCCGCAGGCGCTGCCCACGGCGGTGGAACGGGCGGGACGGGCTCGGCCGGCGCGGGCGCGAGCGGTGCGTCCTCCTTCACGGTCGGCGGCCTCATCGCTGCTGGCGCCCTGGCGGTCGCCGTCGCGGGCGCGGCCGTCGCGGGATCCCTGGGGCTCTTCCCGGGTGGCGGGCCCGGCGGGTGGCCGCAGTTCGGCGGCACGGAGGCCGGAGCCCCGGATGCCGACGTGGAGGCCTCGCAGGAGCTCGTCGACAGCACGCAGCCGACCGACGAGGCGACCGACGCTCCCACGCCCGCCCCTGGGCCCACCACTGCTCCCCCGACGTCGCGGTCGACGTCGGCGACGCCGGCTCCCACGCCGGCGCCCCTGCTCACGCCCCCGGCGCCCATCGTCGCGCCGCCCGTGACCCCGGACGACCCTCGCCTGACCGGACTGACCGTGACGTCCGCGTCCGTGGCTCCCGACGGCTCGGTGGTGCTCGGCGTCTCCGGTGAGCCGGAGCGCGACGTCGAGGTCTACGCGCTCTCCGACGAGGCCTCCGGCGACGGCGGCTTCTCGGTGGGCGTCCCCCTCGCCGTTCAGATGGCGTCGCTGAGCGCACTCGACGAGACGACGCTCGATACAACCGGCGTCGGCACCCTCGAATTCGACCTCACCACCGCGCAGGCCGTCGCCGACGTCACCCTGCAGCTGTCGTACATCGGCACCGACGAGGGTCTCGCCGCGCACGCTCTGAGCGACTGGCCCGACGTGCGCGCCTTGCTCCTGCCGCGCACCGACCCCCCGGCCGCGCCGCCGGCGCCCGTCCCCCCGGCGCCCGCCCCGCCGTCCGACGTCCCCGCTCCCGAGGACACCCCCGCGCCGTCGCTGACGCCGACCCCGTCGCCCAGCGGCACGCCCACCCCGGAGCCCACCGACAGCCCACGGCCGACACCGGAACCCACCGACACCCCGACGTCGACTCCCGACCCCTCGGAGACTCCGACCGCGTCGCCGACTCCGACCCCGTCCGTGACGCCCAGCCCGACCCCGACGACCGACGCACCCGCGCCGGACGAGTGCGAGGGCCCGCCCGGCCAGATGGTGCGGCTCGGCACGCTGACTGGGATCCCCGACGCCCACTACCTCGTGATCGACGGCTGGCCCGTGCTTCTCGTGCCTGGTGACGGCGGGCTCGTGGTGCCGTTCGATCCGTGCTTCGACCGTCGCGACTCGTACCAGATCCTCTACACGGGAGACGTCGTGGATTCGGGCGAGGTCCGCGACCTCCTCGAGCGCTACTAACCCGGTGAGACGCCGCCGACCCCTCGGGGATCGGCGGCCCCGCCGGGAACCGCGTCAGCGCCGCCGGCCGTTGCCGAACAGGCCGCGGATGACGCCGTTGATCAGGGTCTGAGTCGTGCGCGAGCCCAGGACCTTGTCGAGCGTCAGCACGTCCGAGCGCGACGAGGTGCGGGTACGTCCCGTGCCCGAGGTCTGCTTGAGGATCCGGTCGTACTCCCGCTGGGCCTTCTTCTCGGCGGATGCGCTCGCTCGCTCGATCTCTGCCTTCTGGCGCGCCAGCTCCGCGGCGGTCTCTGCCTGGCGCTCCGCTGCCTCGGCGGCGTTCATCTTGGCCGTGAGGATCTCATAGGCCGATTCGCGGTCGACCCGCTCGCCGTACTTCGGCAGCAGCGGCGACGCCGCGACGGCGGCCTCGATCTCCCCCTCCGGCGCCGGCTCCATCAGACCCTGCGGCGCGCGCACGCGGGTCCACGCGACCGGGGTCGGGGCGCCCTTCTCGCTCATCACCGTGACGATCGCCTCGCCGGTGCCGAGCTCCTGCAGCACGCGCTCGAGGTCGTAGCCCGACCTCGGGTAGGTGCCGACGGTCGCACGCAGGGCCTTGGCGTCGTCCGGGGTAAACGCACGCAGCGCATGCTGGATGCGCGAGCCGAGCTGCGCGAGCACGTCCTCGTGGACATCCTTCGGCGTCTGCGTGACGAAGAAGACGCCGACCCCCTTCGAGCGGATCAGCCGCACGGTCTGGGTGATCGCCTGCAGGAAGTCCTTCGAGGCGTTGTCGAAGAGCAGGTGCGCCTCGTCGAAGAAGAACACCAGCTTGGGCTTCTCGGGATCGCCGACCTCGGGCAGCACCTCGAAGAGCTCGGCGAGCAGGTACATCAGGAAGGTCGAGAAGAGCTGCGGCTGGTTGGCCACCCCGGGCATCTCGAGCAGAGAGATCACGCCGCGGCCGTCGTCGGCGAGGCGCAGGAAATCGGCGACGTCGAACTCGGGTTCGCCGAAGAACACGTCGGCGCCGCCGTCGGCGAAGGTGATCAGCTCGCGCAGGATCACTCCCGCGGTGGCGCTGGACAGGCCGCCCAGATCCCTGAGTTCCGGCTTGCCGTCCTCGCTGGTGAGGTACTGCAGGACGGACCGCAGATCCTCGAGGTCGACCAGGGGCAGGCCGTTCTGGTCGGCGTAGTGGAAGACCAGACCGAGGCTGGACTCCTGGGTGTCGTTGAGGCCGAGAACCTTCGACAGCAGCAGCGGGCCGAACCCCGTGACCGTGGCGCGCACCGGCACGCCCTTCCCGATGCCGCCGAGCGCGAAGTACTCGACGGCCGAGGCCTGCGGCTTCCAGTCCTGCCCGATGCCGGCGGTGCGCGCGAGCAGCTTCTCGCTCGGCTCCCCGGGGGTCGCCATGCCCGACAGGTCTCCCTTGATGTCGGCGGCGAAGACGGGCACACCCTGGGAGGCCAGCTGCTCGGCGAGGCCCTGGAGCGTGCGGGTCTTGCCCGTGCCGGTGGCGCCGGCGACCAGGCCGTGGCGGTTCAGCATGCCGAGCGGGATCCGGATCTGCGCGTCGGCCACGGGGTCGCCGTTGACGAGGGCTCCGATGTCGAGCGTGGCGGCGTCGAAGGCGTAGCCCTCGACCACGGCCTGCACCTCCGCGGCGTCGAGGGGGCCGGCTTCGGGTGTGGCCCCGGACGGCTCGGCCGCGGGGGCGCCGGGCTCGGCGTCCGCCCCGGGTTCGGCCGGGGCCTCCGACGGTGCGTCGTCGCCTGCGGCGTCCTGCGCGGCGTCGGCCCGCGCGGCCGCCAGCCGCGCCTTGGCCTCCGCGGCCCGCAGGGCCGCGGAGGCGGCCTCCGCCTCGGCCTGCAGCCGGGCGAGCTCGGCCTCGGCGGCCACGACAGCGGGATCCTTCTCGGCGCTCATGGCAGTCAGCCTAGCGACGCGCGCGTGCCCGCCCCGGGACGCGTCGCGCTCGTTCCTCCGCGGCGAGGCCGCGGGCGAACACCACGCCGATGAGCAGCGCCATGCCCGAGCCGATCAGCGCTCCGCCGGCCGTGTCGGTCAGCCAGTGCGCCGAGACGTAGGTGCGCGCGAAGGCCATCAGCACGATCCAGCCGGCGGCGATCACACCCACCCACCTGCGCGGGAAGATGAGCCACAGCGCGATCGTGAGAGTGGCGGCGTTTGCCACGTGCCCGGAGGGGAAGGATCCGACGTCGCTCGTCACGAGGATGTCCTCGGGGCGCGCGCGCCCGAGCAGGTGCTTGAGGATCTGCACAACGCCCGCGCTCGCGAGGAGGGCGACCACCAGGTACCCGGCGCCCCAGGGCCGTCGCATCGCGAGCAGCACGCCGATCAGGATCAGCGGAACCCACAGCGTCGCGAATCGTCCGCCGCCGACCATGTCCATGAACAGCGACACGGCCAGCGCCGGCCCGTCCGGCGTCGCCGACAGGATGCCGTCCCACCACAGGTCGAGGGAGGTGGGGTCGGCCCCCGGGAGGAGGACGACCGCCCCCACGGCGATGCCCGCGGCGAGAAGCCCGAGCCCCCACCACAGCCGTGTGCGGCTCGTGCGATCACGACTCTGGGCCATCCGGATCCGCTCCTCAGTGGTCGGTCATCAGGGGTTGAGCATACCCACGGTGCGGGGGCGCACCACGGTCCACAGCACCACGACGGCGACGAGCGAGGTGCCGATCATCACGACCGCCATCGACGTGCCGGTGATGCCGGCGGGGCCCGCGACGGCGCCGACGATCGGCGAGATGAGGCCGGCGATGCCGAAGTTGCAGGCGCCCAGCAGCGATGCGGCGGTCCCGGCCGCCTTGCCGTGGCGATCGAGGGCGAGCACCTGGGCGCAGGGGAAGGTGAACCCGCACGCCGTCATGAAGAACCACAGCGGGATCGCGGTGCCCCACATGCCGAGGCCCAGCTGATCGAGCACCACGATGAGCGACGCAGCGACCAGCAGCACGACCGTCGAGATCGCCAGCACCCACTGCGGACCGAAGCGCGCGGCCAGCCGCGCGGCGATCTGGTTGCCGATGACCAGGCCGATCGAGTTCGCGGCGAAGAGCAGCCCGTACTGCGCGGCGTCGAAGCCGTAGCTCTCCTGGAAGAGGAACGACGAGGCCGAGAGGTACGAGAACAGGCCGGCGAAGGTCATCCCGCCCACCACCAGGACGCCGACGTAGACGCGATCCGAGAGCACCGACTGGTAGCGCTGCCAGACCGTGCTCGAGCCCTTCTCCTGGCGGCGTTCGCGCGGCAGCGTCTCGGGGATCCCGAACAGGCCGGCGACCAGCATCACCGCCCCGTATGCGGCGAGCACCCAGAAGATGCCCTCCCACGGCACAACGGCGAGCAGCGCGGATCCGATCAGGGGCGCGACGACGGGGGCGGTGCCGGAGACGAGCGCGAGCCGCGACAGCATCACCACGAGGCGCTTGCCGCCGAAGAGGTCGCGCACGATCGCCATGGCCGCCACGGCGCCGGCGGCGGCTCCGAAGCCCATCGCGACCCTGGCGCCTCCCAGCACGGCGAGGTTGGGGGCCGCGGCCGCCACGACGCTCGCCATCACGTGCAGGGCCGTCGCGATGATCAGCGGCCACCGCCGGCCGACGGTGTCGCTGAGCGGCCCGACGAGCAGCTGGCCGAATGCGAAGCCGATCATCGTGCCGGTGAGCGTGAGCTGGATCGCGGCCTCGTTGGTCGCGAAGTGCTGCTGGATCAACGGGAAGGCGGGCAGATACAGGTCGACCGTGAACGGACCGAGGGCCGTCAGCGCCCCGAGCAGCAGCACGTACATCGTGCGGCGGGCCGTGGAGATCGCATCCCCCGGGTGCAGGACGATCGGTGCGGTCTGCGGGTTGGATCCGAGGGTCCGGATCGCGCCGGTGGACGTGTGGGGGAAATCGGGCACCCTCGATCCTAATCGGCATAGGGATCTCCCAGGCCGATCCGGGGGGAAATCGAGGAGCCATCTGCATGCTGCCGAATAGGATCTTGGTGTGTCCCCCGAGAATCGTTCCGGCAATCCCGCGCGTCGCGCCGAGGCCGAGCAGACCGTGAAGCAGCAGCGCGAGGCGAAGCGTCAGGAGAAGCTCGTCGAGTACCAGCGCCAGCTCTCGAAGCGCAAGCGCACGAAGCTGCTGTGGTGGGTTCTCGGCGCCGTCGCCGTGCTCGTCGTCGCGGCGCTCATCGTCTTCTCGCTGGTCACCGCCCCGAAGACCTACAAGCCGGGCAGCGAGGGCGCCGAGATCGAGGGCGTGCAGACGTTCGAGTTCGAGGGCGCGCAGCACGTCGAGGGCACCGTCGAGTACGAGCAGGATCCGCCCGCCGGAGGCCCGCACAACAACGCGTGGCTCACCTGCGCCGTCTACGACGAGCCGCAGCAGAACGAGTACGCGGTGCACGCCCTCGAGCACGGCGCGGTCTGGATCACCTACGACCCCGAGCTCGTGACGGGTGCCGACCTCGACGCCCTCCGTGACCTGGCCCCGCGCACGTACGCGATCGTCTCGCCGTACCCGGGTCTGGACTCGCCGATCGCCGTGAGCGCCTGGGAGCACCAGCTCAAGGTCGACGAGGTCTCCGACCCGCGCATCGCGCAGTTCATCGAGGAGTACTGGCAGGGCGGCACCGCCCCCGAGCTCGGCGCCTCGTGCACGGGCATCGAAGGCCCCGGCAAGGTCTGACCGTGACCGCCGAGACGCCCCGGCGCCGCTGGCCGCTGATCGCGCTGGGTGCGGTGCTGGTCGCCGGTCTCGCCTTCGCGGGCGGTCGTTTCTCGACCTTCGGCGACGTCGACCCCGGCCCGAACGCGGCCGACATCGGCTTCGCGCGCGACATGCAGGTGCATCACGCGCAGGCCGTCGAGATGGCCCTGGTGCTGTATCGCACCACCGATGACGAGGATCTGCGACTGATCTCCTACGACATCGCCACCGCGCAGTCTCAGCAGGCCGGCCAGATGTTCGGGTGGATCCAGGACTGGGGCGTGCCGCAGCTCGGATCCGAGCCGCTGATGGCGTGGATGGCCGAGGACGAGGGCCACGGCGGTCATGGCACCGGTGCGGAGCAGAGCGAGGACGAGCTGCGCGCCGAGATGGGCATGGCCTCGGACGCCGAGCTCGCCGACCTGCGCGCCGCCACCGGCGTCGCGCAGGAGTGCCTCTTCACCGACCTGATGATCCGCCACCACACCGGCGCGATCCAGATGGTCGACGCGATCCAGCGCCTGGGCAGCGACCCGCGGGTGCTGCGCACGGCGGAGGGGATGGGCGAGTCGCAGGCCCGCGAGGTGCAGGCCCTCGAGGCCATCCACGACCGCCTCTCCTGCGGCTGAGTCGTCAGCGCTGCCACCGCCCCGCGCGCGATGCAAGAGGGCCCCGGGAGCCGCAGCTCCCGGGGCCCTCGATGCCCTCCCTCTGCTCAGCCCTTCGCGGAACCCGCGAGCAGGCCTCGCACGAAATAGCGCTGGAGGAAGAGGAACACGAGCAGCGGCACGATGATCGCGATGAAGGCACCGGCCGTGAGCAGATGCCAGTCCTCACCGCGCGATCCGGTCATCTGCGCCAGCAGCTTCGTGATCGGGGCCACGTTGCCGTCGGCGAAGATCAGCGCCACCAGCAGGTCGTTCCATACCCAGAGGAACTGGAAGATCGCGAACGACGCGATCGCCGGCATGCTCAGCGGCAGGATGATCCGGAAGAAGATCTGCCCGTGCCCCGCACCGTCGACCCGCGCGGCCTCGATCACCTCGCCGGGGATCTGCGCGATGAAGTTGTGCAGCAGGAAGATCGCCAGCGGAAGGCCGAAGATCGTGTGCGCGATCCACACCTGCGCGTAGCCGGCCGACCCGAACGCCTGGATCACGGGCACACCGAACAGCTCGCCGCGCGAGAACAGCTGCAGCAGCGGGATGAACGCCATCTGGATCGGCACGATCTGCAGCGCGAACACGCCCACGAAGAGCAGGTTCTTGCCGCGGAAGTCGATCCACGCGAAGCCGTACGCGGCGAGCGTCGCGATGATCAGCGGGATGATCGCGGCCGGCAGGGTGATCGCGAACGAGTTCACGAACGCCTGCAGCATCGTCAGACCGCCGGTCGCCGTGTTCAGCGCCTCGGTGTAGTTCTCGGTCGTCCAGCCCCAGTTCTGAAGGGCCGTCCACCAGCCGGTGGTCTGGATCTCCACCCGCGGGCGGAACGACGAGACCAGGATGCCGAAGGTCGGCACCGTCCAGATCGCGGCGATGATGATGGCCGCGATCGTGGCCCACGGCGACGTCAGGCGCCGCTTGGCATCGCCGAGCGCGGGCCTGCGGGAGGCCTTGCCCGTCGTGAGCCCCTGTGTCGTGATCGGCGGAGTCGTTGTGGTCATCAGTGCGCCTCCCTCTGTGCCTTGAGCTGTCGCGCGTTGTAGATGACCAGCGGCAGCACGAGGATGAACAGCACCACCGCGTAGGCGGCCGAGCGACCGGCCTCGAAGCTGCGGAACTGCTGGTACATCTCGTTCGCGATCACCGACGTGTCGTTCGCACCGGCTGTCATGGTGCGGACGATGTCGAAGATCTTCATCGACGCGATGGCGATGGTCGTGAGGACCACGATCAGCGAGGGCCGGATGCCCGGCACCACCACGTTCATGAACCGCTCGTAGGCGTTCGCGCCGTCGAGCTCGGCGGCCTCGAGCTGCTCGGTGGGCACGCCCTTGATGGCCGCGGACAGCACGACCATCGCGAAGCCGGTGTAGATCCAGACGAACACGATGATCAGGAACAGCGTGTTCCACGGCTCCACCTGCAGGAACGGCACCGGGCTTCCGCCCAGCCACACGATCAGCTGGTTGACGAATCCGATCTGCTCGGCGTCGGCCGGGCGAGCGGTGTACATAAAGCGCCAGATGATCGACGCGCCCACGAACGAGATCGCCATCGGCAGGAACACGAGGATCTTGTAGACCTTCTCACCCCGCGTCTTGTCGATGAAGTACGCGTACACAAGACCGATGACGGTCGAGGCGATCGGCGCGATCAGCACCCACACGATCGTGTTGACGATCGTCCGGATGCCCTGCGGCTGGGTGAAGATCCACACGAAGTTGTCGAGCCCCACGAACGTGGTGCCGCGGGAGTTGAGCATCGACGCGCCGAAGGTCTGGATCACGGGGAACACCAGTCCGATCAGCAGCAGGATCAGCGCCGGGGCGACGAATCCGAACAGCTGGAACAGGGATCCCACTCCCCCGCGCGAGCGGAGGTCGAGCCAGAAGAACAGCGCCCCGAGAACACCCGCGGCGATGATCGCCCACGTGTACGACTGCAGGAGCCACATCACCCCGAGCGGCAGCAGAATGCATGCCGCCAGCCGGATGATGGTGAACACGCGGCCCTCACGAGGGGCGACCTCGATGAAGAAGAGCAGCACGGCCACCGCGGCTACGAAGACCCCGATGATGATCGGGATCTCGAGCCACGGTGACAGCGTGCTCAGCCAGGTCAGAAAACCAGCCATGACTGAGTCCGGTCCCTATTCGGGCCGGATCACTCGGCGGGCCAGGCGGACTGGATCTGCTCGAGAACCTCGGGAGTCGGCGAACCGTTCACCCAGTCGCGCATGCCCTGGAAGAACGAGCCGGTGCCGACAGCCGACGGCATCAGGTCGGAGGCGTCGAAGCGGAACGTGGTGCCCTCGTCCTGCAGCACCTTGATGGCCTCCTGGAGGATGGGGCTCTGCGCGTTCTCCGGGTCGAGACCCTTGTTGGCGCTGATCACACCGCCCAGCGAGACGCGGGAGTTGGCCCACTCGGGGCTGGAGAGGTACTCCTGCACCTTCACGACGGCCTCGTCGTCGCTGAAAGCGCCGACGATCTCGCCGCCACCGGTGACGACCGATCCCTCGGCGTTCTCGTCCACGGGGGGAAGCATGAACGCCCAGACGTCGGCGTCGGGGCCGACCTCGCCGCCCGCGTCGACGATGAAGCCGTCGAGGAAGGAGGCCTGGTGGCTCAGGGCGCAGTCGCCCGAGACGAGCGCGTTGGCCACATCGCCGAACGGCACGGTGCCGATCGAGGCGACGTCACCGAATCCCGCGTTGACGTAGTCGGGGTTGAGCAGGACCTTGGCCGCCTCGTCGAAGGCCGACTGGATCTGCGGGTCGGTGAAGGGCACGTCGCCCGCGACCCACTGGTCGTAGACGTCGGGCCCGCTCTGGCGCAGGACGATGTCCTCGATCCAGTCGGTGCCCGGCCATCCGGTGGCCGCGTCCGAGCCGAAGCCCGCGCACCAGGGCTGGGTGCCGAGGGTCGACTGCATCTCGGCGGTGAGGTCGAGAAGGCCCTGCCAGCTGGTGGGGACCTCCCAGCCGTTCTCCTTGAACAGGGACGGCTGGTACCAGACCCAGCCCTTCACGTTGGCCATCAGGGGCGCGCCGTAGATCTTGTCGCCGACGGAGGCGTAGCCCTCCCAGTCCTCGGCCCAGTTGTCGCGGAGGTTCTTGACGACACCCTCGGGGGCCTCGAGCAGGTAGCCGCGGCCGGCCATGTCGGCCAGCAGACCCGGCTGCGGGAAGATCGCGAGGTCGGGCGGGTTGCCTCCCTGCGCGCGCACGGCGATCTGCGCCTCGAACTCCTGCGATCCCTCGTACTGGATGTCGATACCGTTCTCTTCCTCCCAGTCCGCCCACGACTCTTCGAGGAGCTCCTGCTCGGCGTTGACGATCGTGCCGTAGACGGTGACGGTGGCGTCGCCGCCGCCTCCCCCGTCGCCGTCTCCGCCGCCCCCGCCGCCGCCCGTGGCGCCCGGACCGGCGGTGCAGCCGGCGAGGGCGAGCGCGGCGACACTCAATGCCCCGGTCGAGAGAAGGATCTTCTTACGCTGTGCAGTCGACATCGTCTGCTCCCATCTGCTGTGTCGGCCCGGAGGCCGATGTGAGGAACCGTATCCTCACCGTATTCACAGGGGCCGAGTCTGCACAACGGGGTTGCGCTTCACCCAGCGCATGACGAAGGCCCCGGGATCTCTCCCGGGGCCTTCGTGTGATCCGTTGCCGGATCGAGCCTGCTCGGTGAACCGAGCCGCAAGGAATTCCGCGAAGGGAATTACTTGAGGGTCACCGAAGCGCCGGCCTCCTCAAGGGTGGCCTTGGCCTTCTCAGCGGCCTCCTTGTTCGCACCCTCGAGCACGACCGAGGGGGCGCCGTCGACGACGGCCTTGGCCTCGCCGAGACCGAGCGAGGTGAGCTCGCGGACGGCCTTGATGACCTGGATCTTCTTGTCACCGGCGGCCTCGAGGACGACGTCGAACGAGTCCTTCTCCTCGACCTCTTCGGCGGCGGCGCCACCGGCACCGGCGACGGCGACGGGGGCAGCAGCGGTGACCTCGAACTTCTCCTCGAAGGCCTTCACGAACTCGCTGAGCTCGATGAGGGTCAGGTCAGCGAACTGCTCGAGCAGCTCCTCAGTGGTGAGCTTCGCCATGATGTATCTCCTAGTTAAACGGGGTTTGTGGGTCGAGCGCGGACTGCTTACGCAGCCTCAGCGCCCTCGAGCTTCTCGCGAAGAGCGTCGATGGTGGCGGCAGCCTTGCCCATCGTCGCCTTCATCATGCCTGCGGCCTTCGCCAGCAGAACCTCACGGCTCTCGAGCGAAGCGTAGGTGTTGACCTCGTCGGCGCTGAGGGCCTTGCCCTCGAACACACCGCCCTTGATCACGAGAAGCGGGTTGGCCTTGGCGAAGTCACGCAGGGCCTTCGCGGTGGAGACGAAGTCTCCGTGCACGAACGCGATCGCCGACGGGCCCTTGAGGCTGTCGTCGAGCGAGTCGAAGCCCGCGGCGTTCGCCGCGATCTTCGTCAGCGTGTTCTTCACCACGGCGTAGTCCGCGTCCTGACGGATGCTGTTGCGCAGCTGCTTGAGCTGGGCAACCGTCAGACCGCGGTACTCGGTCAGCAGGACGGCGTTCGAGTTCTCGAAGTTCTTCGTGAGCTCGGCGACCGATGCATCCTTCTGCGCCATGGTCCACTCCTTGATGTGTACGGGATGTCTCACGGAGGTGAGACATCGACCGCAGACCACCCACACAACGCAAAACGCTCCGGCGCAAGCGCACGGAGCGTGGATCCTGATTCGGATTTCGTTCGTGACACCTGCGCGGGCCCCTGCGATGCAGTGCTTCGGTCGTCTCGCGCAAGCGCATGACGATGACCGGCGGTCTTCGGCTTCGCCAACTCTACCACGACCGAGCGGTGCCCCCGGACGCGGGCGGGGAGGTCAGTCCGACAGCGCCAGCGCGCGGAAGATGTCGCGTTCGCGCAGACGCGCGCGGTTCGAGACCGGGACGGGCTCCGGCTCGGGCGCGGCGGCGGGCTCCGGCCGCGCCTTGCCCGTGGTGCGGTGATAGAGCTCGTCGATGAGGCCCGTGGCCAGTCGGACGAGCTGATCGATCTGGCGGTCGTCGCGGTCGACCCACAGGCACTTCGGCTCGTCGTGGACCGGCTGGAAGTCGCGATGCTCCTCCCACACGAACAGGGTGCGCTCGGCACCCGTCACGTGCTGCTGCCACCAGATCTGGCGCAGGTAGGTGCGCGGGATCGAGCGGAACGCCTTGTTCGTCGTCTTGATCTCGGCGAGCGAGACGCGGCCCTGCCCGTCGACGCCGACGCCGTCGGGGGTGGCGAGGTGGCGCTTCTCGACCACGGCGTGGAACAGCGCGCTCGAGGGCTGGATGCCGTGAGTGGCGGCCACCCACGCGGCGATCTCGGGCTCGCGACGGCGGCCGTGCTCGGTGTACGAGTTGCCGGAGAAACGAGAGCCCATCAGCTTCTGGTCCGCGGCGCGGATGATCGAGGTCGAGCTCGTCAGGTTCGCGACGTCGGTGGCGGTGATGCCTCGCGCCCGCGCCCGGAGCCAGCCGACCCGATCGCGGGAGTCCGCGAGGATCCGGGCTTCGAGTTCGGGCGTCACCTGATGACCCTAACCCCGGCCCCCGACAGCGAGCCGGAGCAACGCCGGACGACGCTCGGAGAGCCCGCACCCGGCCGGGCGACACGCCGCATGCAGGCGTCAGACGGGCTCGAGGGCGGCCCGCGCGCCGGCCACCACGGCCTCCCGGATGTCGGTGAGGAGCGGCGAGCGCAGGTTCCACTGCTGCCAGTACAGCGGCACCGAGATCGTCGGGCCGTCCAGGCGCACCAGGCGCCCCGACTCCAGGGCGGCCTGGGCCTGCATCGGCGGCAGCAGCCCCCACCCGAAGCCGAGCCGGATCGCGGTGGCGTAGTCCTCGGATCCGGGCACGTAGTGCCGGGGCGGGCGGGACGGATCGACCCCCCGCTCGACGATCCACTGCGTCTGCAGGTCGTCGGTGCGGTCGTAGTCGACCACGGGGGCCACCGAGAGGGCATCGAGCGTCGATCCCGCGGGCAGCCAGCGCTCCATATACCCGGGCGAGGCCACCGGCTCGTACAGCGTGGCCCCCAGCGCGGTCACCGCGCATCCGGCGATGGGGTCGCGCTGCGACGTCACCGCCGCCGTGACCGTGCCGGCCTCGAGCAGCTCGATCGTGCGGTCCTGGTCGTCCCGATGCAGCTCGAGCGCGATGTCGTGTGCGTGGATCACCGGCTCGAGCGCCGGCAGGAACCAGGTGGCGAGCGAGTCGGAGTTCACCGCGATGGGTACGTGCATGCGTCCCGGCCCCTCCAGCCCCAGCTCGAGCCCCGCGTCGTGACCCAGCAGCGCGTACTGGCGGGCGAGCCGCACCACAACGGCTCCGGCCTCGGTGGCCCGCGCGGGCTTCGATCGGACGAGCAGCACGCGGCCCAGCTGCCCCTCGAGGGTCCGCAGCCGCTGGCTCACCGCCGACGGCGTGATCCGGAGGGCGCGCGCGGCGCCCTCGAGGCTGCCTTCGTCGACGACCGCCGCCACGGTCGCGGCGAGATCGGGGGCGATCCACATGATGAAGCGCTCCTTAACCTGATCAAGAATCCTGAACGTCGCTTTGGATCATCTCACGCCCGCTCGTAACGTCGATCCGTGCTCACTGCCTTCGCCGCCGGACTCGGCCTCACCCTCTCGCTGATCATCGCGCCGGGAGCGCAGAACATCTTCCTTCTGCGCATGGGGATCCAGCGTCGGCATGTGGTGATCCTGGCCCTCATCTGCATCGTCAGCGACGCCCTGCTGATCACCGCCGGTGTCGCCGGCTTCGGTGTGGTGGTGCGCCACGTGCCCTGGCTGTTCGACGTCGTGCGCTGGTTCGGCGTCGCGTTCCTGCTCGTCTACGCGCTCTCCGCCGCCTGGCGCGTGTGGCGCCCGAGCGGCGAGGCGCTGGTGGTCGCTGAGCCCGCAGCCCCCTCCCCCGTCGACGAGACCCCCGGCACGGGCGGGGTCGCCACGCTCGTGCGCACGGACCGCGTCGCCGTCGTCGCGCCCACCCGGACCCTGGTGCCGGCGATCCTGTCGTGCCTGGCCATCACCTGGCTGAACCCCCATGCCTACCTCGACACGGTGTTCCTGATCGGATCGGTCTCGGCGGGCTACGACGAGATGCGCTGGCTGTTCGGCGCGGGCGCCATCCTCGGCAGCGTCATCTGGTTCGCGTTCCTCACGGTGGCCGCGCGGTACGCCGCCCGCTGGCTGCGCTCGCCCCGCGCGTGGCGGATCCTGGACGCGTTCATCGCCGTCGCGATGCTCGCCCTCGCCGCCGGCCTCGCCTTCGCCTGACGCGCCCCCTTCCGCCGGCGCACGCCGCGCGGGACCATATGGTCCCAGGCGTCATCGATCGACGGAGGAGGCCGAGATGAGACATGTGCATGTGATCGTCCACGGGCGGGTGCAGGGCGTGGGCTATCGCTACGGACTGCGCGAGCAGGCGCAGAAGCTCGGCATCACCGGATGGGTCCGCAATCGCCGGGACGACGCGGTCGAGGCCGTGCTCGTCGGCGATCCGGTAGCCGTCGACACCGCCCTCGCCTGGATGGAGCACGGGCCGGCGGGCGCGGAGGTGCGGTCGATGGAGACCGCGGGCGGGGCGTTCGCGACCCCGCTCCACGACTCCTTCGAGGTGCACCCCAGCGCGTGACGCCCCCAGACGCAGGAAGGCCCCCACCTCGCGGTGGGGGCCTTCTCGCTAGTCGCGTGAGCGTCAGGCGATGCTGTTGACGTCCAGCGGGATGCCGGGACCGAAGGTCGTCGAGACGGCGCCCTTCTGGATGTAGCGGCCCTTCGACGAGGACGGCTTCAGGCGGACGATCTCGTCGAGAGCGGCCTGGATGTTCTCACCCAGCTGCTCGGCGCCGAACGAGACCTTGCCGACGATGAAGTGCACGTTGGCGTGCTTGTCGACGCGGAACTCGATCTTGCCGCCCTTGATCTCCTCGACGGCCTTGGCCGGGTTGGGGGTCACGGTGCCGGTCTTGGGGTTCGGCATCAGGCCGCGGGGGCCGAGGACCTTACCCAGACGACCGACCTGGCCCATGAGCTCCGGCACCGACACAGCGGCGTCGAAGTCGGTCCAGCCGGCGGCGACCTTCTCGATGAGCTCGGCGCCGCCGACCTCGTCGGCGCCCGCGGCGATGGCGGCCTCAGCGGCCGGACCGTTCGCGAACACGATGACGCGGGCGGTCTTGCCGGTGCCGTGCGGGAGCATGACGGTGCCGCGCACCATCTGGTCGGCCTTGCGCGGGTCGACGGAGAGCTTCAGCGCGACCTCGACGGTCGAGTCGAACTTCGCCGAACCGGTCTCCTTCGCGAGCGCGACGGCCTCGGTGGGCGAGTAGAGCTTGCTGGCGTCGATCTTCTCGACAGCAGCCTTGAAAGCCTTGGACTTGGTAGCCATGATCGTTATCTCCCTCAGTCCTCGACCGTGATGCCCATGGAGCGGGCGGTGCCGGCGATGATCTTCGAGGCGGCCTCGAGGTCGTTCGCGTTCAGGTCAGGCGTCTTGGTCTTCGCGATCTCGAGGACCTGCTCCTTGGTGAGCTTCGCGACCTTGACGGTGTGCGGCGTCGACGAGCCCTTGGGCACGCCGGCGGCCTTCTTGATCAGCTCGGCGGCCGGGGGCGTCTTCAGGATGAACGTGAAGCTGCGGTCCTCGTAGACGGTGATCTCGACGGGGATGACGTTGCCGCGCTGCGACTCGGTCGCCGCGTTGTACGCCTTGCAGAACTCCATGATGTTCACGCCGTGCTGACCCAGGGCGGGACCGATCGGCGGCGCCGGGTTGGCTGCACCGGCGTTGATCTGAAGCTTGATCAGGCCGGTCACCTTCTTCTTAGGTGCCATTTCCTCTTCCTCTCATCGAACGGATGCCGGTTGCATCCGCTCTCCCGCGCACAGGACCGCGCCGGATGATCCGGAGCTTCCTGCAGCGGTGTCGTTCGCGCAGACGAGGCGCAAACCAATAGATCGTACCAGAGACGGCCGAGAGCCGGCCCCCGAGGGAGCCGGCTCTGCGACGTGACGGACGCGTCCGTCAGACCATCTTGGTGACCTGGTCGAACGACAGCTCGACGGGGGTCTCGCGCTCGAAGAGCGAGACGAGGACGGTGAGCTTGCCGCTCTCCGGCTTGATCTCGCTGATCGAACCGGGAAGACCCGCGAACGAGCCCTCCTTGATCGTGATCGTCTCGCCGATCTCGAAGTCGACCTCGGCGGTGAGAACGCGGGCCTGTGCGCCCTGGCCCTTCGGGGAGCCGGACTTGGCCTGCGCCTGCGCCTCCTTGATCTCGACGAGCGGCTTCAGCATATTGAAGGCCTCTTCGAAGCGCAGCGGCGTGGGGTTGTGGGCGTTGCCCACGAAGCCCGTGACGCCCGGCGTGTGGCGCACGACGGACCAGGTGTCCTCGTTGAGCTCCATGCGCACGAGCACGTAGCCCGGGATGCGCACGCGGGTGACCATCTTGCGCTGGCCGTTCTTGATCTCGACGACGTCCTCCATCGGGACCTCGACCTGGTAGATGTCGTCCTCGACCTCGAGCGTCGACTTGCGCTGCTCGATGTTGGCCTTCACCTTGCGCTCGAAACCGGCGTAGGAGTGGATGACGTACCACTTGCCCTCGAGCGAGCGGAGCTCGGCGCGGAAGGCCTCGTACGGGTCGTCGGACTCGGCGGAGTCCTCGTCCTCGTCGGCGTCCTCGTCGGCCGACTCGGCGTCGGTCGGCTCGGCGTCCTCGTCGTCGCCGTTCACGTCCGGGCCGTCGTACGGCTGGATCTCCTCGGCGGCGGCGGCGGCGGCCTCGGCCTGCTCCTCCGCGGCGGAGTCGTTGAGGACCTCGGCGGCCGCCTCGACCTCTTCGGTCTCGTCGATGTGCAGTGCGTCGTTCACGATCGCGTCAGCCTCCGGGTCGTCGATCTCGATGTCTTCGTCGCTCAGGTCCTCGGTCTCGACCTCGGCGGGGGCATCCTCATCGATGTGCATCGCGAGGTGCTCTGCGGAGTCGCTCGAGTGGGAATCCGCGTACAGGACGTTGCCCTCCTGGGCTTCGTCCTCCTCGCTGGACTGCTCGGCAGCGGGGGCCCAATCGGCGTCGTCGACGTGCTTTTCAGACACTGGCGTCCATCTCTTCCGTTCACGCGACGGATGAACGTGCGCTCATCCGCGTGCCCCTCTGCCTGTTGGACAGATCGAGCTTGCGTCAGATCAGGCGGGGACTCCGAAGACGACCTGCGCGACCCACGTGAAGACGTAGTCGAGACCATAGACCAGGCCCATCATGACGAGCACGAAGCCGAGCACGACCGCGGTGAACTTCAGCAGCTCCGACCGGGTCGGGGTGACGACCTTGCGGAGCTCGGCGATGACCTGGCGGAAGAAGATCACGATCCGAGCGAAGAAGCCAGGCTTCTTCTCGCCGGTCGTGCCTGCCGCGACGATGTCGCCGCTTGCTGCGTCCTGGACCATTGACTGCCTTTCGTGAGTCAGCTGATGCTGACGCGCAGGGCGGACAGGAATCGAACCTGCAACCTGCGGTTTTGGAGACCGCTGCTCTGCCAATTGAGCTACCGCCCTAGAGATCCGGGGACCCCTGGGTCGCCTTCATCCTGATGCACCCGGATCCCGGGCACAGCGAAAGAATGCAGACAACTACTGCACTCCCAAGCATACGACATGGTCTGAGCGGCGGCGAACCACGGTCGACTCCCGCGCGTGTTCGGGGCATCCCCTCAGGCCGCCCGGGGCACGGGCGCGCGCACGCGCGGCCGCGTCAGACCGACTCGACCACGAGCGCGACGCCGAGCCCGCCGCCCACCGAGGCGGCGGCCACGCCGAGCGATCCGCGGGCGGGCTGACGCACCAGTCGGCTGAACAGACGCACCACCGCCACGGCGGCGCTGGCCCCCCAGGGGTGCCCGAGCGCGAGCGCCCCGCCGTCGGCGCAGACCCGGGGATCGTCGTCGTCGTCGATGCCGATGCGGGAGAGCACCGCGAGGCTCTGCGCGGCGAACGCCTCGACGACCTCGAACGCCTGCACGTCACCGACACCGAGCCCCAGCGACCCGAGCGCCGCCTGCACGGCGGGGGCCGCGCCGATCCCGGGGAGGGCCGGGTCGCAGCCCACGATCGCCTGGGCGCGGATCGCCAGCCCGCGGCCGGTGCCCGCGGCTCCCGCGGCGATCAGCACGGCCGCGGCCCCGTCGCTCACGCGCGTGGCGCTGCCGGGCGTCACCGTGCCGCCGGCGAAGAGCGGGTTCAGCCGCGGGAGCACCGAGGGCCGCACGCCGATGCCGTCGTCATCGCGGATCCCGCCGAGCTCGACGACCTCGGCCGCGAAGCGCCCCGCGTCCCGGGCGGCCAGGGCACGCGCGTGGCTGCGGGCGGCATGCGCGTCCTGACGCTCGCGGGTGATCACGTCGTAGGCGGCGACTGCCTCGGCCGCCGCCAGCATGTCCGGGTCGCCGAACCCCTCGGGGGCGAACGGCGCCTGCCGGTAGGCGACGCCGTCGCGCGAGCGCACCGGCGCGGTCGACGCGCTCTCGGCGCCGCCGGCGATGCGGGCCCGTCCGTCCACGCGCACGCCGTTCGCGGCGTCGATGATCGCGGCCAGACCGCTGCCGCACTGGCGGTCGACGGTCGATCCGGGAACGTGGACGCCGAGTCCCGCCTGCAGGGCGGCCACGCGCGCGGGGTTGCCGCCCGGGCCCATGCAGTTGCCGAGGACGACGTCGGCGACATCCACGCCACGGCCCAGCGCGACCTCGGCGTCGGCGTGAGCGGCTCGGATCACCGCGGTGGCGAGGTCGGCGACCTCGAGGCCGGCCAGCGACCGGCCGCGGACGCCGATCGGCGTGCGGCGGGCCGCCACGATCACGGGATCGGCCTGCGGCTCAGCCAAGGCGCGGCCACTCCCCCGCCGCGACCTCGCGGGCGATCCGGGCGCGGGCGGGCTTTCCGGCCGCGGTGCGGGGCAGCACGCCGGTGTACCAGCGTCGCGGCCGGTGCGCCGGCGCGAGGGCCAGGGCCGCCGCGGCGCGCAGTTCGGCGATGACGGGAGAGAGCGCGGGATCCGGCTCGATCACCGCGGCGATGAGGGCCCCGAGACGGCGATGCGGCAGCCCGATCACGGCGGCGTCGCGCACCCCGGGCAGCGTGCGCAGCTGCGCCTCGACCTCCTCCGGGACAATGGTCGCCGAGGCCGACAGGATCGCGTCGTCCACGCGGCCGAGCAGCCGCAGGCGCCCGCCCTGCAGTTCGGCGCGGTCACCGGATGCGATCCAGTCGCCCTGGCGGCGAAGCGGTCCGTCGAGGTAGCGGGCGGCCGCGAAGGGCGAGCGCACGAACAGCTCGCCGCCACGGATCTCGGCCTCGACACCCGGCAACGGCGTCAGGCCCTCGCCGTGGTCGGCAGCGACGAACGACAGCTCCGCCGCGCCGTAATAGGAGACGACGCGAACGCCCGCCGCCTCGACCCGCGCGCGCAGCGCCGGATCGAGGTGCGAGCCGCCCACGAGCGCCGCGCGCAGGCGGGGCGGCGCCCCGGCGTCGAGCAGGGCGCGGAGGGCGTGCGGGGTGCCGTGGAAGCAGGTGGCGTCGGCGAAGTCGACGGCCACGAGGGCCCGGCCGCGGGGCAGCAGGGCGCGCGGCCCGCCGTCGGCAGCGTGCGCCAGCGAGAACTGCGTGAGCGACGAGACGGGCGGTGCCGGCAGTGCGACGGCGTCATCCGGACCCGCACCGAGCAGGCCCGCGATCACGGGGAACGAGTCGCTCCACGACGCGGCCGTGCGCAGCACGATGCGGGGTGTGCCGCTGCTTCCACTCGTGACGGCCGCCCAGGCGATGTCCGGGTCGGGTGTCGCCGCCTCGGCGGCATCCACAACGCTCTGCCAGTGCGCCGCCGACCATCGCGGATCGCCCACCAGAGGGACGGCGCCCGCGGCGCGCACGGCGAGGATCCGCTCGACGACGAGCCCGGGGGCGTCTTCGCGGATCGGCACGAGCCGGCCTGGCCTCATGACACCTCCTCGCACTGAACGGTGTTCAGCATACGGGGAGCCCGCGCGGCGGGGCGACGGTACAGCGGGCGGGTTTCGGGCCGATGCACGCCCCCAGTACCCTCGTAACCGTGACCGACCGCGCTCCTCTCTCCCGCAAGCTCTCCGCCATCGCCGAATCCGCCACGCTCAAGGTGGATGCCAAGGCCAAGGCCCTGAAGGCCGAGGGCAAGGACGTCATCTCCTACGCCGCCGGCGAGCCCGATTTCGCGACGCCGGCGTTCGTCGTCGAGGCCGCGGCGGAGGCCCTGAGCAACCCCGCGAACTTCCGCTACACGCCCGCCGCGGGCCTGCCCGTGCTGCGCGAGGCGATCGCGGCGAAGACCCGCCGCGACTCGGGCCTCGAGATCGCCCCGTCGCAGGTCGTCGTCACCAACGGCGGCAAGCAGGCCGTCTACCAGGCGTTCCAGGCCGTGGTGAACCCCGGCGACGAGGTGCTGCTGCCGGCGCCGTACTGGACCACGTACCCCGAGGCGATCCGCCTCGCCGACGGCGTGCCCGTCGAGGTCTTCGCCGGCGCCGACCAGGAGTACAAGGTCACCGTCGAGCAGCTGGAGGCCGCCCGCACCGAGCGCACCACCGTGCTCGTGTTCGTGTCGCCGTCGAACCCGACCGGATCGGTCTACACGCCCGAGGAGACGAAGGCGATCGGCGAGTGGGCCCTGGCTCACGGCATCTGGGTCATCAGCGACGAGATCTACCAGAACCTCGTCTACGAGGGCGCCAAGGCCGTCTCGATCGTCGAGGCCGTTCCCGAGCTCGCCGGTCAGACGCTGCTGCTCAACGGCGTCGCCAAGACGTACGCGATGACGGGCTGGCGCGTGGGCTGGATGGTCGGCCCCGCCGACGCCATCGGCCTGGCCGCCAACCTGCAGTCGCACCTGTCGAGCAACGTCAACAACGTCGCCCAGATCGCCGCGGCGGCCGCCCTGAACGGCCCGCAGGACGAGGCGCTGAAGATGCGCGAGGCCTTCGACCGCCGACGTCGCCTGATCGTCTCGGAGCTGTCGAAGATCGACGGCGTCGAGGTGCCGAACCCGCTCGGCGCGTTCTACGCCTACCCGGACGTGCGGGGCCTGCTCGGCCGCACGGTCGCCGGCCGCACGCCCGCCACGTCGCTCGAGCTCGCCGACCTCATCCTCGACGAGGCCGAGGTCGCGGTCGTCCCGGGCGAGGCCTTCGGCCCCTCGGGCTACCTGCGCCTGTCGTACGCGCTCGGCGACGACGCGCTGCTCGAGGGCATCCAGCGCCTCCAGCGCCTGTTCGGCTGACCCGCCCCCGACGACGAAGGGCCCGGATCCGCGGATCCGGGCCCTTCGTGCCGCGCGGTGCCCTACAGCTCGACTCCCACGAGCACGGGCTCGGGCATCAGCACGATGCCGAACTCGGACGCGACGCGGCTCTGGACGAAGCGGGCGAGCTCGGCGATCTCGCCGGCCGTGGCCCCGCCGCGGTTCGTGAGCGCGAGGGTGTGCTTGGTCGAGAGCGAGGCCCGTGAGCGCGGCAGGCCGTATCCCCGCGGCAGGCCGGCGTTCTCGATGAGCCACGCCGCGCTGACCTTCACCTCGCGCTCGACCGGCTGGGGCGCGGGCAGCTGCCCGTCCCACTGCGACAGCGGGATCACGGTGGCGCCGTCGTCGATGCGGCCGAGCGGCCACCGCGGGGCGTTCGCCGGCAGCCCGCGGGCCACCGCCTCGCTGACGATGGGGTTGTTGAAGAACGATCCGGCGCTGTGCGTATCGGGATCGGGCTCGTTCAGGACCATGCCCTTGCTCGCCCGGATCGCCAGCACCCTGTCGCGGATCTCCGCGACCGAGACGGCCTGATCCGGCGTCAGCCCGAGGGCCTGGCGCAGGCGGTCGTCGGCGACGATGCGCGGATCGTGGCCGACGCGGGCGAGGTCGAGGGTGAGCGAGAGCACAACGGCCGAGCGAGGTGCGACCGACCCGTAGTGGTGCTTCAGGTCGGACGTGCGGGTGCCGAGACCCAGCTGCGACGCCGGTACGGTCGAGACGTCACCCGTCGCCTCGTCGATCAGGTCGACCTCGACGAGCGTCTGCACGATCTCCTGGCCGTACGCGCCGACGTTCTGGATCGGCGCGGCGCCCGTGGTCCCGGGGATGCCCGACATCGCCTCGATGCCGCTGAGCCCGTGCGCGACGGTCCACGCCACGAGCTCGTCCCAGTTCTGCCCGGCCTCCACGCGCAGACGCACGAAGCCGTCGGGTGCCCCGGGGACCTCCGCGAAACCGCGGGTGAGGATCCGGATCACGGTGCCGGGGAACGGCTCATCACCCGCCAGCAGGTTCGATCCGCCGCCGAGCACGAACCACGGCTCTTCCGGATCGGCCCAAACCTCGCGCAGCGCGGTGACGAGCTCGTCGCGGGTGTGCGCGTCGATCATGCGCGCGGGTGCCGCGCCCACGCGCAGCGTGGTCAGCCGGGCGAGCGGGATCGGGGCGACCTCGGGCATCACGCCCTCCGGACGCGGACCTGCGCCTTGCCGAGCACGCTCACGCCGTCGAAGCTGACGGTGAGGTCGATGCGGGCGGTCTCGTCGTCCAGCTGACCGACCTTGGCCGACACCTGCACCTCGGCCCCGCCGTCGGCGTCGACGACCACCGGCTTCGAGAAGTTCACGGCGTAGTCGATGATGCGACCCGGATCGCCGAGCCACTCGCCGATGGTGCCGACCGCCAGGCCCATCGTCAGCATGCCGTGCGCGAGCACGCCGTCCAGGCCCACGCGCTTCGCGACGTCGTCGCGGTAGTGGATCGGGTTGAAGTCGCCCGAGGCGCCCGCGTAGCGGACGAGCGACTCGCGGGTCAGGTGCACGGTGCGCTCGGCGATCACGTCGCCGACGGTGAGCTCGGTCATTCGTCTCCTCCGATCAACAGCACCGACGTGGCGGTCACGATGTGGCCGCCCTCGGCATCCGTGATCTCGGTCTCGCTGGTGATCATGGCGCCAGCGCCCATGGCGCGCAGGCCCGTCACGGTGATCCGGCCGGTGACCTCGTCGCCCGCGACGATGGGTCGCGTCCAGCGGAAGCCCTGCTTCGCGTGGATCGTGCGCTCGAGCGCGATGCCCGAGTCGGGCTCACCCAGCAGCTGCTGCAGCGTCAGGTCCTGGATCACCATCGCGAAGGTCGGCGGCGCCACGACATCGGCGTAGCCGAGGGCGCGCGCGGCCTCGGGGTCGTGATGGGCGGGGGCGTCGGCGAACACGGCGCGGGCGAACTCGCGCACCTTCTCGCGGCCGACCAGATACGGCGGCGTCGGCGGGAACTCGCGTCCGAGCAGTTCGGGATTCACAGGCACCACCCGATTCTAACGAGCGGCTCCCGCTCGGCCGCCGCGAGGGCTCAGGCGGGCTTGCGCGCGATGATCGTGAACGTGCATGGCACCCGGTCGCGCTCCTCCTCGGGCCAGGCGTACCCGCCATCGACCTCGACCATGCGCGGGCTGAACAGCCACGGCACCGTGGTGTCCTCGTCGAGGCGCAGGATCTGCAGGCCCGCGCCGATCAGGGCGTTCACCACCTCAGAGATCGGGTGCGGGTACTCGTAGGTGCGTGTGCGGGTGAGCTTCCCGTCGCCCGCGTAGGTGCTGTCCTCATCCCAGGCCTGCGCCTGCCCGTTCGCGAAGTAGCGATACCGGATCCGCAGATCCGGCGCGTCCTCGTCGAGCGAGTAGAGGGCGGGATGCCCGTCGCGGATGTAGAACAGCCCGTCCGCCCGCAGCAGCCCCGCGATCTGGGCGGCCCAGCGATCGAGATCCGACAGCCAGGTGATGGTGCCGATGCTCGTGTAGACGAGATCGAAGTCGCCGGAGACCGCGGCGCGCGCGTCGGGCACGTCGGTGCGCACCCAGGTCGCCTCGATGCCGTGCCGTCGCGCGAGGCGGTCGGCCGAGGCGAGCGCGTCGGCCGAGAAGTCCACACCCGTGACGGTCGCCCCGGCGCGCGCGAGCGACAGGGTGTCGGTGCCGATATGGCACTGCAGGTGGCAGACGTCGAGGCCCTCGAGGCTCGGCGCGAACGGGCGCAGAGCGGCGAGGTCGTGGCGCACCACGTCGGACAGATGCGCCGGGTCGTCGTAGGCGGCCAGCTCGTACGCCTGCTCGTGCAGCGGCACACGCTCGTCCCAGTTCGCGAGGTTCGCCGAGCGCGCCTCATCCCATTCGATTGCCGCATCTTCGCCGGTCATACCGCCAGCCTAGGGTCAGCGCGTATCGGTACGATCGAGGCATGTCCCTTGTGCTGCGAGCGCCCTTCGGCGCGAAGGAGGTCCTCGGCGCGTTCCGCGCCGAAAGAGGATGACGCGCCGAGCGCGCTCACTCCCCCTTCCGCTCGACGACGACCGTCGAGCGTTCACACACACCTATCGAGGACACATCCATGCTTCCCCTGACCGAGCGCGACATCCGCGCCTCCTTCCTCAACGCCAGCCGCAAGGAGGTCTCCGACCTCACCCTGCCGCCGGGCTTCGACGAGATCTCCTGGGACGCCCTCAGCTACCTGGGCTGGGTCGACCCGAAGCTCCCCAAGCGCGCGTACGTCGTCATCGCGCAGGAGGACGGATCCCTCGCGGGCGTCCTCCTGCAGCAGGCCGAGAAGCGCGTCGGCGCGCGGGCGCAGTGCTCGTGGTGCGATGACGTCACGCTGACCAACGACGTGCAGTTCTTCGCCGCCCGCAAGGCGGGCCCCGCCGGCCGCAAGGGCGACACCGTCGGAACCCTGGTCTGCGCGAACTTCGGCTGCTCGGCCGTGGTGCGAAAGCTCCCGCCGCTCGCGTACACCGGCTTCGACCGCGAGGCGGCCCGAGCCGAGCGCATCCGCCGGCTGGGCGAGAACGTGCGCAGCTTCGCCGCCGCGCTCAGGAGCTAGATCAGGCCGAGGCGCTCGACGGCGTCGCGCTCCTCCCGGAGCTCGGCGACCGAGGCGTCGATGCGTGCGCGGGAGAAGGCATCGACCTCGAGGCCCTGCACGATCCGCCAGGCGCCGCCGTCCGACGTCACCGGGAACGACGAGATCAGCCCCTCCGGCACTCCGTAGGAGCCGTCGGAGGGCAGCGCGACCGAGGTCCAGTCGCCCGGGGCGGTGCCGCGGGTCCAGTCGCGGACGTGGTCGATCGCCGCGCCGGCGGCGGACGCCGCGGACGATGCGCCCCGGGCGGCGATGATGGCGGCGCCGCGCCGGGCGACGCCCGGGATGAAGTCGTCCTCGATCCAGGATCGGTCGAGACGATCGATCACGGGTGTCCCCCCGACGAGGGCATGGGAGAGGTCCGGGTACTGGGTCGCGGAATGGTTGCCCCAGATGGCCACCCGCGACACCTCGGCCACGGGCACCTCCAGATGCGCCGCCAGGCGGCTGAGCGCCCGGTTGTGATCGAGGCGGGTCATGGCGGCGAACCGCTCGGCCGGCACGGACGGCGCGTGTCGCTGCGCGATGAGCGCGTTCGTGTTGGCAGGGTTGCCGACCACGAGCACCCGGATGTCATCGGCCGCGGCCGCCTCGATCGCGGCGCCCTGCGGGCCGAAGATGCCGCCGTTGGCCTCGAGCAGGTCGCCGCGCTCCATGCCCGGCCCGCGCGGGCGGGCGCCGACGAGCAGCGCGACGTTCGCGCCGTCGAACGCCACCCGCGGGTCGTCCGTGATGTCGATGCCGGCCAGCAGCGGGAACGCGCCGTCGTCGAGCTCCATCGCGGTGCCCTCGGCCGCGCCGATCGCCTGCGGGATCTCCAGCAGACGCAGACGCACGGGGACGTCCGCGCCGAGCATGTCGCCGGCCGCGATGCGGAACAGCAGCGCGTACGCGATCTGGCCGGCGGCGCCGGTGACGGTCACGGTGACGGGTGGGCGGGACATGCGGGCCTCCTGAGAGCGGTTCCGGATGCCTTCATCCTCCCTGCCGGACACGGCGGCGTCGAGAGGAGCGATCCGGTCAGGCCTTCGGGCGGCGGCTGGCGCGGATCGCGCGCTGGGTCATCTGCGCGGTGATCAGCACGAGGAAGATCACGAAGAGGATGTTCGCCAGCTGCGGGTCGACCACGGCCGCGACGATGGCCCCGAGCGGAGCGGTGAGACACGCGGCGACGCCCACGACGAGACCCGCGACGAGATCGACGTTGCCGTGGCGGATGTTGCCGATGGTGCCCGAGATCGTGGTCGGGATCATCATCAGCAGCGAGGTGCCCTTGGCGACGAGGTCGCTCGCGCCGAACAGCAGGATCAGCACGGGGACGACGATGATGCCCCCGCCCACGCCGATGAGGCCCGACAGCACCCCCGTGACGAACCCGGCGAGGATGAGGGCCGCGCCCGACCAGAAGGTCAGGTGGATCACGGCGTCGCGCGACGGGATGACGAAGAACAGGCTGACCATCACCACCACGAGGAAGCCGACGAAGATCCAGCGCAGCAGCGGTTCGGACAGGCGGTGCAGCAGCAGCGTGCCGATCTGGGCGCCCACGACCGCCCCGATCGAGATCAGCAGCGCGGCGACCCAGTCGACGGCGCCCTGCGCCGCGTAGGAGATGACGCCCACGGCGGCCACGGGGATGATCGCGGCGGAGGACGTGCCGGCCGCGAGCTTCTGGCTGAAGGCGGCGAGCACCACGAGGATCGGCACGATCACCGTCCCCCCGCCCACGCCGAAGAGGCCGGAGAGGAATCCCGCGAGCAGCCCGGCGCCCGCGAAGGTCGCGATCGCACGGGGTCCGCGGGCTCGGAGGGTATCGATCACAGGCACACCCTACCTTTCGAAAATGGCAGGTCGGACAGCACTTCTCCTGTCGGAACGGTAGGGATCCGCGCCCACCCACCCGAGCCTGTGGCGGCGCTGTCACGGCGCCGCCGATCGCGCGGCGTCGTCGTAACCACACGATCCCGCAATCGGCAAGGGTCTTTCTCGCTCCGCCGACGCCGCGGAGGGTGGAGGGCACGTGGACGATGAGGAGGCGCGATGAAGGCGATGGTGTACCGGGGGCCGTACAAGGTGCGGGTCGAGGAGAAGGCCATGCCGCCGATCGAGCATCCGAATGATGCCATCGTGCGCGTCACGCGCGCGGCGATCTGCGGATCCGACCTGCACCTGTTCCACGGCATGATGCCGGACACCCGCGTGGGAACGACGTTCGGCCACGAGTTCATCGGCGTCGTCGAGCAGGTGGGCCCGTCCGTGCAGAACCTGCAGGTGGGCGACCGGGTGATGGTGCCGTTCAACGTGTACTGCGGATCCTGCTGGTTCTGCGCCCGGGGGCTGTACTCGAACTGCCACAACGTGAACCCCAACGCGACCGCCATCGGCGGCATCTACGGCTACTCGCACACGTGCGGCGGGTACGACGGCGGTCAGGCCGAGTACGTGCGCGTGCCCTTCGCGGACGTCGGGCCGAGCGTGATCCCCGACTGGCTGGGCGACGAGGACGCGCTGATGCTCACCGACGCGCTGCCGACCGGCTACTTCGGAGCGCAGCTCGGCGACATAGCCGAGGGCGACACCGTGGTGGTGTTCGGCGCGGGACCGATCGGGCTGTTCGCCGCGAAGTCGTCGTGGCTGATGGGCGCCGGCCGCGTGATCGTGGTGGACCACCTCGACTACCGGCTCGCCAAGGCGAGGGAGTTCGCGCACGCCGAGACGATGCACTTCGGCGAATACGACGACATCGTGGTGGCGCTGAAGAAGGCCACCGACTACCTGGGGGCCGACGTCGCCATCGACGCCGTCGGCGCCGAGGCCGACGGCAACCTCATGCAGCACATCACTGCTTCGAAGCTGAAGCTGCAGGGCGGCTCGCCGATCGCCCTGAACTGGGCCATCGACTCGGTGCGCAAGGGCGGCAACATCTCGGTCATGGGGGCGTACGGCCCGCTGTTCTCCGCCGTGAAGTTCGGCGACGCCATGAACAAGGGGCTCACCCTGCGGATGAACCAGTGCCCCGTGAAGCGTCAGTGGCCTCGTCTGCTGGAGCACATCAAGTCCGGATTCATCGTCCCGAGCGACATCATCACGCACCGGCTGCCGCTGGACGACATCGCCGAGGGATACCACATGTTCTCGGCGAAGCTCGATGGCTGCATCAAGCCCGTCATCGTGCCGTCCGCCGCCTGACCCGCCTGATCCACGAAGAGGAGAGCCACATGCCGTACACCGCCGAGGACCCGCGCCACTGGTCCGCCGACGAGCTGCGCGCCCGCATCCCCGGATGGGGAGCCGACGTGGACCCGGCCGACCGGCCGTCGTACCCCAAGCAGCGCTACGCGCCCGGGGAGACCGGCGCGCACTGGGAGCTTCCCGAGCAGCAGCCCGAGCACACCCCGCGCGAGCGCTCGATCGAGCACGCGCGTCTGACGCCGGTGTTCGGCACCGCCGCTCCCCTGCACGGGCTCTCCGGCGCGATCCGTCGCTTCGCGTACGCACGCTACAGCGAGGGCCGCGCCGCCCACTGGCTGCTGCTGGTGCTCGGCGACCGCGTGGACGCCATCGAGAGCCACCTGCGCTCGCTGTTCACCACGCACCCGGATCAGCCCCTGACGCAGACCGGTGTCCTCAGCGAGGGCCGTCGCCACGGGATCACGTCGCGCTTCGGCCACCGCCGCGCCGACGTGAAGCACCAGTGGCTGGATCCGATCCTCGTCGCGGGGCCGTGGATCCTCGCGGTCTGGGGCGTCGTCGCGGTGACCCGCCGCGCGTTCAGCCGGCGCTGAGCGTCACGCCCGGCGGCGGCTCGCCCGCGCGATGAAGTAGAGGACCGCGCCGAGCAGGACGAGGGCGCCGCCGAAGAGCCAGACGATGCCCCGCTGCTGCGTGAGCAGCAGGATGCAGGAGGCGATGCCGAGCACCGGCACGAAGGTCCAGACCTTGAAGTGGTCGTGCTCGACGCGATCGCGGCGCAGCACAAGCACCGAGACGTTGGCGCTCAGGAACACGAACAGCAGCAGGAGCACAACGGTCTCGGCCAGCATGGCGAGGTCGCCGAGCAGCGTGAGGGCCATCGCGACGAGCGTGGTGGCGAGGATGGCCACCCACGGCGTCCGACGCTTGGGCAGCACGCGGGCGAAGACCGAGGGCAGCAGGCCGCCGTCGGCCATGCCGTAGGTGAGGCGGCTCGCCATGATCATGGTCAGCAGCGCGCCGTTGGCGACCGCGATGAGGGCGATGAGGCTGAACAGCCACGCCGGAACCGCCACGCCGCTCGCCTTCACGACGTCGAGCAGCGGGCCGCTCGACTCGGTGAGCTCGGCGGGCGGCAGGGCGATGGCGGACGCGAGCCCCACGAGGATGTACACCGCACCCGCCACCGCGAGGGCCCCGAAGAGCGCCCGCGGGTACGACCGGCGGGGATCGCGCACCTCCTCGATGACGTTGGCGGAGGTCTCGAAGCCGACGAACGAGTAGTAGGCGATGATGGCGCCGCTGAGCAGGGCCATGCCGACGCTCGTGCCGGTGGGGGCCTCCATAACGCGGGAGAGCTCTCCCCCGCCGCCGGCCACGAAGATCCCGACGACCGCGATCACGATGACGAGGCCGCTCAGCTCGATGACGGTCATCACGACGTTGGCCCCCATGGACTCGCGGATGCCGCGCGCGTTGAGCGCGCCGACGACCGCGAGGAAGGCGATCGCCACCGGCGCCGCCGGCACGTCGAAGAAGGTGCCGAAGTAGTCGCCCGCGAAGGCGAGAGCGAGACCCGCGGCGCTCACGACACCGGCCGCGAGCATGCAGAAGCCGACGAGGAACGACACGAGGGGGCTGCGGAACGCGCGCTCGGCGAACACCGCGGCGCCGCCGGCCTTGGGGTACTTGGTGACGAGCTCGGCGTACGATCCGGCCGTCAGCAGCGCCAGCAGCAGCGCGAGCAGCATGGGGGCCCAGAGGAGACCGCCGACCTCACCCGCCAGCACGCCCATCAGCGCGTAGATGCCCGCGCCCAGCACATCCCCGAGGATGAAGACGAACAGCAGGGGCCCTGTGATCGCTCGCCGCAGTCGGGTATCGTCCGTCGTCTCCGTCGCCATGGCTTCAGCCTGCAGCCAGGCGGCCCGGATCGCCACTGCTTGACCGCCGGCGCCCGGGGCCGCTATGCGGCGGCCCCGGGCGAGCTCAAGCCACGGGCAGCACGGCCGACAGGCGGCCGTCGACCATCTCGAGGACGCGGTCGCAGTGCTCGAGCACGTCGCGGTCGTGGGTGACCATAACGACGGCGACGCCCGACCCCTGTGCGCGGTCCGCGAGGAGGCCGACGACCTCGTGGCTGCGACGGCGATCCAGGGCCGCGGTGGGCTCGTCCACCAGCAGCAGCGACGGGTCGTTCACCAGCGCGCGGGCGATGCCGACCCGCTGGCGCTCGCCTCCGGAGAGCTCACCCGGACGATGCCCCGCCCGGTGAGCCATGCCGACCGAGTCGAGCAGCGGCTCGGTGTCGACGCGACGGTTGCCGGCGAGGCGCCCCGCGAGGCGCAGCTGGTCGGCGGCCGTGAGGGAGGGCAGCAGGTTGCCCGACTGGAACACGAACCCGATGCGGCGCAGGCGGAACCGGGTCGTGGCGCCGCGCGAGAGGGTGGCCAGATCCGTGCCGTGCACCCGGACCGTTCCGCTGTCGGGTCGCGCCAGCGCCCCGCCGATCGCCAGCAGAGACGACTTGCCGGATCCGGAGGGCCCCACGATTGCGACGAACTCGCCGGGCATCACCGTGAGCGAGACGCCGTCGAGGGCGCGGACGCGGGAGTCGCCGTCGCCGAGCTCGAGCGTGACGTCGGACATCTCGAGGGCGGGAATGCTGCTGTCGGTGGTCATCGCTGTCCTCCCAGGGCGCGAAGCGGGTCGATTCGGACGATGCGGATCACCGCGACGGCGGCGCCGAGGAGACCGAGGCCGATCGTGAGCGCGGACGCGATCGCGATCGGTGCGGGTTCGAGGTCGAAGGGCATCGCGTCGGGCATCGCCGCGCCCATCCCCACGCCGGCGGCGACGCCGACGGCCGTGAATCCGACGAGCAGGATCGCCGCCTGGGCGAGGCTGTCGCGAAGCAGGTAGCGGCTCGAGGCGCCGACCGCGCGCAGCACGGCGATGTCGTGCGTGCGCTGGATGGTCCACACGGTGAAGAAGGCTCCGACCACCAGCGCGCAGATCGCGTAGAGGAAGACCTGGATCATCGTCAGCGTGAGCGTCTCGGCCTCGTAGCCGGGCGAGGCGTTGAACGACTCGGCGAGCGTCATCGTGGTCGTGTCCGCGTCCTGGTCGAGCGCGGCGAAATCGGGCTCCGCCCCGTCGTCCGCGCGGAGGGCGACGACGCTGGAGTACGGGAAGTCGAGCGCGTCGAGCTGCGCGGCCGTGGGGGCCCCGGGCTGGGCCGCGCCGGCGGCGATCAGCTGCCAGGTCCGCACCGGCAGGTAGGCGACGTCGACGTGCCCGAAGGTGGCCTGCCCCTCCGTGAAGCCCACGACGGTGAGCTCGAGATCGAGCCGGTCGAGCGTGACCACCGTGCCGATGTCGACACCCGCCTCGCGCAGCGGCTCGGAGACGACGATGCCGGCGATGTCTCCCAGCCCCTCACCGTCCGACACGGCGGGGGCGAGGAATCCGTCCGGCTCGACCCCGAACAGGGTCAGGTCGATCTGCGTGCCGTCGTCCGTTGCGCCGTTGACGATCGTGACGCCCATGGGCTCGGCCGCGGCGATGCCGTCGGCGTCTTGCCACGCGGAGAGCTGCTCTTCGCCCACCACGGAGCGGCTGAACGCGTTGTCCTTCATGGTGCCCTGGTCGAAGGCGAAGGCCGTGGCGGGCAGCGCCTTCAGACCCGATACGCCGTCGTTGACCAGGCCCGAGGACAGGCCCGACAGGAACACGACGAGAACCGAGATGAGGGCGATCACCACGCCCATGAGGGCGAATCGGCCGCGAGCGAAGCGGAGTTCGCGCAGTGCGAGGAACATGGCACCTTCCAGACGAGGTAGCCGACACCGTGTCGGCATCTTGATGACAGTGTGTCACCAACCACGTCGGGGGCCAAATCGTCAGGCGATCCCGTCCACCAGGAGGCGGTACACGTCGTCCGCGACGACGCGGTGGTCCCTGCCATGCGAGACCAGCTGGATCCCTGCCCCGAGCACGCCCTGCACGAGCATGACCGCACTGCCGGCGGTCGAGACGCCGAGGTGCTCGAGAACGCGGACGACCGGCCGCAGCAAGGCGTCGTGCAGCACCATGAGGTCGTCGAAGCTGCTGGGGCTGAGGTCGGCCTCCCGCAGTGCTCCCGCGATCTTGTGTCGCCCCTCGGCCGTCATGGCCATCGTCGCGTCGACGAATCGGCGCAGCTCGTCCAGCCCCGGCTCGGCATCCGCGAGCTCGCGCTCGATGTCGACGTCCCACCGCTCGATCGCGTCGATGGCGATGGCCACCAGCAGGTCATCCTTCGTGGGGAAGTACGCGTAGAAGCTCGACCGCCCGAGCCCCGCACGCTCGCACACGCTGCGCGGGGTGACACCGGCGAGGCCGGACTCGACGAGCACCGCCTCGCCCGCGCTGATGAGGGCGGCGCGTTGCGTGGCGCGATGCTCGGCCACGGTCGGTGCGGAGATCTTCGGCATCTCGCAATTATCCAGCGATCTAGCTGGACTCCCTCGCGACGAGGGAGACGCGCGGCTCGTGATCGGCGCCCAGGTCCGGTTCCCCCTGCGCCGCGCTGAGAGCGATCGAGGCGAAGTAGCGGCCCAGGCCCTCGTTGTCGACGTGGATCGTGGAGATCGCCGGGACGAACAGCCGCGACAGTGGCGCGTCGTCATGGCCGACGACGGACAGGTCCTCCGGAACGCGGAGGCCGAGGCGGAGCGCCGCGCCCACCACCATCGCGGCGATGTCGTCGTTGTAGGCCACCACGCCGTCGACGCCCCGCTCGCGCCACTTCGCGACGACGTCGAGCGCATTGCGCTCGTCGACGTCCTCGCAGGCGATGGGCGCGATGCCGGCCTCGGCCGCCGCGCGGTCGGCGACACGTCGACGAGACGACACGAGCGATGCGAGGCGCGGATCGGCCTCCGCGGCGAACGCCAGACGGGAACGTCCGCGCTCGACGAGATGCTGCACCTGCAGGGCGGGGCCCTGCCCGAAGAGCGCCCGGTCGAGATCGGCGTCGCCGGCCTCCGGCCCCGGCGTGACGACGGGCACCCCGCTGCCGGAGATCTCGTCGTACCGCTCCCTGCTGAACGGCAGCATCCCGATGACGACGTCGGGCTGCAGGGTCTCCCACAGCGGCCGGGACCGCCCGCCGCGGTGCGGGGTCATCGTGACCAGCGAGTATCCCGCGTCGTCCAGCACCATCGACGCCTCCTCGAGGTGCCGGTTCATGCTGTACTCGATCGGCCAGTCGGGCAGCACGAGGAGGATGATCCTCGACTTCCCGCTTCTCAGCGCCTGAGCCGCGACATGAGGCCGATAGCCCAGGCGCTTCGCCGCGGACAGGACGCGTCGCCGCGTCGCCTCCGAGATCGTCTGACCGGGCGTCGCGTTCAGGACGAATCCGACCGTCGCGCGCGAGACACCCACCTCGCGCGCGATGTCCGCCGCCGTCACCCGCCGGCCGTCGATCGTGGCCACCGTCGTCCCCCTCGCGTCCGCCGCGGTCCGGTGTCCGCGGTGTACTTGCACGTTCTAGCTATCCATGTATAGCATCGAGCTCGCAGCTAGCACGCGATAGTTCTGGCGCACCCGCACCTTCTGGACAATGGAGTCTCCATGGCAACCGAACCCGACGGTTCAACCCCTCCCGCGCCCCAGGCGCTCCCGCTCGCCCCCGCCGCGATCGTCGAGGCGGTGGGTCCCGCCTCGGACGAGGCGATCCCCCGCGCCAGCGGCCTGTACATCTGGCTGCAGGTTCTCGGTCAATTCGGCGTCTTCGTCGCCTTCATCACCCCGATCGCGATCTCACTGGCGATCCGGCTCGCCGAGCTCGCCCCCGGACGCGACGAGTACCTCGGATTCATCACCGGATCCGGCGCGCTGGTGGTCATGCTGACCGCACCGCTGTTCGGCACCCTCAGCGACCGGTTGCGCACGCGGTGGGGACGGCGCCGCCCGTTCATGGCCGTGGCCATGGTGGTCGGAGTGGTGTCGCTGCTCGTGATGGCTCTGGCCCCCAACGCGCTGATCCTCGGCGCCGGCTGGATCCTCGCGCAGATCGGCTGGGGCCAGGTGCTGCAGAACCTGCAGACGTCGATGGCCGACAAGCTGCCCGAGTCCCAGCGCGGCAAGGTCGCAGGACTGACCGGCTTCGCCACCCAGGTCGCGCCGGTGTTCGGTGTCGTGATCGGCGGCACGGTGGCCGCTGACCCGCTTCTGCTGTTCCTGCTGCCCGGAGCCGTGGGCGTGGTCTTCGTGCTGCTGTTCATCCTCTTCACCAAGGAAGCCGACACCCGGGGAGCCGTGTTCGCGGACGCGCTGTCCGTCCGATCGCTGTTCGCGAACTACGTCTACAACCCCCGCATGTACCCGGACTTCTCGTGGGTGTGGCTCAGCCGGTTCCTGTTCTACTTCGGCCTGACCCTCAACACGACCTTCACGGCCTTCTTCTTCGCATCCCGGCTGGGAGTCGGGGTGGCCGACGTCGCCCCGATCGTCGCCACGCTCGGAGTCTTCGGAATCGGCGCCACGACCCTCGGTGCGATCGGCGGCGGATTCCTCTCCGACAAGCTCCGCCGTCGCCGGGCCTTCGTGCTGATCGCCGCCGTCATCTTCGCGGCGGGCGCCGTGCTGATGGCGATGGCGACCGACCTGCCGATGCTCTACACCGGGTCTCTGCTCACGTCCGTCGGCATCGGCGCGTTCGCCGCCGTCGACCAGGCGCTGATCCTCGATGTCCTCCCCGAGAAGGAGACGGGAGCCGGCCGCTTCATGGGCATCATCGGGTTCGCGGTGTCGATCCCGCAGGCCGTCGCACCGTTCATCGCCCCGGTCTTCCTCGGGATCGGGGTGGGAGCCGCCGGCGAGAAGAACTACGGGCTGCTGTACTTCGTCGCCGCGGCCATCACCCTCCTGGCGGGTCTCGCGGTTCTCCGCGTGCGCTCCGTCCGCTGAATCCCCCACGCCCCGTCCTGCAGAGGAGCCACTCGTGACCCCCATGACCGCCGCTGTCTTCATCACCACCCCGGAACCCGCCGGAGCCGAGGGCGACCCGGCGGTGTACATCCGCCGGCCGTTCGAGCTCGCCGACCAGCCCACGCGCGCGACCCTTCGCGTCACTGCCGTCGGTCTGATCGAACCGCACCTGAACGGCGCGGTCGTGGGCGACGAGGTGCTCGCGCCCGGATGGACGTCGTACCGGCACCGGCTGGTCGTGCGCACACACGACGTCACCGACAGGATCCGTCCTGGTGAGAACGTCCTGGGTGCCGTGATCGGGCAGGGCTGGGCGCTGGGGAGGCTCGGCTGGGAGAACAAGCGCCATCACTACTCCGATCAGCCCGCCGCCCTGATGGAGCTGGAGCTCGAGTACCCCGATGGGAGGGTGCAGACGCTCGGAACGGACCAGACGTTCCGCTGCGCCACCGGGGGCGTGCGCGCCAACAGCATCTACGACGGGGAGGATTTCGACGCCCGCCTCGAACCGTCGGGGTGGGACGCCGCGGAGTTCGACGATTCTGCGTGGCGCCCGGCGGTGGGCTTCGACTGGCCGCTCGAGGCGCTCACCGAGTCGGCGGCCGAGCCGATCCGGCGCACCGAGGAGCTGCGTCCCGTCGAGATCATCCGCACACCGGCCGGGCGGACCGTCGTCGACTTCGGCCAGAACATCTCGGGGTGGGTCCGCCTGACCGTCGCCGGGCCCGCAGGGGCGACCGTGACGCTGCGCCACGCGGAGGTGATGACGGGGGGCGAGATCGACTTCGAGACGATCCGCACCGCGCAGGCGACCGATCGGTACACCCTCCGCGGGGCCGGGACCGAGGTGTGGGAGCCGCGGTTCACGTTCCACGGCTTCCGCTACGTCGACGTCGAGGGCTGGCCGGGCGAGCTCGCGCCCGAGGCGCTCACCGCCGTGGTCGTGCACTCGGACATGACCCGGACCGGGTGGCTCGAGACGTCCGATCCGCTGCTGAACCAGCTCCACTCCAATGCGGTGTGGTCGATGCGGGACAACTTCGTCGGCGTCCCCACGGACTGTCCCCAGCGCGACGAGCGGCTGGGCTGGACGGGAGACCTCAACGCGTTCGCCCCGACAGCGGCGTTCCTGTATGACGTTCGCGGGGTTCTCGGCTCCTGGCTGCGCGACCTCGCGGCCGAGCAGAAGGCGGCCGGCTTCGTCCCCTGGGTCGTCCCGGACGTGCTGTCCACGCCCTCCTCCCCCACCGCGCTGTGGAGCGATGTCGCCGTCAGCCTGCCGTGGGCGCTCTACCGCGAGTACGGCGAGACGAGCATCCTCCGCGACGCGTACGACTCGATGACGGCCTTCATCCGCCAGGTCGCCGGTCTCCTCGATGAGAACGGACTGTGAAGCACCGGGTTCCAGTACGGCGACTGGCTGGATCCGGACGCCCCGATCGACAACCCGGCCGGTGGGAAGACGGATCGCCATCTCGTCGCCTCGGCGTACCTCTGCCGGACCACTCGCGAGATGGCGGACACGGCGGAGATCCTGGGTCGTTCCGAAGACGTCGCGGAGTTCCGAGCCCTCGCGGATCGGGTGCGCAATGCCTTCCGCCGGGAGTATGTGACCGAGACCGGCCGCGTGGGCGGCGACACCGTCACGGGCTACGCGCTCGCCATCGCGTTCGACATCCTCGACGACTCGCAGCGGCAGCACGCGGGCGACCTCCTCGCCGCCCTCGTCGCGAAGGCCGGATACCGGATCTCGACGGGCTTCGCCGGCACACCCCTCGTCACCGACGCGCTCTCGCGCACCGGGCACCTCGACGAGGCCTACCTCCTCCTGCTCGAAACGGGCTGCCCGTCCTTCCTGTACCCGGTGACGATGGGCGCCACCACCATCTGGGAGCGGTGGGACTCGATCCGCCCCGACGGCACGATCAACCCGTCGGGGATGACGTCGCTCAACCACTACGCGCTGGGTGCCGTCGTCGACTGGATGCATCGCACCATCGGCGGGCTGACCGCGACGGAGCCCGGGTACCGGCGGATGCGCATCGCTCCGCTCCCCGGTGGCGGCCTCACGTCGGCCAGCCTGCGCCACACCACGACCTTCGGCGATGTGACGGTCTCGTGGTCGCTCTCGGGGATCACCATGTCCGTCGAGGTGACGATCCCTGAGGGCACCGACGCGACCGTCGTCCTGCCCCAGCACCCCGCGGGCGAGACCCACGAGATCGGGGCCGGGGCTCACCGGTGGACGTACGAGATCCCCGCCCACGCACGGGCGCGCAGCTTCAGCCTCGACTCCACGCTCAAGGAGCTCGCCGACCACCCCGCCGCGTGGAGGGCCTTCACCGAGGCGTTCGCCGTCCACTTCCCCGGGGTGCCGCTGGACGGCTCGGCTCCCGAGGCCGCCTTCATGTCGGTCGCCACGATGCTCGAATACGTCCCGGGGGCCTCCGATGCCCTCGGGGAAGACCTCGCCGCCGCGCTCGCCGGCGTCTCAGAAGGAGTGCCCGCATGACGTTCGACATCTCGACCTGGACGCTCGATCAGAAGGCATCGCTGCTCTCCGGGCGCGACTTCTGGTCCACCAGGGCCATCGCCGAGCGGGGCGTGCCCTCTCTCGTGATGACCGACGGACCTCACGGCATCCGCCGACAGGACGGAGACTCGGATCACCTCGGGATCAACGACAGTCTTCCGTCGACGTGCTTCCCGCCGGCCGTGGCAGTCGGGTCGAGCTGGGATCCCGCCCTCGCGGCCGCCGTGGGCGAGGCCGTCGGGAGAGAGGGCCGGGCATTCGGCGTCTCGGTCGTCCTCGGCCCGGGGGTGAACATCAAGCGATCGCCGCTCTGCGGCAGGAACTTCGAGTACTACTCGGAGGATCCGCTCGTCTCCGGCGTCCTCGGTGCCGCGCACGTCACCGGGCTGCAGGACGCCGGCCCCGGCGCATCCGTGAAGCACTTCGCGGCCAACAACCAGGAGACGGACCGCATGCGCGTCAGCGCCGACGTCGACGAGCGGACGCTGCGGGAGATCTACCTTCCGGCCTTCGAGCGGGTCGTCACCGAGGCTCGCCCCGCGACGGTGATGTGCGCCTACAACAAGGTCAACGGCGTCTACGCCTCCCGCAACCCGTGGCTGCTGACCGACGTCCTGCGTCGCGATTGGGGATTCACCGGCGCGGTGGTCTCGGACTGGGGCGCGGTCAGCGACCGCGTCGAGAGCGTCCGCGCCGGCATGGATCTGGAGATGCCGGGCAGCGACGGCACAACCGACCGTGAGGTCGCCGCAGCGGTCCGGGAGGGACGCCTCGACGAGGACCTGGTCGACGAGTCGGTGCGGCGGGTGCTCGCACTCACGGCGCTGCGGCCCGAGGCCGGCGAGGAGTTCGACGTCGACGCGCACCACCGTCTCGCTCGCGAGGTGGCGGCAGACTCGATCGTGCTGCTGAAGAACGACGGAGCGCTGCCCCTTCGCCCGACGTCGACGGTCGCCGTGATCGGCGGGTTCGCGCGCACACCCCGGTTCCAGGGCGGGGGAAGCTCGCACATCAATCCGACCCGCACCGATCGGGCGCTCGAGGAGATCCGCGCCCTGGCGACCGACCGCGGTATCCGCGTTCTCGACGCGGAGGGCTTCTCGCTGGCCGCCGATGTCTCCCCCGAACAGGCGGAGTCGCTGCGATCCGCCGCGGTGGCCGTCGCCGGCGCCGCCGACGTCGCCATCGTCTTCGCCGGGCTCGGCGATCGCGAGGAGTCGGAGGGGTTCGACCGTTCCGGCCTGCACCTGCCCGACGCCCAGATCGACCTGATCCGCGCGGTGTCCGAGACGTCCGCCCGAACCGTTGTGGTGCTCTCCAACGGCGGTGTGGTGTCGCTGGAGGGGTGGCACGACGACGTGGACGCGATCGTCGAGGCCTTCCTCCTCGGCCAGGCCGGCGGCGGCGCCATCGCCGACATCCTGTTCGGCGTCGTCAACCCGTCGGGTCATCTCGCGGAGACCATCCCGCTGAGGCTCGAGGACACCCCCAGCTGGCTCAACTTCCCGGGCGAGCAGGGTCACGTCCGGTACGGCGAGGGAGTCTTCGTCGGCTATCGCTACTACACGACGGCCGGTGTCCCCGTCCGCTATCCCTTCGGACACGGGCTCTCCTACACGAGTTTCGACACCGGGGGCCTCCAGGTGACAGAGACCGGAGCCGACAGCGCACGTGCGGTGGTGACCGTCACGAACACCGGAGCGGTCGCCGGAAAGCACGTTGTGCAGGTCTACGTCTCGACCGATGCCGGCCCCGTCCGGCGGCCTCTGCGCGAACTGCGCGCGTTCGCGAAGGTGCGCCTGGAGCCCGGCGAGAGCCGTGCCGTCGCGGTCAACCTCGATCGCCGGGCGTTCGCCTACTGGGACATCGAGCTCGGCCGCTGGGTGGTGCCTTCGGGCGCGTACACGGTGCAGGTGTGCGCGGATGCGTCGACCGTGCTCGCCGAGCAGGCGCTGGCCTTGACGGGCGACGAGATCGTCCGCGAGCTGACCATGGACTCGACCGTCGGCGACTGGTTCGGCCACCCGGTCGTGGGGCCCGCACTGATGGCCGGCATGGCCGCCGGGATGACGCCGGAGCAGGCCGAGCAGTCCGAGAAGAGCGCCGATGACCTGCGCATGGTCGAGTCCATGCCCATGCGGCAGTTCCTCGTCTTCGTCAACGGCGCGATCCCGCCGGAGGCCCTCGACCAGCTCATGGAGCTGAGCAGGACGGCGGCCGCCTGAGGCTCCCACCTTCCTTCCCCCTCCTCACCCGCTACGAGAAAAGAGACTCATGACACTCCGCCTCGACGACACGATCGTCATCGTCACCGGCGCCGCCTCCGGCATCGGCCGGGGCACAGCCCTGCGACTGCTGGAGGAAGGGGCGACGGTCGCCGCCCTGGATCTTCGGGAAGACCGCCTTGCCGAGCTCGAGGAGGCGGTGGCGCCCGCAGACCGGGGGCGCCTCCTCACTCGCGGTGTCGACATCTCGGACGAGACGTCGGTTCGCGACGGCGTCGCGGCGGTCCTCGAGCGGTTCGGGCGGATCGACGCGCTCGTCAACGCCGCCGGGATCCTCTACGGCGACCACACCCACGAGATGACGCTCGCGCGGTGGAACCGCCTGCTCTCGGTGAACCTCACCGGCACCTTTCTGATGGTGCGCGAGGCCCTGCCGAGCCTCCTCGCCACCGGCAGCGGCGTCGTGGTGAATTTCGCCTCGACATCGGCCTTCTTCGCGCATCCCTACATGGCGGCGTACTCGGCGACGAAGGGCGCCATCGCGGCGTTCACCCACTCGATCGCGCTGGAGTACGGCAAGCAGGGCCTGCGCGCCGTGAACGTCGTCCCCGGCGGAATCGAGAGCGGCATCACAAGCACCACCGCCCAGAACCTGCCGGCCGACACCGACTGGAGCCTCTTCGGAAACCTGCAGGCGCGCCTCAACGACGGTCGCCAGGGCACGCCGCGCGATGTGGCGGGCGTCATCGCGATGCTGATCTCGGCGGACGGCGCGTTCATCACCGGGACAGAGATCCGGATCGACGGCGGCGCCCACATGTGACGGCCCGCGGCCCGCGCGGCGGCCACACGGAAAACACCTCCGAATTCCTGATCAGATCAGGTTTCGGAGGTGTTCTTCTTGTAGCAGGAGCGGGGCTTGAACCCGCGACCTCACGATTATGAGTCGTGCGCTCTCACCAACTGAGCTACCCTGCCATCGCACCTTGGTCGCCAAGATGCTGAGAGCCCCGAGTCAGGATTGAACTGACGACCCCTTCCTTACCATGGAAGTGCTCTGCCACTGAGCTATCGGGGCGTGCTGCCCGCGAGCGGGCAACTAGACGAGGATATCATCCCCTGCGCGTGGACTCGAACCGTGCCGACTCCCGCGCGCGTCACTCTGTTGTGGCGACCTGCGCCTCGGTGTCCTTCTTGTAATGCGTCCCCGCGTACTCCTGCAGCCAGGGCATCGGGTCGAAGGACTTGCCGCTCGCGTCGCGCAGCTCGAAGTGCAGGTGGGCGCCGAACGAGCGGCCCGTGTTGCCCACCTTGCCCAGGACGTCCCCGACCTCGACGTGCTGACCGTTGACGACCGTGACCGAGCCGTCCTGCATGTGCGCGTAGTGGCTCGTGACCTTGCGACCGTCGATGACGTGGTCGATGTAGACGTTGTTGCCGTAGGCGCCGTAGGCGCCGATGCGCACGGTGCCCTCGGCGATCGCCTGGATGGGCGCGCCGGCGCCCGGGGTGAAGTCGATTCCCTCGTGCAAACGCCCCCAGCGCGAGCCGAAGCCGTACGACTTGCTCGTGCCGAGCACGATCGGCCACTGGATGTCGGCGGTGGGGTCGTTGACGTAGACGGCGTTGGCGGTGTTGATGCCAGAGACGGCGGCGATCTCGGCGAACGTCGTGGTGTCGTAGCCCGTCGAGCCGGCGATGACGGTGTTGGCGGCGTCGGCGGGAGCGACGAACGCCTGGATCTCGTCGTGCGCCTTGTCGAGGGCCTCGGTCTGCGCCGAGTTGACGACACGGGCCGTCGAGTCGGAGTCGGTGGCGGCGAGGGCCGAGATCGGGGTGGTCATGCCGACCGCGAGGAGGCCGACGATGCCGAACGCGCTCACGGACGCCGCGACGGTCGCCACCCGGCGGGCCACGGAGGAGCGGAGGCGCGGGGCCGGGACGTGCGCGGCGGCCGGCTGGGCGGCCGCTGCCTGCTCGTCGGAGACGAGCGGCGTCTCACCGGTGAAGTTCAGGGCGCGGGCGGCCTCGGCGAACAGGTCGACGGGCTCCTCGGCGGCCGGCTCGTCCGCGACGGGCTCCTCGGCGACGGGGGCCTCGACCACGGGCTCGGCGACGGCCGGGGCGGCCTCGGCGACGACCGGCGGCGCCACAACGTCCTCGACCACGGCGGGGACGGCCGCGGGCGGGGCGAGGAAGGCCTGGGTCAGAACGGCCTCAACGAGGGGCGGAACGGCGGACGGGGTGGACTGGGTGTCGCGGGTGCGGAGCTCGCGCCGCGTCAGCGGCGCCTCGGAAGCAGGGCGCACGACTGCGACGCGGCGAGCGCGGCGCGTGGGCGCAGCTTCAGCCGAGGGGACGTCGAAGGGCACAGAAGAACTTTCGGGTCAGCGCCGGTTGGGGTATCGGGGGGTCCGACGCGCGAGCAATCTGGTCGTCATCAGTCTCGGGCGACTGGTAACGATTGGGTAAACACTAACCGGTTCTGCCTGAGAGCGCCATCCTCATCGCTCTCGCTGACCGGGATCGGGTGAGACCGGGTTCCCCGACACCGCTACGCGCGCGCGTCAACCAGGATCGTGCGGCGCAGCTCGTCGAACAGCGCGGGCCCCGCGACGATCGCCAGCGAGCGCCCGAAGGCGTCCGGGGCGAACCAGCCCGTGCGCCCGCCCGCCTCGTCGACCAGCAGGCGACCGGCGGCGATGTCCCACGGCTTGAGACCGCGCTCGAAGTACCCGTCGAGTCGGCCGGCGGCGACGAAGGCCAGATCGAGCGACGCCGCGCCGATCCTGCGGATGTCGCGCGCGAGCGGCATCACCCGCGTGAGGGTCTCGATGTCACCGGCGTGGGTGTTCTTGTCGTAACCGAGCCCCGTGGCGAGCAGGGCGCCCGCGGGGGCGTCATCGGTGACGTGCATCCGCTCGTCACCGAGCCAGGCGCCCTCGCCTGCCGCGGCACGGAACGTCTCCCCGAGCGCCGGCGCATGCACCACTCCGGCCAGCGCACGCCACTGGCCCGGATCCCTCGGCCCCTCGACCGCGGCGATGCTCACCGCGTACGAGGGCATGCCGAAGGCGTAGTTGACCGTGCCGTCGATCGGATCGACGACCCAGGTGATGCCGCTCGCGCCGTCGCCCTCCCCCGACTCCTCGCCGAGGAAGCCGTCCTCGGGCCGCGCGGCGGCGAGGCGGGTGCGGATCAGCTGCTCGACCTCGCGGTCGGCCTCGGTGACGATGTCGGCGATGGTCGACTTCGACGCGGCGATCGAGACGCCCTCGCGGCGTCGGCGGTGGGCGAGCTCGCCCGCCTCCGCGGCGATCTCGGTGGCCAGTTCCTGCAGCTCGAGCGGGGTCGCGGTCATGTCCTCACGCTACCCGGGCCGGAAACGGCGAAACCCCCCGGATCTCGCCGGGGGGTCTCGCTCTCCGTGGCAGGTGAGGGATTCGAACCCCCGAAGCTTTCGCGTCTGATTTACAGTCAGATCCCATTGGCCGCTCGGGCAACCTGCCAGGGCGCACCCAGCCGACTTTAACAGACGACCGGAGACGCAAGTGACAATGCTACCTGCACATCCGCGGGGGTGGAAATCGACTCGGACCACCGGGCGCGGCGCGCATTCCGCCGTGCATCTGCGCGCCGGCACGGCCCGAGACTAGGCTTGGCGCATGGCTGACAGCTCTTTCGACATCGTGTCCAAGGTCGACAAGCAGGAGGCGGACAACGCCCTCAACCAGGCGCGCAAGGAGGTCGAGCAGCGCTACGACTTCAAGGGCACCGGCTCGGACATCCAGTGGAGCGGCGAGAGCATCCTCATCACCGCCAACGCCGAGGAGCGCGCGAAGGCCGTGCTGGACGTCTTCCAGTCGAAGCTCATCAAGCGCGGCATCTCGCTGAAGAGCCTCGAGTCCGGCGAGCCGACGGTGAGCGGCAAGGAGGTCAAGCTGGTCTCCACCCTCAAGGACGGCATCTCGCAGGAGAACGCCAAGAAGATCGGCAAGATCATCCGCGACGAGGGCCCCAAGGGCGTCAAGTCGCAGATCCAGGGCGACGAGCTGCGCGTCTCGAGCAAGAGCCGCGACGACCTGCAGGAGGTCATCCGCCTCCTCAAGGCCGCAGATCTCGACATCGACCTGCAGTTCATCAACTTCCGCTGACGCGGCGCACGGCGGCGCGACGCACCGCGGCGCCGCGACTCGAACGGGCACGGGGCCGATCGGCCCCGTGCCCGTTGCGCATGGGCGTTTCACCCACCTATGGGGAGTGCTCCCCACGGTGGTCCCACCAGATGGCACGGCCGATGGCCGACATTCTGTTACCCTCTGGCGCTCCCGTAGACTGAATCAGTTCTGATCGTTGCGGGCGCGCGGTCGGCGTGCGCCACAGCACGTTGCACCCCCGGGCAATGGTCTCTGACGACTTCCTTTCCTGACGGGGGTTTTGGTGAGCGCACTCGCGCCGATCGACAAGGGCAAGCAGCTGCTCGCCGACACGGTCTTCCAGTTCCTGGGGTCGGCCATCATCGAGGGAGACCTCGAGCAGGGCGAGCGCATCCGCGACGCCGACCTCGCCGAGAAGCTGAACGTCTCGCGCATGCCGATCCGCGAGGCGCTGCAGCGTCTCGAGCGCATCGGCCTCATCGAGATGATGCCGAGCCGCTACACGCGCGTGACCGTCGTCACCGACGAGATCGTGCAGGCCTCGCTCGCCTACGCCGGCTACAAGTGCGGCATCGAGCTGCGCGCCGCCCTGCCGCTCATGACCGAGCAGCAGCTCGCACGGACCATCGAGCTGCTCGATGCCGCCGATGCCGCTCTCGGCGACGCCGAGGCGTCGATCCGGGCCCGGATCGCGTGCTCGCGCCACATCGGCTCCCTCACGGCCCAGACGGTCTACTCGCAGCACCTGCAGGACCTCGAGCTCGCGCTCGAGCGCAACCTCAAGCACGTGGGCCCGGCGCTCGACGACGAGGCGCTCCATGACAACTACGTCCGCCTGCGCGAGGCGATCCTGGACCGAGACGGCGATGTCGCCGAGCGTCTCGTCCGCGCGCAGTTCGGCATCTGACCCCGCGTTTCCACCACCCGAGCGGGAAGAGGCGCCGGATCCGATCGGATCCGGCGCCTTTCCGCGTGCGCGGGGGTTACTTCACGGCGCCCGCGGTGAGCCCGCCCACGATGTACTTCTGCAGGAAGAGGAACAGTGCCACAACGGGGAGTGCCGCCATCACGGCACCGGCCGAGAACGCGCTCCAGTCGGCGTAGCGCGGGTTCGACACGAGCTTGGTGAGACCGACCGCCAGCGTCTGGTTCTCGGTGTCGATCAGCACGACCGACGCGACCACGAACTCGTTGACGGATCCGATGAACGACAGCAGCGCGACCACCGCGAGGATCGGCGCGACCAGCCGCAGGATGATCGTGAAGAACACCCGGACATGGCTGGCGCCGTCGATCTTGGCCGCCTCGTCGATCGACTGCGGGATCGTGTTGAAGAAGCCGTACATGAGGTACGTGTTCACACCCAGTGCGCCGCCGAGGTAGACGAGGATCAGGCCGATCCGGCTGTTGAGGCCGATGGCCGGGAACCAGTCGCCGATGGCGCTCAGCAGCAGGAAGATCGCGACCACGGCGAGCAGCTGCGGGAACATCTGCACAACGACGATCGTGATCAGGCCGAAGCGGCGGCCGGTGAAGCGCATGCGCGAGAACGCGTACGCCGCGAGCGCCCCGAGGAACACCGTGAGGATCGCCGTGATGCCGGCGATGATCAGGGTGTTGCCGAACCAGGCGAGGAACGGCACCTTCGGGTCGCTGAGGATCCGGGCGTAGCTGTCGAAGCCGATCGCCGAGAACAGGGCGTTCGAGCCCGTCAGCGTGCCGTGGGGGTTCAGCGAGCTCGAGATCACGAAGACGATCGGCAGCAGCGAGAACGCCGTGACGATGACGCCCACGAGGTGCCGCCAGCCGAGGTCGGCGAACCAGCGCCCGAAGGACTGGCGGCGGACGGGGATCGAATCGATCGCGGTCATCAGTTCAGCTCCTCGAGCGACTTGGTGCGGCGGAAGGCGATCACCGAGATGACGGCCACCACGATGAAGATGATGATCGAGTAGGCGCTCGCGAGACCGTAGTCGCGCGTCTGGCCGGTGAAGGCCACCTTGTAGACCATCGAGATGAGGATGTCGGTGTGGCCGACGGGGATGGGCGCCGCCGAGTCTCGGGGCCCGCCGTCCGTGAGCATGTAGACCACGTTGAAGTTGTTGAAGTTGAACGCGAACGACGCGATCAGCAGCGGGGCGACGCTCACCAGCAGCAGGGGCAGCTTGATGAGGCGGAAGATCGCCCAGGGCTTGGCGCCGTCGACGGTCGCGGCCTCCTGCAGCTCCTCGGGGATCGACTGCAGGGCGCCGGTGCACACGAGGAACATGTAGGGGAAGCCGAGCCACAGGTTCACGATCAGGATCGACACCTTAGCCATCACCGGATCCGTCAGCCACGGGATCGAGGCGCCGCCGAAGATCACCTGGTTCAGGAAGCCGAAGCTCTGGTTCATCATGCCCGCCCACACGAGGGCCGAGAGGAACGACGGCACGGCGTACGGGAGGATCATCAGCACGCGGTAGACCGCGCGGCTGCGCATGCGGACGTTGTTGAAGGTGATCGCGAGGAACAGCCCGAGGAAGAACGTCGTGGCGACCGACAGCAGCGCGAAGCCGAACGTCCACAGCGTGACGTAGACCAGCGGGCCCGCGAGGCGCTGGTCGGTGACCGCGCGGACGAAGTTGTCGAACCCGACCGTGATCTGCCAGCCGGGCAGCAGCTGCGTGCCGTCCTCGGCGGTGAAGGCGCCGACGCCGGTGTCACTGTAGACGACGCCGGTCTCGGTGTTGGTCAGGGTGCCGGCGGCCTCGTCGTACTCGAGGGCCGATGTGTAGAGGTAGCCGCTCGTGCCGTCGGGGGTGCGCAGCGCGCCGTCGTTCGGATCGTCGGAGAACGGCACCGACAGCGCGGTGACCTCGTTCTGGCGCTGCAGAACCTGCGCGAACTGCAGGCTGCTCCAGCCGTCGGCCGAGACGGCCTTGTCGCCGTCGAAGGCGGGGTTCGCCGCCGGCTGCAGGGGCTGCTCGGTGCTGCCGACGAGGGCGTCACCATCGGGCGTCGTCACGAGCAGGCCCAGGGTGCCGCCCTGCTCGACCACGGTGATGGGGTAGGTGGGAGAGTCGGGCACGCGCTGCAGGGCCGAGGCCATCAGCGACGAGACCGCCTGGTCCTTCGTGCCGTTGTGGCCGGTGCCGTAGTTCGTGAAGGCGACGTAGCCCGTGTAGATGAGTACGAAGACCTGGAACAGCACGAGGAAGATCACGCCCGGCGTGAGGTACTTCGCCGGCATCGTGCGCTTCGAGAAGTAGATCCAGTTCACCAGCACGGTGACGGCCACCACGATGCCGATGACGAGCCACTGCTGGAAGCCGATGAGCACGAGCACCGCGTAGACGGCGATCGCGTCGACGATGCCGAGCAGCAGGAGCTTGACGATGATGCCGCGGAGGCCGCCGCCGGCCTTGTCGGCGATGGTGCGCGCCTGGCGCTGCCTCTTGACGCGGGACGGATCGGCCGCGGGGTCGGTGACCGGTTCGCCGGTCGTGGTCTCGATGTCGGTCATGGCTCCCTGCCAGTCATGTCGTCGGAGGTCGAGGCTCGCGCCCGTGCGGAGAGGGACCGACCGGGGCGGGGAGCCTCGCTCACCCGCCCCGGCCGGTCGTCACTGCCTGATCAGCCGATGGCGGCCTGGACGTCGGACGTCAGCTTCTGCCACGTCGCGACCGGGTCGGCGCCGTTGATGATCTCGGCCTGGGCGATGCCCCAGTACTGCCAGACCTGACCCATCGCCGGGATGGCCGGCATCGGGACGGCCTGCTCGCCGACCTTGGCGAAGCCGCCGATGATCGGGTCGGCCGACGCCGTCTCGGCAGCGGCCGAGAGGGCGGGGAGGATGTTGCCGGCCTCGAACAGCGCCAGCTGCGCGTCCTCGGAGCCGAGGTAGTTCACCAGGAAGTCGTTCGCGGCGACCTTGTTGTCGGACTCGGCCGAGACGAAGAAGCCCTTGACGCCGGCGAACGGCGAGGCGGGCTTGTCGGTCGGGCTCGGGACCGGGTCGATGGCGACGTCGATGCCGGCGTCGACCGCGGCGCCCACGTTCCACGGGCCGGTCAGCCAGAAGGCGGCCGTGCCGTCGATGAACGACTGCTTGGCGATGTCGCCGTCGATGTCGGTGTTGAAGACGCCGGTGCCGTTCTTGCCCTGGCCGGAGAGCCACTTCGCGAACTCCTCGCCGCCGGCGCTGCCGAGCTGGAGGTCGGTCGGGTCGTAGCCCTTGTCGTTGGTGCCGAAGACGGGGGCGCCGAACGCGGTCTGGAACGGGTACAGGTGGTACGGGTTGCCCTCGGCACCCTGCTCCACGACGAACTTGCCCTTGGCGACCATGTCGTCGAAGCTCGTGGGCGCGTCCGGCACCAGGGCCTTGTTGCGCAGCACGGCGATGTTCTCGACCGCGTACGGGAGCATGTAGACGGTGCCCTCGTAGGTCGAGGCGTCCAGCGCGACGGGCAGGAAGCCCTCGGCCGCGTCACCGAGCTCGAGCGGTGCGACCACGCCGTTGGTGGCGAGCTCGCCGAGCCAGTCGTGCGCACCCATGGTGATGTCGGGGCCCTCGCCCGTCGGCACCTGCTGGATGAAGTCGTCCTTGATGTCGGCGTTGTCCTTGCCGACCAGCTCGACCTCGACACCGGTCTTCTCGGTGTAGGCGTCGGCCGCCGACTGCAGGGCGTCCACGCGCTCGGCGTCGACCCAGACGGTCAGTGCCGAGGTGGCGTCCGCGCCGCCCTTGGCGGGGGCGGTCGTGTCCTCGCCGGCCGGAGCCGGAGACGAGCATCCGGCCAGGCCGAGGGTCGTCGCGATCGCGAAAGCCGCGACCAGGCGGCCCTTGCTGTTCACCTTCATTGGTGTGTTGCCTCTCTGTCATGAACCGGCCACTCCGCCGGGTTCTGCAAGCGATTACAGGTATACCTGCCAGTTCGTCTTCCACAAAACCGGGATCCTCGGCGATTCCGTGGATCGATGCGCAAACGTGATGCTCTCAGGTTCTGATACGACCTGCAAGCGTTTCCACTTTCAGGCCCCATCGCCTAACGTTGGTGCACATGACACCCGAATCGTCAGTGGCAGAGCGGCCCGTCGCCCTCGCCACGCCCGCACATCCCCTGCCCCGGGAGTGGTACCGCAGCGCCGCGATCTACCAGATCTATCCCCGCTCCTTCGCCGATGGCGATGGCAACGGCGTCGGCGACCTGCCCGGCATCACCTCGCGCCTCGATGACCTCCGCGACCTCGGCATCGATGCGATCTGGCTCTCGCCGTTCATGACGTCGCCGCAGAAGGACGCCGGCTATGACGTCGCCGACTACTGCGACGTCGATCCGCTCTTCGGCACGCTCGCCGACTTCGACACGATGCTCGCCGAGGCCCACACTCGCGGGCTGCGTGTGATCGTCGACCTGGTGCCCAACCACTCGTCGGATCAGCACGTCTGGTTCCAGGCCGCGCTGGCCGCCGCTCCCGGCAGCCCCGAGCGCGGTCGCTACATGTTCCGCGACGGCAAGGGCGAGAACGGAGAGCTGCCCCCGAACAACTGGGAGTCGGTCTTCGGCGGCCCCGCATGGACCCGCGTGACCGAGGCGGACGGCCGCCCCGGGCAGTGGTACCTGCACCTGTTCGACTCGTCGCAGCCCGACTTCGACTGGGCCAACCCCGTGGTCCGCGAGGAGTTCCACCGCATCCTGCGCTTCTGGCTGGACCGCGGCGTCGACGGCTTCCGCGTGGACGTCGCCCACGGCCTGGTCAAGCACAACGAGCTGCCCGACTACACGCCCCCGGCCGATGCCGCCTCGATGGGCGGCGCCGAGCCGGTCCCCTACTGGGGTCAGGAGGGCGTGCACGAGGTCTACCGCGAGTGGCGCAAGGTGCTCGAGGAGTACGACGGCGACCGCGCCCTGTGCGCGGAGGCGTGGATGCCCACCACCGCCGAGATCGCGAAGTGGGTGCGCTCGGACGAGATGCACCAGGCCTTCAACTTCAATTTCATGTTCACCGACTGGGACGCCCACGCGCTCCGCCGCGTGATCGACGAGTCCTTCGCCGCGTTCGGCGGCGTCGGCGCCCCCTCGACCTGGGTGCTCTCGAACCACGACGTGATCCGCCACGCGTCGCGCCTCGCGCTCGGCGCGGACGCCCCGCAGGGCCACGGCATCGGCCCCCTCTCCCCCGGCAAGCCCGACCCGGTGGTCGGCCTGCGCCGCGCGCGCGCCGCGACCACGCTGACGCTGGCGCTGCCCGGCTCGGCGTACCTCTACCAGGGTGAGGAGCTCGGCCTCCCCGAGGCGATCGAGCTGCCCGACGACGCGCGCCAGGACCCGACGTGGTTCCGCACGAACGGCGAGCGCTACGGCCGCGACGGCTGCCGCGTCCCGCTGCCGTGGGAGGCCGACGCCCCGGCGTTCGGCTTCAGCGACACGGGCCTCGCCTGGCTGCCGCAGCCGGCCGACTGGTCCGAGCTCGCGCGCGACCGCCAGGTCGTCGACCCCGACTCGACGCTCAACCTGTACCGGACGCTGCTGCGCCTGCGCCGCGAGCTGAACCTCGGCGCGGAGTCGTTCTCGTGGGCCGATGACCTCGGGCTGCCGGCGGGCGCGCTCGCGTTCCGCAGCGGCCCCGTGACGGTCATCGCCAACCCGGGCGCCGAGCCCGTGGTTCTCCCGCAGGGCACCCGCGTCCTCGTGTCGAGCTCGCCGCTCGTGGAGCACGCCGACGGCGTCCGCATCCTGCCGACGGACACGTCGGTCTGGCTGCTGCACGGCTGATCCGGATCTCTCCGGATAATCAAGGGGCGGATCCATCAGGATCCGCCCCTTTCAGAATCACTCGACGGACGTCGCAAGGGAGCGCGTGAACATGAGCATCGCAGAGGTCGCCCGGCTGGCCGGGGTCTCGACGGCGACGGTGTCGCGCGCGCTCTCGGGGCGCGGGCACGTCTCCGCCAAGGCCCGCGAGAAGGTGCTCGAGGCGGCGAGCGAGCTGGGGTACGTGGTCTCGCAGGCCGCGTCCTCGCTGGCCAGCGGCCGCACGCGCAACGTCGGGATCGTGCTGCCGTTCCTCAACCGGTGGTACTTCACCACCGTGCTCGAGGGCGCCCAGCAGCGGCTGATGCGCGCCGGCTACGACGTGACGCTCTACAACCTCGCCGGCGACGGCGACGAGCGCCGCGAGGTGTTCGAGCACTTCCTGCTGCGTCAGCGCGTCGACGCGGTGATCGCGGTCTCGCTCGAGCTGACCGAGTCCGAGGTCACGCGCCTGCACGCGATCGGCAAGCCGCTGGTGGGCGTGGGAGGCCCGATCCCCGGCGTGCACACGCTGGCGATCGACGACGTCGCCGTCGCGCGGCTGGCCACCGAGCACCTCATCGGGCTCGGGCACGAGCGCATCGGCCTGATCGGCGGAGACCACGCCTCCGACACCGACTTCCACCTGCCGACCAAGCGCCGTCAGGGCTTCGAGGCGGCGATGATCGACGCGGGCCTGCCGCTGGATCCGCAGCGCCAGACCGACGCCGACTTCACGGTCGAGGGCGGCTACCGCGCCGCCAAGCAGCTGCTCGGCGCCCCCGCGGCGGGCCGCGCCACCGCGATCTTCGCCGCGTCGGACGAGATGGCCTTCGGCGCCATGCTCGCCGCCCGCGACCTCGGCCTGAAGGTGCCGGACGACATCTCGGTCGTGGGCGTCGACGACCACGACCAGTCCGACTTCTTCGGTCTCACCACCGTGGCGCAGTTCCCGCGCGAGCAGGGCGCCGCGGCCGTGGACATCCTGATGGCCCAGCTCGAGCCCCAGAAGGACGGCCAGGCCCCGGCCGACACCCCGCTGCCGTTCGAGCTGCGGGTGCGGTCGTCGACGTCGCGGCCGCGCGACTGATCCGGGCCGGCTGACCCGCCCGGATCCGTCGCTCAGCCCTTCCGGCCGATGCCGATCCGCGAGAGCACCCGGCCCACGGCCGAGCCACGGCGCGCCGTGCTCTCCCACTGGGACAGCGCGACGGCCAGCAGCAGCGCGAGGCCGTAGAAGAGGTCGTTGACCCATCGGGGCGATCCCGCCAGCTGCAGGCCCTTGATGCCCACGGCAAGCACGTACATCGCCACGACCGTGCCCCAGACGTTGAAGCGCCCGCCCTTGAACTGCGTCGACCCGAGGAACACCGCGGTCAGCGCCGGCAGCAGGAAGCTCGGCCCGACGGTCGGGTCGCCCGCGTTGATCCGGCTGGTGAGCAGGGCCCCGGCGAGCGCGGCGATCGCACCGCCGGCGACGAGGCTCCACACGCGGATGCCCTCGACGCCCACCCCGGCCAGGCGCGCGGCCTCGGGGTTGAAGCCCACGGCGTACATCCGGCGGCCGGCGGGCGTGCGCTCGAGCACGTACCAGGTCACCAGCGCCACGGCGAAGAGGACGTAGACCGGCACGGTCACCCCTCCCCACTGCGTGGTCGCGAGCTTCCCGTAGTCGGGGCCGAGGTCCAGGATCTGCTGGCTGCCCGAGACCCACGCCATGCCGGCCAGCAGGATCGAGCTCATGCCGAGCGTGGCGATGATCGGCTCGACCCGCAGGCGCGTGATCACGAGCGCGGTGACCAGCCCGATCAGCGCGCCGGCCAGGATCACGGCAGGCAGCTGGATCGCGATCGGCAGGCCCGCCTTCGACAGGAACCAGGCGGAGACGATGGCCGAGAAGCCGACCTGCGCGCCGACGGCGAGGTTGAGGGAGCCTGCGACGAGCGGGATGAGCGCGGCGATCGCGGCGAGCCCGGTCAGGGCCTCGGCGTCGAGCAGCGAGCGCCAGACCCCGGGCTGCAGGAACCGGTCCGGGATCCAGATCGCGAAGACCGCGAAGATGACGATGAAGATGTAGACCGCGCTGATGTTGCGGAAGGACAGGGCGCGCAGGATGTCGCTGCGACTGGTGCTCACGGGGCCTCCTCGGCCGGGTTCACGGGGATGTTCGGGTGGGGTGACGCGTCAGGCGAGGCCGTAGCCCTCGCTGACGAGGCGGTTCTCGGTGAGATCGGGGCCCTCGAGCTCGGCGGCGCCGCGGCCGTCGCGCATCACGATCACGCGGTCGCACAGCCGCAGCAGCTCCTTGGCGTCGGACGAGCTGACGAGCACGCCGGCACCGGCGGCAGCGGCCCGCTCGATGGCCTCGTAGATCGCGGCCTTCGCTCCGATGTCGACGCCCTGGGTCGGCTCGTCGAGCAGCAGGACCACCGGGTCGTCCCGCAGGGCGCGGGCCATCACGACCTTCTGCTGGTTGCCGCCGCTGAACAGCGAGAAGCGCTGATCAGGCAGCGAGGGCCGGACGCCGTACTCGGTCATCAGCGCGCCGACCTCCTCGCGCTCGCGGCGCGCCGAGATGGCCCCCAGGGGGCCGGTCAGCGTGCGCAGCTGCGGCAGCGTCATGTTCTCGCGCGCGTTCATGTCCCGCACCGCGCCGAGGCGTGCGCGATCGCCCGGCACGAAGGCGACCCCGCGGCGCAGGCTCGCGGCGGGGCTGCGCCGGGGGTGGTCCGACCCCGCCACGGCGAACTCCGACGCGGCGGCCTCCGTGGCGCCGTACAGCAGCGACGGCACCGCCTCGCGGCCCGAGCCCAGCGCCCCGGCGACGCCGACGATCTCGCCGGGGAGCACGTCGAGGTCGAGGTGCTCGACGGTGCCTCCCTGCAGCCCACGCACGCGCAGCGCCGGAACGGCACCCGGCCGGCGCGCGCCCGCCGGGGCGCCCGCGACGGCGGCCGCCGAGGATCCGGTGATCAGCTCGACGAGGCGGGTGTGGTCGACCCCCGAGACGGGCTCGTCGGCGACCTTCCTCCCGTCGCGCAGCACAACAACGCGGTGCGCCAGGCTCAGCACCTCGTCGAGGCGATGCGAGACGAAGATGACCCCCGCGCCCTCGGCGGCGAGGCGCCGCACGGCGGCGAAGAGCGTCTCCACCTCGCTGCGGTGCAGCGACTCAGTCGACTCGTCCAGCACGATCACGTTGGCGGGGTGCTCCCACCCGTCCAGGGCCCGGCTGATGGCCACGATCGCGCGCTGGGCGGGGGTGAGGGCCCGCACCGGAGCGTCGAGGTCGAACACCTCGCCGAAGCGCGAGACGAGCTCGCGTGTGCGCTCTCGCTCGGCCCCGCGGCGGATCGGGGCACCGCCCGACGGGCCCGTCCGCTTCACGAGCGCGAGGTTCTCGACGGCCGAGAGCTCACCCACCAGCGCCAGGTCCTGATGGATGATGTGCAACCCGGTGCCGTCGGCCAGCGAGACCGTGCCGCCGTCGGCGATGTAGGCGCCGGCGAGCACCTTGACGAGCGTCGACTTGCCCGAGCCGTTGTGGCCGAGCACCGCGACGATCTCGCCGGGGTTCACGTCGAGGCTCACGCCGTCGAGCGCGATGAGATTGGGGAAGGCCTTGATCAGGCCCTCGACGCGCAGCAGCGGCGCGGTGGGGTCAGCCAATGGGTGCTCCTCGTCGAGCGGGATCGAGCGGATCGGGGCGAGGGACGTTGCCGGGAGGCCCTTCGGGCGGACCTCCCGGCGGCTGTCACTCCGCCAGCCAGTTGGCGGCGAAGCGGTCCTGGTAGTCCGGGATGGCGACGTAGCCCGTCACCGGATCCTCGGGGGCGTTGTCCGCATCGGTGATGCGGGTGAGGGTGGAGGCCCGGGTCTCGGTGTCCGGCCACTCGTACTCCTGACCCGCCATCTCGCGCAGCAGCTGGTCGAGCACGGTCCACATCATGAGGTTCAGGTCGACCGACAGCGTCGCGTCCTGCTCGCCCGCGGCGATCTGCTCGTAGTTCGGCGGCGCGGTCCACATCGCGATGCCCTTGGTCTCGAGGCCCGCCAGGTTCAGCTTCTGCGGAAGGCCGATCTGCACCTCGTCGACGGCGGCCATGAAGTACTCCGTGTCGGGGTTGGCCTGCAGGTCGCTCACCACCCGGTCGGCGGCCGTCGAGCCGAGCTCGGCGATGGGGATGTCGACCACGCGCATCGTGCAGTCGGGGCACAGCTCGGCGAGCTTCGCCTCGGCGCCCTCGAGCTCGAGCGACGAGAAGGGGAACTCGGGGATGTTGTAGAAGACGTACTCGGACGCCCCGCCCGAGCGGGCCACGGCGGCCGCCGCGAGCACACCGCCGTTCGCCTTCATCCAGTCCGGGCCGTTGAACGCCTCGGGCAGCCCGTGCTCGACGGTGTTCATAACGGATCCGCTGGCGATCGGGATCCCGAGCTCGTTCAGCTGCTCGATCTGCGGCTCGAAGAAGATCGGGTCGAGCGTGATGTTGATCACGCCGTCGGGGGCGAGCTCGACGACGGTGTTCAAGGCCGCGTTGATGCTCTGCGCATCGCGGCCCACCTCGACCCGCTCGAGCTTCAGCCCGAGCAGCTCGGCCGGGGCCTGCAGGTTCTGCCACATCACCGCGCTGACGGGGGTACCCACATCGAGGTACACAACGTGCGTGCCCTTCTCGACGGGCGCCTCGAGCGGCTCGTCGATCAGCAGGTTCTTCTCTCCCTCTCCCATCCACGGGGCGAGGAAGGCCTCGGCGGCGGCCACGTCGGCCGCACCGCCGTCGCCGGTGCCGGCGGAGCCGGCGGGTTCCGCCGGCGTCGAGCCCGCGGTGCAGGCGGTGAGGGCGAAGGCGCCCGTCGCGACGAGGGCTGCGGCCTGCAGCCCCCTGGTCCATCGTCCGCGCGTCATTGCACGTCCTTTCGTCGGGTGGTGCTGTGTTTTCTCGGGTGTCGATCCGGAGCGGATCAGAAGGGGTAGCGCTGGATCTGCGACTGCACCGTGACCCACTGGGTCTCGGTGAAGGCCTCGATGTTGGCCTCGTGCCCGCCGAAGCGGGCCCCGGTGCCCGAGGCGCCGGTGCCGCCGAAGGGCGCCTGCGACTCGTCGTCGACGGTCTGGTCGTTGATGTGGAGGATGCCGCTCGGGATCCGGTCCCCCAGCTCGAAGGCGCGGTAGGCGTCGCCGGAGAGGATCGCCACCGACAGGCCGTACTCGGAGGCGTTCACGAGGTCGACGGCCTCGTCGATCTCGTCGAAGCGGATGACGGGGGCCACCGGGCCGAAGATCTCGTCCGTGAACGCCCGGTGGTCAGGGCGGACCTCCGCCAGCACGGTCGGCTGGTAGAAGAGGTCGGTGTACTCGCCGCCCGCCCGCAGCTGCGCGCCGGCCGCCACCGTCTCGGTCACGATCTCGTGCACGTGGTCGCGCTGGCGCTGATCGATGATCGGCCCGAGCGGGGTGCCCGTGGCCGGGTCGCCGGCGCGCAGCGCCTCGGCCTTCTCGGCGAGGAGCTCGACGTACTCGTCGTGGATGTCGGCGTGCACGATGTGGCGCCCCGTCGTCATGCAGATCTGCCCCTGGTGCAGGAAGGATCCCCACGCGCCGGCCGCTGCCGCCGCGGCCACATCGACATCGGGCAGCACGATCATGGCGTTGTTGCCGCCGAGCTCGAGGTGCGCGCGCTTGAGCAGCCGACCGGCCCGCTCGCCGATGACACGGCCGGCGGCGGTGGACCCGGTGAACGAGATCACGGGGACATCCGGGTGCTCGACCAGCGCTGATCCGACGTCCGCCCCTCCGGGGACGACCGCGAAGACGCCGGCGGGCAGCCCCGCCTCCTCGAGCACGGCGGCGAGGAAGAGACCGCCCGCGATGCTCGTGCGGGGGTCGGGCTTGAGCACCACGGCGTTGCCGAGCGCGAGAGCGGGGAAGATCGAGCGCGACCCGAGGATCGCGGGGAAGTTGAACGGCGAGATCACCCCGACCACGCCCACCGGGCGTCGCCGCGCGAGGCTCAGACGGGGGTGGGACGACTGCAGCAGCTGGCCGTACGGCATGAGCGCCGTGGCGGCGGCGTGGTGCAGCTCGCTGATGACCAGCCCCGCCTCGAAGGCGGCCTTGCCCTGACCGGATCCGGCCTCGTCCACGAGCCAGCCCACGAGCACGTCGGTGTGCTGCTCCATCACGGCCGCGGCGCGGCGCATCACGGCGGCGCGCTGCTCGGCAGGGCGCGCGGCCCAGTCCCGCTGCGCGGCGGCGGCCAGGCTCACCGCGTCGGCGAGGTCGCCGGCGCTGCCGAAGCCCACGCTCGCGAGCTCGGCGCCCGTGGCCGGCGACGTCACCGTGCCGGTGCCGTCGAGCTCGCTCCAGCCGCCGACGAAGCCGCGGCCGTTCCAGTCCTGCTGTGCGAAGAACGTCATCGTCTCTCCCGAATCCCACCCGTCCTCTTCGACGGTCAAGGGGGACTCTAGGCGGGCCGGATCGGGTGGATCCGGCGTTTTGTGCACGGCTCGGGACAGCGAATTGACCGGCCTCTCGGCCCGGATTACGCTCACGGATCAACGTGGAGGCGAACGTGGAAGTTCTCGAGGCTGAGAGCGCCGACGAATGGGAGTCGGTCGTGAGCGGATTCTTCGTGCCCCTGAGGTGCGACGGGTTCGAGGCCTCCTTCCGCGCCCGCATGGAGCACACGGTTGTCGATGAGCGCCTGTCGATCTCGCGCGTGACCGAGTGCGGGCTGATCGCCGAGCACAGCGGGGCGCTCCGGCGCCGGGCCGACACGGACGATCTCCACATCTCGCTGCAGCTGTCCTCGCGCGGCACCGTGACCCAGGGCGGACGGTCGGCCGCGATCGTGCCCGGATCGGTGATCCTCTACGCGACGAACCGCCCGTACCGCCTCGACTACTCGTGGCCGGATCAGCGGCACCTCATCCTGCAGCTCTCGCGCGGCTCGCTCGATGTGCCCCCGGGCATGCTCGAGGCGGCCCTCGCCCGGCTCGCGCTGCCCCAGGGGCGGCGTGCGGTCGCCGCCCGCAACCTGTTCTCGTACGTCGAGGCGCTGCCCTCGGCCGACGAGGCCGCGCACGTCACGCGCGACCTCGCCCGCACGATGGTGCGGGCATCCCTCGGCGAGGGCGCCGCGGTGCCGCGCACCTCGGGCGGCCTGCGCCACGCCGTGCAGGAGCACCTGCGCGCCAACGCGCACGACCCCGCGATCGACATGGATCAGGTCGCGCGCCGGCACCTCGTCTCGCGCCGGCGGCTGTACCAGGCGTTCGAGCAGGCGGGGATGTCGCCCGCGTCGTTCCTGCGCGCCGAGCGCCTCGCGATGGCGTCGCGGATGCTCGCCGACCCGGCCGAGCGCCGCACGGTCGAGCAGATCGCCTACGCCTCCGGCTTCGACGACCCCACGACCTTCACCCGCGCGTTCCGCCGCGGCTTCGGGATGACCCCCCGCGACTGGCGCGCCAGGTCCTGATCGCCCGCGTCCGGCCAGTGTCCAGGGCCGGGTGCTAGGGTCGGTCATGCGTTCGAGTCTCGAGCGCATCGTCGTGTCTCGACAGGGCTCGCCGGATCCTTCCGGCTGAACGACCCGATCATCCTGCCGCGGCGAACGGATCCGGCATCCGCCGAGTTCGCCCACCACCGGCCCGCGCTCTCTGCGCGTCTGCACCGTGTTCGCCCGAACCGCGTGCCAGGCCTGCGCCGGAACATCGAAAGTGCATGCACACATGACTGCTGACCAGCAGCCCACCTTCGCCGATCTCGGCGTCCCCTCGGTGCTCGTCGACGCGCTCGTCGCGATGGAGCGCCCGACTCCGTTCCCCATCCAGCGCGAGACGCTGCCGTCGACCCTCGCCGGTCGCGACGTCCTCGGACGCGGCAAGACCGGATCCGGCAAGACGCTCGCGTTCGCCATCCCGCTCGTCGCCCGCCTCGCCGCGGCCCACCAGCGCGGCCGCGCCGGCTCCCCCGTCGCGCTTGTGCTCGCCCCGACGCGCGAGCTCGCGACTCAGATCACCCGCACGGTCGAGCCGCTGGCCAAGGCCGCCGGCATGAGCGTGACCACGATCTTCGGCGGCGTCTCGCAGAAGCCGCAGGAGGCCGCCTTCGCCCGCGGCGTCGACATCGTCGTGGCCTGCCCCGGCCGCCTCGAGGACCTCATGGGCCAGGGCGTTGTGCGCCTCGACCGCGTGTCGGTCACCGTGCTCGACGAGGCCGACCACATGGCCGACCTGGGCTTCCTGCCCGGCGTCACCCGGATCCTGTCGAAGACCCCGACCGACGGCCAGCGCATGTTCTTCTCGGCGACGCTGGACAACGGCGTCGACAAGCTCGTCAAGCGCTTCCTGCCGAACCCGGAGCACATCGCGATCGACTCGGCCGAGTCGCCGGTCGCCGCGATGACGCACCACCTGTTCGAGATCTCCAGCACGGAGCTGAAGACCGACGTCATCAAGGCCCTCGCCTCGGGCACCGCGCGTCGCATGCTCTTCACGCGCACCAAGCACCAGGCCAAGAAGCTCGCGCGTCAGCTGACGTCGGGCGGCATCCCGGCCGTCGACCTGCACGGCAACCTGTCGCAGAACGCCCGCGACCGCAACCTCGCCGACTTCTCGTCGGGCGCCGTGAAGGTGCTCGTCGCGACCGACGTCGCCGCCCGCGGTGTGCACGTCGACGGAGTCGACCTGGTCGTCCACATCGACCCGCCGGCCGAGCACAAGGCGTACCTGCACCGTTCGGGCCGCACCGCCCGCGCCGGCGCCGCCGGCGACGTCGTGACGCTGATGGTGCCCTCGCAGCGCAAGGACACCGAGATCCTGATGCGCCGCGCGGCGATCGACGTCAAGGCTCAGCACGTCACCGCCAACCACTCGGCGGTCATCGCGCTCATCGGCGAGGTCGCCGAGCGCGTGGCCCCGCGTCCGGGTGGCCCCGGGGCCGGCAACGCCCCGGCCGACGGCTCCACCGGCGGCGGGCAGTCCCCGCGCAGCGGCCAGGGCAGCCAGGGCGCGAACGCGCGTCGCAAGCGCGCGGCCCGCGAGGGCCAGGGCGCCGCGTCCGGTCAGGGCGGTCAGGGCGGCGGCCGCGGCGGTCGTGGCGGACAGGCCTCCGGCCAGGGCGGCCAGCGCCAGGGCGCGGGTCGCGGTCAGGGCGGCGGCCGCGGTCAGTCGACCACGAGCTACAGCACCTCCACGGGGCAGCCGGCCCAGCGCCCCGCCCACGGGGGCTCGGCGCACGGCGGCTCGTCGTCGGCCGGTGCCGCCGCGGCCCCGCAGCGCCGCCGCGGCCCGCGCCGCGCGTCGGCCCCCGGCACCGGGCGCTGATCCGCCTCGCGGCGGCCGCGCCGGGGCGACCCGGCCGGCTGCCGTGAGCGCAGCGATCCCGCAACGCGAGAAGAGCCCGGCCCCCATGGGGCCGGGCTCTTCCGCGTCAGGCGGGGATCAGAAGTCGAAGTCGCCGATGTTCTCCGCGTTGAAGATGAACGGCTCGCCGAGGAGCACCGAGGCGCCCTCGCCGACCTCGAACTCGCCGAGGTCGCCGGCCTCGAAGGTGTCGCCCTCCTCGCCGGTGATGGTGCCGTCGGCCAGCGCCTTGGCGGCGTAGGCGGCGAGGAAGCCGAGGTCCTCGGGGTTCCACAGGGCGAACGCCGTGACGGTGCCGTCCTCGACGTACTCGCGCATCTGGTTCGGGGTGCCGAGACCGGTGAGCGCGACCTTGCCCTTGAACTCCGACGTCGACAGGTAGCGCGCGGCGGCCGCGATGCCGACCGTGGTGGGCGAGATGATGCCCTTCAGGTTCGGGTGCGACTGCAGCAGCGCCGCGGTCTGGTCGAACGACTTCTGGTCGTCGTCATCGCCGTAGACGGTGTCGACGAGCGTGATGTCGGGGTGGTTCTCCTCGAGCTCGGTCTTCATGAGCTCGATCCAGGCGTTCTGGTTGGTGGCGTTGGCCGATGCCGACAGCACGGCGACCTCGCCCGCGTCGCCGATCTGCTCGGCGATCAGGTCGACCTGGGCCTTGGCGATGCCCTCGGCCGTGGCCTGGTTGATGAACAGGTCGCGGCACTCGGGGTCGGTGTCCGAGTCGAAGGTGACGATCTTGGTGCCCGCCGAGCGCGCCTCCTCGAGCGCGTCACACAGGGCGCTGGGGTCGTTGGCCGAGATGACCAGGGCGTTCACGCCCTGCTGCGCGGCGGTCTGGATGTACTGCACCTGCGACGTGGGGCTGGCCTCGGTGGGGCCGACCTCGTCGAACGTGCCGCCGAACTCCTCGACCGCGGCCTTGCCGCCCTTGCTGGAGGTGTCGAAGTACGGGTTGCCGAGGTTCTTGGGCAGGAAGGTGACCGAGACGGCGTCGCCGCCGTCACCGCCGCCGCCCTCGCCACCGGCTCCCCCGCCCGTGGCGGTGCAGCCGGACGCGACGAGCGCGACGCCGATCGTGAGCGCGGCTGCTCCCAGCAGCGCACGGGACTTGCGGAATCCGAACATCGTTGTTGTCTCCTTGGTGTGGGTACTGCAGGGGTCAGGGGGTGGGGGCCGCCGCGCGCGCGGTGCGCAGGCGCCGCCGGCCGATCCGGGAGATCCGGCGCCCGCGGGCCCAGGCGAGCACCGCGGCCGAGACGACCGACAGGATCAGCAGCACGCCGGTGATGATGTTGATCACCTCGCCGCTGGTGCCGGCCAGGCGCAGCGCGCTGCCGAGCGTGCCGATGAGCAGCACACCGGCGATGACGCCGTGCAGGGCGCCGCGCCCGCCGAAGATCGAGACGCCGCCGAGCAGGACCGCCGCGATGACCTGCAGCTCCATGCCCGTCGCGTTGTCGCCGCGGGCATTGCTGTAGAGCAGCGTGAAGTACACGCCGGCGAGGCCCGACACCGCACCCGAGAGCACAAAGAGGGTGAACTTCGTCTTCGCGACGTCGATGCCCGAGAAGTGGGCGGCCTCCTTCGAGAGGCCGATGGCGTAGAGCGCACGGCCGAACGGCGTGAAGTGCAGCAGGATCGCGAACACGATCGCCAGCACGACGAACGGGATCATGATGACCGGGATCGGGGTGCCGGGGATCAGCGCCTTGGCGAGATCGGTCCATTCCTCGGGGAACTCGGTGATCGCGGTCGTGCCCAGCAGGCCCACGGCGATGCCGCGGAACAGCGCGAGCGTGCCGATCGTGACGGCCAGCGACGGCAGGCCGACGACGGTCACCAGGAACCCGTTGATCACGCCGCACACGGCACCCGCGACGATCGCGACGAGCGCGGCGACGGGGAACGGCGCGCCTGCCTGAGTGAGCACGCCCGTGAGCACGCTCGACAGCCCCAGGATCGAGGCGACCGACAGGTCGATCTCCTCGGTCACGATGATCAGCGTCATCGGCAGGGCGATGAGCAGGATCGGCGCGATGTCGCGCAGCAGGTAGGTGAGCGTCAGCGGGCTGCCGAAGGCGGGCACCGAGGCGATCGAGTACACGATCACCAGCACCAGGAGCGCGATGATCGCGGCCTCGCGGGTGATGAGCGCGCGGCGCCAGAACGGGTGGGCGTGGGCCGGCGTCCCGGTGGAGACGACGGTCGTGGCGGGCGCGGTCATCGGTGATCCTCTCGCTCGGCGATGAGCTTCCGGTGGCGGCGCACGGCCAGCACACGGTCGAGCACGATGGCGCCGATGATCAGCGCGCCGACCACGGCCTGCTGCCAGAAGTCGTCGATGCCGATGATGGGCAGGGCCCGGTTGATGGTGAGCAGCAGGAAGGCGCCCACGGCGGCTCCCCACACGGTGCCGGCGCCGCCGGCCATCGCCACGCCGCCGATCACGGCCGCACCGATGGCCTGCAGCTCCCAGCCGTAGCCGGCGTTGGAGGCGACGGTGCCGTAGCGGGCCGCGAACAGCACGCCCGCGAACCCGGACAGCGCGCCCGAGACGACGAACGCCGTCAGGATCCGCCGGGTGACGGGCAGGCCGTAGAGGTGCGCGGCGGCGGGATCGGATCCGATCGCGTACAGCTCGCGACCGGAGCGGCGGGTGTGCAGGTACCACGCGGCGATGATCAGCACGGCGAGCGCGATGAGCGTCAGGTAGGGCAGCCCGAGGATCATCCCGGTGCCGAGCCCGCGGAAGTCCTTGGGCAGATCCGACGCGTTGATCCGGTCGGACCCGGTCCAGGCGATGTTGATGCCGCGGTAGACGTACATCGTGCCGAGGGTGATGACGAGCGCGGGGACCTTCGCGTAGGCCACGAGCGCGCCGTTGACGAGGCCGAGCACCGCACCGAGCAGGCCGCCGGCGAGGAAGACGGCGATCGCGGGGATGCCCGGCACGTCGATGAAGAGGCGGCCGGTGAGGTAGGCGGTGAGGCCCACGACCGATCCGACCGAGAGGTCGACGTTGCGGGTGATGATGACGACCGCCTGGCCCACCGCCACGAGCAGCAGCAGCGACGGGGTCAGCAGCAGGTCGCGCCAGCCGTCTCCCGAGAACACGAACGAGGGGTTCGCGACGGTGGCGGCGACGATCACCAGGATCAGCGCGAGCAGGATGCCCGTCTCGCGCGCGGTGAACAGGGTCTTCGCGAGGCGCATCAGGCCGCCGCTCCTTCCGCCGTGGCGGCCATCATCACGTTCTCGGGGGTTGCCTCCGAGCGCTCGAACTCACCGGTGATCCGGCCCTCGCGCATCACGAGGACGCGATCGGCCATGCCGAGCACCTCGGGCAGCTCCGACGAGATCATGAGGATCGCCATGCCCTCCTGGGCGAGCTGGGACAGCAGGCGGTGCACCTCGGACTTGGTGCCGACGTCGATGCCGCGGGTGGGCTCGTCGACGATCAGCACGCGGGGGTCGCTGGCGAGCCACTTGCCGAGCACGACCTTCTGCTGGTTGCCGCCGGAGAGCGTGCCCACCTCGGTGTCGAGCGAGTTCGTCTTCACCTCGAGGCGGGTGGCCCACTCGCGCGAGGCGGCGGTCTCGCGCGCCTCCCACAGCAGGCCCCACTTCGACAAGCGGGAGCGGATCGCGAGGGCCGTGTTGCGGGTGACGCTCTGGTCGAGCACCAGGCCCTGCTTGCGGCGGTCCTCGGGCACCAGCGCGAGGCCGCGGGCGGTGGCGGCGCGGACATCGCCGCGCGGCAGCGTGCGGCCGCCGAGGCGGACGGATCCGGAGTCGTAGCGGTCGACGCCGAACACGGCGCGGGCGACCTCGCTGCGGCCGGCGCCCACAAGGCCGGCGAGACCCACGATCTCGCCGGCGCGGAGCTGGAACGAGATGTCGCGGAACACGCCCGTGCGGGTGAGCCCCTCGACCTCGAGCACCACGTCGCGGATCTCGGAGGGAAGCTTCGGGAACAGGTCGGTGACGTCGCGGCCGACCATCTGGCGCACCAGGGCGTCGACGGTGGTCTCGGCGATGGGGGTGGTCGCGATGTAGGCGCCGTCGCGCATCACCGTGACGGTGTCGCACAGGGCGAAGACCTCGTCGAAGCGGTGCGAGATGAACAGCAGCGCGCGGCCCTCGTCGCGCAGGCTCCGCGCGACCGCGAACAGGCGCTCGACCTCGACGCCCGAGAGGGCGGCGGTCGGCTCGTCCATGATCAGCACGCGTGCGTCGAGCGAGATGGCCTTGGCGATCTCGATGATCTGCTGATCGGCGATCGAGAGGCCGTCGGTGACGCGGTCGGGATCGATCCGGACGCCCAGGCGGTCGAAGATCGACACGGCCTCGGCGCGCATCGCGCGGCGGTCGATGCCGCCGGTGCGCGTGGTGGGCTGGCGCCCCATGAAGATGTTCTCGACGACCGAGAGGTCCGGGAACAGCGTCGGCTCCTGGTAGATCACGGCGATGCCGGAGGCCTTCGACTGGGCGGTCGATCCGAAATCGACCTCCTCGCCGTCGAGGGTGAAGCCGCCCGAGTCGCGCTGGTACAGGCCCGCGATGATCTTCACGAGCGTCGACTTGCCCGCGCCGTTCTCGCCGATCAGGGCGTGGATCGACCCGCGGTGCAGCGCGAGACTGCCCGAGCGCAGTGCGACCACGGCGCCGAAGGCCTTGGTGACATCGGTCAGCTCCAGCAGCGGAGCGGCCGACGCGGCGGGGGATGGCGGATCTGGGGGTGCGGCAACCATGACGCGGGGGCTCTCTTCCTTGAGAATCCGTCTGATTTGAAACGGTTCAAATGGATGATAGCCCCCGCGCGGCTCGGCGCGTCAAGCGGGATGCGCACGGTCACACCCGTGAAAGCGCTTCCTGCCGCGGATTCCCGGGCCTGAACGCCCTATCCGCGGCGCGCCGCGTCCCGCGCGTCGGCCCTCTCCGTCATGGCCAGTTCGTCGTCGATCCAGTTCGGCGCATTGTTCTTGAGGAACACCAGGTAGACGACGAGCGAGACGGCGATCGCGACCGTGACGTACGCGATGAACAGGGGCACCTGGTCGGTCGCCTGGGCGCCGGCGTACAGCAGGGGCGCGGTGCCGCCGAAGACCGAGTTCGCCAGTGCGTAGCCGAAGCCGACCCCCAGCGCGCGGATGTGCGTCGGGAACAGCTGCGCCTTCACCACCGCGTTGATCGACGTGTAGCCCGTGAGGATCACGAAGCCGCCGAACAGGATGAGGAACGCCACGACCGGGTTCTCCTGGGTGGGCAGCGCCGTGATGAGGAACCAGGTGTAGAGGACGCCGCCCACGCCGAAGAAGACCAGCAGAGTCTTGCGTCCCACGATGTCGGCGAGCCAGCCGCCCACCGGCTGCAGCAGCATCAGGCCGATGAGGGCGATGAGGTTGATGATCGTGCCGGTGACCACGTCCTCCCCCGCGAACGAGCCCTTGATGATCGTCGGCCCGTTGACCGAGTAGGTGTAGAACGCCACGGTGCCGCCCATGGTGATGAGGAAGCACAGCAGCAGCGGCCGCCACTGGCGACGCAGCAGCTCGGACATCGAGCCCGAGCCCTTGCTGCCCTTGGCGGCGGCGATCGTGTCGTCGCGCAGCGACTCGTCCATGGTGCGGCGCAGCCAGAACACCACGACCGCGGCGACGCCGCCGATGCCGAACGCCACACGCCAGCCCCACGCCGAGATCTCCTCGGGCGAGAGGGTGAGGACCATGATCAGCAGCGTCAGCTGGGCGAGGACGTGACCACCCACGAGCGTGACGTACTGGAACGACGACAGGAAGCCGCGTCGGCCCGGCATCGCCGCCTCGGACATGTACGTCGCGCTGGTGCCGTACTCGCCGCCGGTGGCGAAGCCCTGCAGCAGGCGCGCGAGCGTGAGGATCACGAGCGCGCCGGCGCCGATCGCCTCGGCCGTCGGCGTGATCGCCACGATCAGCGAGCACAGCGCCATGAGCGACACCGAGATCGTGAGCGCGAGGCGGCGGCCGTGGCGGTCGGCGAAGCGCCCAAAGAACCAGGATCCGACGGGCCGCATCAGGAACGTCACGCCGAAGATCGCCCAGATGTAGATCATCGAGTTCTTCTCGTCACCCGCGAAGAACTGCGACTCGAAGTAGCTGGCGAACACCGAGTAGACGTAGACGTCGTACCACTCGACGAGGTTGCCCGCCGAGCCCTTCAGGGTGTTGGAGACCGACCTGCGCAGGGAGGTGGGGATGGTCGTCGTGGTCGACATGGAGGTCCAATCCGGCTCGGGGAGATCCTGCCATCCTGGTCTCCGGCCGCGGCCCCTGTCAGGGGGTCGAGGTGCCCATGCCGAGCGCGATCACTCGCCGCGCGAGATCTTCACCATCTCGTCGCGGGGGACGACCTTGACGCGGGCGCGCTGCTGCGGAGCGCCCAGCGACACCTCGTGGGCGTCCAGGCGGTGCCAGCCCTCGAGATCCGTCCACGCCACGCCGCGCTCCGCGAGGAGGGCGGGGATCGCCTCGTCCGACGGGTCGACGGGCTGCCACCACGAGCCCTGGTCGTTGACCAGGTGCTGGATGGTCTCCATGGCGTCCGACTTCGTGTGGCCGATGAGGCCCACGGGGCCGCGCTTGATCCAGCCCGTGGCGTACATGCCGGGGATCCGGTCGTTCGACTCCTGCGAGAGCACCTGGCCCTCGTGGTTCGGGATCACGCCGTGACGATCGTCGAACGGGACACCCGGCAGGGGTGATCCGAAGTAGCCCACCGCGCGGTAGAGCTGCCCCATGGGCACCTCGCGCAGCTCGCCGGTGCCCACCACACCGCCCTCGCCGTCCGGGCGGGTGCGCTCGTAGACGAGCGCCTCCACACGACCCTCGGCGTCGGTGCGCACCTCGACGGGCTTCGCCCAGAAGTGCAGGTGCAGGCGCCGCGACGCGGTGCCGCCGGCGTTGTTGACCGAGTCGCGCAGGCGCCACGACTGCAGCACGCGGTCGATGACCTTGACCTGCTTGTTCGTCTCGATCGCGGCCTTCGACGCCTCGTCGTAGTCGAAGTCCTCGTCGTAGACGACCATGTCGACGTCGCGCAGCTCGCCGAGCTCGCGCAGCTCGAGCGGGGTGAACTTCACCTGCGCGGGGCCGCGGCGGCCGAACACGTGCACGTCGGTGACCGGCGACGTCTCGAGCAGCTCGTAGACGTTGGGCGGCACCTCGGTCGGCAGCAGGTCGACGGCGTGCTTGGCGAGGATGCGCGCGACATCCAGCGCCACGTTGCCGTTGCCGAGCACACCGACCGACGGCGACGTCAGCGGCCACGTGCGGGCGACGTCGGGGTGGCCGTCGAACCAGCTGACGAAGTCGGCGGCGCCGAAGGAGCCCTCGGCGTCGATCCCCGGGATGTCGAGGTCGGCGTCGCGGATCGCGCCGGTCGCGAAGATCACCGCGTTGTAGTGGTGCTTCAGGTCGTCGAGCGTGATGTCCTCGCCGAAGCGGACGTTGCCGAACAGGCGGATGTCGCCGCGGTCGAGCACCTCGCGGAGGGCGTTCACAACGCCCTTGATGCGGGGGTGGTCGGGGGCGACGCCGTAGCGGACGAGGCCGTAGGGCGCCGGGAGGCGCTCGAACAGGTCGATCGACACGTCGAACTTCTTCTCGGTCTTGAGAAGGATGTCCGCGGCGTAGATTCCGGCGGGGCCGGCCCCGACGATGGCCAGGCGGAGCTTGGTCATTGTGCTGCCTTTCGTCTGCGTCAGCTGCTGCGGTCGACGAGCGACTCGGCGAAGCGGGTGAGCGCCTCGCGGACACCGCCCCCGAGGGGGCCGTGCGGCAGCGGCGCGAGGGCGTCGATCGCCTCGCGCGTCCACGTCAGCGCGAGCTCGCGCGTGCGCGCGGTCGCGGGATGGTCTCGGAGCGCCGCGAGCGGCGCGTCGAGGATCGCGGGATCCTCGCCCTCGCCGATGCGCTCGACGCCGTCGTCGATGCGGGCGGTCAGCGCGCGGGCCTCGTCGGTGTCCTCCGCCGCGAGCAGCAGGTAGGGCATCGTGGGCACGCCGGCGCGCAGGTCGGTGCCGGGCACCTTGCCGGTCTCGGCGGGATCGGCCGAGAGGTCGATCACGTCGTCGAGCAGCTGGAAGGCGACGCCGACCTTCTCGCCGTACACGCGCAGCGGCTCGCGATAGCGCTCGTCCGCGTTCGAGAAGATCGCGCCCGCCTGCACGGAGGCGGCGATGAGCGAGCCGGTCTTGTCGGCAAGCACCTGGATGTAGAACTCGATGGGGTCGTCGCCGGCCTGGACGCCGAGGGTCTCGTGCATCTGCCCGAGCACCAGGCGCTCGAAGGTGTCGGCCTGCAGCGCCATGGCCCGGTCTCCCAGGCGTGCCATGACCTGGCTGGCGCGGGAGAAGAGCAGGTCGCCGGTGAGGATCGCGATGCTGTTGCCCCACACCTGGTGCGCGCTCGCGACGCCGCGGCGGCGGTCGGCGCCGTCCATGACGTCGTCGTGGTACAGCGACCCGAGGTGCGTCAGCTCGAGGGCGGACGCGGCGTCGACGACGTCGGCCACCGCTCCGTCGCCGAGCTGGGCGGCCAGCAGCGCCAGCATCGGGCGCACGCGCTTGCCGCCGGCCTCGTAGAGGTAGCGGCTCGTCGCATCGACGAGAGCGTCGGTCGAGCGCAGCTCCTCGCCGAGGCGGGCCTCGACCGACTCGAGGCCCTCTTCGATCGTGGCGATGAGGCGCTTCGATCCCGGGCCGGCGAAGACGCGCTCGCTGAGGCCGAAACGGCTCGCCATCGACGAGCCCGCAGTGGATCGAGAGGTCACGAGTCCAGCCTATCGGCGGGCTCCGCGGGCTCGACGACAGGCTTGACGGCACGGTGCAGAGCGACGATGCCGAACGTCAGGTCGCGGTAGGCCACCTGCGTCCACCCGATCTCGCGGATCCAGTCGGCGAGCGTCGTCTGGTCGGGCCACGACTTGATCGACTCGTTGAGGTAGTCGTACGCCTCGGTGTTCGACGACACGGCCCGCGCGATCCGCGGCAGCACACGGTCGTTGTAGAAGCGGTAGGCGCCGCGGATCGCCGGCTGCGGCGGGTGCGAGAACTCGCAGATCACCAGGCGGCCACCGGGCTTCGTGACGCGCAGCAGCTCGGCCAGCGCCTTCTTCGGCTGCTTGACGTTGCGCAGGCCGAACGACATCGTCACGGCGTCGAACTCGTCGTCGGCGAACGGAAGCGCGGTGGCGTCGGCCTCGACGAACTCGAGGTTGCGCACGCCGCTGCGGCGACGACGCCCCTCGGCGATCATGCCGGGCGAGAAGTCGGCGGCGACGACGTGGGCGCCGCTGCGGGCCAGCGAGACCGACGACGCGCCCGTCCCGGCGGCGAGGTCGAGGATGCGCTCGCCCGGGCGCGGGGCGACCGCGCGCGTGGTGGCGATGCGCCACAGCTGGTCGTTGCCGACGCTCAGCACGGTGTTGGTGACGTCGTAGCGCGCGGCGACCTGGTCGAACATGCCGCTGACGCGGGCCGGATCCTTGCCGAGGTCGGCGCGGTTGGGCTCGGAATGGGCGGCGCGAGTCATGGACTCAGTCTAGGTCGGACAGCACCCCGAGCCACCGGTCGGCTGTCTCGTCATCGAAGGGCTTCTCGCGCGCGAGCACCCGCCGGTGCAGATCCGCGGCGGTCGCCTCGAGCTCGGCCATGACGTCGGCGGGGTAGCCGAACAGCTGCGCGTGCTCGGCCCACTCGTCCTCGTCGTCGATGTAGACGCCCCGCGCGTCGAGGCGGCGGACGACATCGAGGTCCATGTCGATCGCGGTGGGAAGGCCGTCCTGCGGCCACCGGACATCCCACGCCACGTCGATGTACACCCGCGTCAGGTCGGGGGCGTCGTTGAGGGTGAGGACCCAGTCGCGGCGGTCGTGCGGCAGCAGCATCACGCTCGCGGCCGACAGGATCACGTTGCGGCCGGGGCGGAAGGCGCGCGAGCCGATCCGCTGGCCGACCCACTCGCCGTGCTCATCCGATCCGAGGTAGACCACCTCGTGCTCCCAGTGCGGGGATCCGTCCCACTTCCGCCAGCGGAAGGCGAGCGGGGTTCCGGGAGCGGGGCGGGGCATGCTTCGAGCCTACGGCCGGGTCCGCGCAACGGATCTAGACTCGGGGGGTGTCTGAGAAGCCTCCCGTTCCGCGTCTGATCGTGGAGACGCGGGAGGTCCCGCACATCGAGGACCCGCTCCTGTTCGCGAGCCGCCCGTGGCCGATCGCGTGGCAGCGCCGCGGCGACATGCTGGTCGGCGCCGGCGGCGACGTCCTCCGGATCGAGGTGGACGGGCCCGATCGCCTCGCCCGCATCGCCGAGAGCTGGCGGCGCGTGATGGAGTCCGCCGAGGTGGACGACGCGGTGGCGCTGCCCGGCACGGGCCTCGTGGCCTTCGGCGCGTTCGCCTTCGACGAGTCCTCGGCCTCCCCCTCGACGCTCGTTGTGCCGTCGACGATCATCGGACGCCGCGGCGGGCGATCCTGGATCACCCGGGTGCGCGGCGCGGCAGACGCCGACTGGGCACCGGATCCGGTCGCCGACGAGTACGGCGCGCACTGGTCGGCGACGCTCGGCCCGGGCCGGATGGACCCGGAGGCGCACGGCGACGCGGTGCGCCATGCACTGGCGGCGATCGAGGCGGGCGAGGTCGGCAAGGTCGTCGTCGCGCGCGAGATCACCGGCACCGTGCCAGCCGGGGCCGACCTGCGGCGCCTGGTGCGGGCGCTCGCCAGCGGCTACCCCGACACCTGGACCTTCTCGGTCGAGGGGATCATCGGCGCGAGCCCCGAGACGCTCGTCACCGTGCACGGCGGCGACGTGACCGCCCGCGTGCTCGCCGGCACCCGGCCCCGCGGTGCGGACGCCGACGAGGACACCGCGATCATCGCCGAGCTCGCCGTGAACCCCAAGGACGTCGACGAGCACGAGTACGCCGTGCGCTCCGTGGTCGACGCCCTGCGCCCGCACACCTCGGCCCTGGCCGCCGCCGAGGCGCCCTTCACGCTGAAGCTGCCGAACCTCTGGCATCTCGCGACCGATGTCGAGGGCACGCTGACCAACGGATCCTCGGCGCTGGACATGGTGCGTGCCCTGCACCCCACCGCCGCGGTGGCCGGGACGCCGACCGAGGCGGCTCTCGCCCTGATCCGCCGCATCGAGCCGTTCGACCGCGGACGCTACGCGGGCCCCGTCGGCTGGATCGACGGCAACGGCGACGGCGAATGGGCGATCGCGCTGCGCTGCGCCCAGTTCGGAACGCCCGGGGCGCCCGCCGCACCCGGGGATGGCGACGACGCCCGCCACCGCGACCCGGACGGCACCCGCGCGGTCACCGCCCACGCGGGCGGCGGCATCGTGGCGGGCTCGGTGCCCGAGGCCGAGCTGCTGGAGACGCGGGTGAAGTTCCGTCCGATCGTGGACGCGCTGAACTGACGACGCTCACCCCGCTCGTCGAGCGACGGAGGAGCGACGGGGTCGAGGCGCCCCGGTGGAGGGGCGCCCCGGACCCCGCTCAGCGACCGACGTCGTCGAGGAACGCCAGGAAGTCGTTGCGGAAGCGGCCCTGGGGGTCCATCTCGCGGGCCAGCTCGGCGAACTCGCCGAGCTTCGGCCACACGCGCGCGCGATCCGCGGCCGACGCCTGCGAGAGCTTGCCCCAGTGCGGGCGGCCCTCGAAGGGCGCCAGGGCCTCCTCGATCTTGGCGATGACCGCCTCGACGGCGGGCTGATCCTGCTTCCAGGTGAAGTGCAGGCCGACGGCGTCGGTCTCGTACGCCGGGCTCAGCCAGAGCGTGTCGGCCTTCATCGAGCGGATCTCGGTGACCTGGATGAGCGGGGCGATGTCATCGGCGAGCGTGCGCAGCACCCGCAGCGCCTCGACCGCGTGGCGACGCGGCACGAGCAGCTCGGACTGCAGCTCGTCGCCATTGGACGGGGTGAAGTCCAGGCGGAAGTGCGGCAGGCGGTCGAGCCAGCGGCCCGGCACGCCCAGCTGCTCGGTGCAGGCCTCGGCCGACACCCCGGCGAGCGGGTGCAGGCGCTCGGTGGCCGGGGCGGGGTCGCCCGGGATCACGGGGACCTGCTCGCCGCGGGCCTTCGTCCACACCTGGTCGACGCGATCCGGATCCGTCCACTGCAGGAACATGCTGACGCTGTAGGCGGCGCCCATGATCGCGTCGAAGTTCTCGAGCGCGGTCTCGAGCGGCAGCCCGGTGAACACCCGCTGGGTCACCTCGAACGACGGCTCGATGTCGAGCGTGACCCGGGTGACGATGCCGAGCGCCCCGAGGGAGACCACGGCGCCGTCGAACTGCGCGTCGCCGCGGCGCAGGGTCACGACCTCGCCGTCGGCGGTGACCAGCTCGATGGCGGCGACGGCCGACGAGAGCGTGCCGACGCCGTCGCCGGATCCGTGCGTGCCGGTGGCGACCGAGCCCGCGATGGTGATGTGCGGCAGCGACGCGAGGTTCGACAGGGCCCAGCCCTGCGCCTCGAGCAGCGACGCCAGCTCGCCGTAGCGGGTGCCCGCGCCCACCGTGACGGTGCGCGCCTCGGCGTCGATCACGGGGGCGGCGACGAGCTTCGCGGTCGAGATCAGCGTCGCGTCCGTGTCGGCGATGAGGTTGAACGAGTGCCCGGATCCGAGCGCGCGCACCGTGCCGGCGCTGCTCAGGATCTCGCGGACCTCGTCCGTCGTCGACGGTGTCGCGATCTCGGTGGTGCGGAAGCGGACGTTGCCCGCCCAGTTCGTCAGCGTCATCGGGCGCCCTCTCGGTAGTCGTTGGCAAGCTTCTCGCCCGCGGCGCGCAGCCAGCGGGTGGTCTCGGTCATGGCGGCCTCGGCGGATCCGGCGAGCGCGGTCAGCGAGAGCGCGTCGACGCCGGTCGTCTGGGCGTCCTCGGCGATGCGACCGGCGACGACGGCGACCCGCGCGCCGGCCCGGTGGGCGAGCTCCGCGACGAACGCCGGCGTCTTTCCGGCGGCCGACTGGCCGTCGTACGAGCCCTCGCCCGTGATCACCAGGTCGCTCCCCGCGACCGCGTCGGCGAGGCCGGTGAGCTCGGCGATCTCGGCCGCTCCGCCGGCCAGGCGCGCGCCCCAGGCGAGTAGCCCGTAGCCGGTGCCGCCCGCGGCGCCCGCTCCGGGCGCGGCGGGGTCGGCGCCGAGCAGCGTCGCGAGCAGCGCGAGGCCCGCATCCGCGCGCGCGATCCGATCCGGATCCAGGCCCTTCTGCGGGCCGAACACGGCCGCGGCGCCGTTCGGGCCGGTGAGCGGATTGGTGACATCGGTGAGCACCAGGACTCCGCCCGCGGGCACGGGGCGCAGGCGCGTCAGGTCGACCTTGGCCAGCTCCTCGAAGCCGGCGGCGCCCGGCGGCACCGAGACGTCGTACGCGTCGGTGAAGCGGGCGCCGAGAGCGGTGAGCGCTCCGATGCCGCCGTCGGTGGAGGCACTCGATCCGATGCCGAGGATAAGGCGCGATGCGCCGTTGTCGAGGGCCGCGCGGATCGTCTGCCCGAAGCCCAGCGTCGACGCGTCGCGCCCGCGAAGGTCGCCGTGCAGCAGCTCGATGCCGGAGGTCGAGGCCAGCTCGACCACTCCCGTGCCGTCGGGCAGCAGCAGCCACGAGGCATCGACGGGCGCGCCGGCGGGGCCGGTGACGCGGACGGGCATCCGGCGGGCCTCGGGAATGGCCGTCGCGAAGGCGTCGATCGTGCCCTCGCCGCCGTCCGCCATCGGCCGCAGGACGACGTCGTCCCCCGGGCGGACCGCCGACCATCCCTCGGCGAGCGCCCGCGCGGCGTCGCCCGCGGCGCAGGTGCCCTTGAAGCTGTCGGGTGCGATCACGATCTTTGTGCCCACCACGCCAGCCTATGGGCCGCGCCGAGGGCGTCGGTCCACGCGGATCCCGGGCGGCTCGGCTGGTGGTCACAAAACGCCGCGCGGGGCGCCCGCCTTGCGGCGATTCCTGACCAGGAGCGGAGGCGAGATCGGCCGAACGCGGCAGGATGAGCGGATGCAGACGGATCCGGGCACCGACGTGATCTTCAGCGGCGGCCGATCCGGGGTCGGCAAGTCCTCGGTGGCCTTCGAGATCTCGCGGATCCTGGCGGGTGCGGGCATCCGGCACGCCGTCATCGAGGGAGACAACCGACCAGGCCCACCCGCAGCCCTGGCGCGACGGCATCGACCTCGCCGGGCGCAACCTCGCCGCGATGTGGGCCAACTATCGCGAGCTCGGCTACTCGCGCCTGATCTTCACGAACACGGTGAGCGTCCTCGAGATGGCGCCCCTGTCGGCCGCCCTGGGCGGCGAGGTGCGGGGTTCGGCGTGCTGTTGACCTCCTCCGACGAGACGGCGGCCGAACGCCTCGGCCGGCGGGAGGCCGGATCCGCGCTCGCCGACCACCTGGACCGCAGCAGGGCGGCCGCCGAGCGGCTGGACACCGCGGGGCCGGAGGTCGCGCGCGTCGCCACCGACGGCCGCCCCGTCGTCAGGATCGCCGCAGAGATCCTGGAGCGCGCGGGCTGGTGGACGGTGGGCCCGGCGGCGCCGTGACGGAGCACCGCCGCGTCAGGGGCGAGCGGCGGCCAGGAGGCGGCGGATGCGCGCGACGAGACGCGACGGGTCCGAGATGTCCTCCGCCGTGACGTACGTCACGCGGTAGCCGAGCGCCTCCAGCTCGGCCCGGCGCAGCTCGTCCCTGCGCCATTGATGGCGGTCGCGGTGGTGGTCTCCCTGGTACTCGACCACCAGCATCTGCTCGCGGAAGAGCATGTCGACGCGGGCGACGAAGCGCGAGCCGTCGAAGATCTCGACATTGCACGCGGGCGCGGGGAGGCCGGCCGCCGCGAGGGTGACACGCGTCCACGACTCGCGCGGCGACTCGGATCCGGAGTCCGCGAGGCGGAGAGCCTGGGCGCGACGCGTCGAGAACGGGGCCTTCGCGAAGCGGGCCGCGGCCGCGTCCAGCTCGTCGACGTCGGCCATCGGCGAGCGACGCGACAGGATCCGATCCGTCACCGCCACCAGATCCGCCAGCCCGAGCCGCGAGGACAGATGCACCCAGGTGCGCGCGACCCCGAGCGTCCGCACGCCCCGGCGACGCACGACGTCGTCGCCGGTGAGCTCGAGCACGCAGCCGCGCACGCCGGGCCGCCGGACGCGGGTGGCGCCGGCCGGGACCGCGAGCACCGGCCGGTCGAACGCATGCCGCTCTTCGCCGAGCGGAAGCGGGAGCCCGTGCAGCGCGGCGGCCGTGGCCCCGGCGGCACAGGCGTGGAGGGGCACCACGGCCAGCAGCAGCCGCAGCCGCTCGAGGTCGGTCAGCTCGTCCCGCGCCCTCGCACCGTGAAGCGGGCGGGCCAGATCGGTGCGCCGCAGCCGACTGGCCGACACCCCGGCATCACGGGCATCGTCCACGGTGAAGGCAGTGGGGAGACCCGGCGGCAGTGGCGAGGGCGACGGCATGTCCCCACTCTCGCGGCGGCGCCCTCCGCGGATCCGTCCCTCCACAGGCCCGCTTCCCCTCGCGTCCCGGATCCGGGCCTGGGGACGAGGGGCCGCCCGCCGGCGGCTCGGCTGGTGGTCACAAAACGCCGCGCGGGGCGCCCGCCGTGCGGCGATTCCTGACCAGGAGCCCCGCGCTCACGCGGGGGTCAGGTCACAGCGTGGCGCGCAGGCGGGCCTTCTCGGCCTCGACGTCGAAGTCGGCCGCCGGCCACTGCGGGTCGATCGACTCGAGGGTCTCGAGCAGCAGCTCCTGCACGGCGAGGCGGGCGTACCACTTGCGATTCGCCGGGACGACGAACCACGGCGCCTGATCGGTCGAGGTCCGGGTGAGGGCGATCTGGTACGCCTCCTGGTACTCGTCCCAGTGGGCACGCTCGTCGACGTCGCCGGGGTTGTACTTCCAGTGCTTGTCGGGGCGCTCGAGGCGCTCCATCAGCCGCACCCCCTGCTCTTCGGGCGAGATGTGCAGCATCACCTTCAGGATCCGCGTGCCCGAGTCGGCGACGCGGCGCTCCAGATCCGCGATGGCGTCGTAGCGGCGCTCGATCTCGGCGGCGTCGGCCAGCTTCCGCACCCGGCCGATCAGCACGTCCTCGTAGTGCGAGCGGTCGAAGACGCCGATGAGACCGGGGCCGGGAAGGCGCTTCTCGATGCGCCACAGGAAGTCGTGCGCCAGCTCCTCCTCGGTCGGTGCCTTGAACGCGGCGAGCTCGATGCCCTGCGGGTCGACGCCGCCCACCACGTGGCGCACCACGCCGCCCTTGCCTGCCGAGTCCATCGCCTGCAGCACCAGCAGAACGGCGTCGGTGGCGGTGCCGCCGCGGCTGGCCGCGTAGAGGCGCTCCTGGTACTCGGCGAGCTGCTCGAGGCCGGCCTTCAGGTCGACCTTGCCGCTGACCTTGTCGCCCGCGTAGCCGGGTGTCGAATCCGGGTCGACATCGGAGAGCCGGAACCCGTCTCCCACTCGCAGCGCCCGCTGGGCGTCCTCGGTCCACCGGGTCTGGCTCTGCGCGATCATGCGGTCATTCTGCCCGCCGGGATCACTCGCGGTCGAGGGGCACCTCGATGATCGTGGGGCGTCCCGGGGTGATGAGGGCCTGATCCAGCGCCGAGCGCGTGGTCACGCGGGTGTGCTCCCAGCCGTAGGTTTGGGCGAGCGCGGCGAGGTCGGCGGCCTGCGGGGTGTACTGCACCCGCTCCATGTCGTCGCGCGAGGCGACCTGCGCGACCTCGAGGCCGTCGAAGATGGTGCCGCCGCCGTCGTTGCCGACGATGATCTGGATCCGCGGATCGTCCTCCGACGCCGGCAGCAGCAGCGCGCCCGCGTCGTGCAGCAGTGCGAGATCGCCGAGCAGCACGCGCGTCACGCCGGGCCGCCCGCCGTCCTGGCTGGCGAGCGCGATGCCGAGGCCGGTCGCGATGGTGCCGTCGATGCCCGCGAGGCCGCGGTTGGCGTGCACGGGCACGCGCTTCCCGGGGAGCACGGCGTCGGCGACGCGCACGATGCGCGACGAGCCGAACATCAGCCTGTCGTGCGGCCAGGTCGCCGCCCACACGGCGGCGGCGAGCTGCGTGCGGTCGACCTCGCGGCGCACGGCGGCCAGCTCGATCCGGTTCGCCGCGGCGCGGGCCAGCGGATCCTTCGAGGTCAGGCCCTCGAGATCCGGTGCGGGGGCGTCCAGATCGACGACCTGCGCGGCCGAGGCCTGCAGCCACGCGCCCAGCCACGCGCGATCCGCATCGCCCCGGGCGACGCTCACCGCGTCGACGTGCGCGGTCGCGTGGTTGAGGTTCAGATCCTCGCCGGGGCCGCGCACGGCGATCACCTCGACGTCGGCCCGCGAGAGGAGCGCCGCGACCTCGCGCGACAGGGTGGGGTGTCCGAACACAACGGCGCGCTCGATCTGTCCGCCGAGATCCGGATCACGCAGCAGGGCGCGGTAGCCGTGGATCACCTTGCGGCCGAAGCGGGCGCCGCTGACGATCTCGGCGATGAGCGGCCAGGAGCCCTCGTGCGCCAGCTCCTCGGCGGCGGGCCCGGCATCGGCGCCTGCGATGACGACCGTGCGGGGGCCGCGCGCGAGGGCGCGAGCCTCGGCGGCCGGGGCCTGCCCGGCGATGTGGCCGGCGCGGGTCTCCCCCGCCGCGAACCAGGCGGGCAGCTCGCCGGCCAGCGGCTCGCGGAACGGCAGGTTCAGGTGGGCAGGGCCCGGGACACGGCCGGTCGCGGCGGCGAAGGCCTCCCGCGCGAGCAGGCGGACCGCGTCGGTCTCGTCGCCGGCGGGAACCGGAGCGTCCGCGGCGAAGCGGGTGAAGGATCCGAAGATCCCCGGCTGATCCGTCGCCTGGTTCGCGCCGATGCCCCGCAGCTCGGGCGGCCGGTCGGCGGTGAGCAGCAGCAGCGGGACGCCCGAGTGATGCGCCTCCATCACGGCGGGCAGCAGGTGGGCGACCGCGGTGCCGGACGTGCAGATCACCGCGGCGGGCAGGCCCGTCTCGCGGCCGATGCCGAGGGCGGTGAACCCCGCGACGCGCTCGTCGATGCGCACGTGCAGTCGGATCCGGTCGGTGCGCTCGGCCGCGGCCGCCGCGAGGGCGAGGGCCTGCGAACGGGACCCGGGGCTCACAACCACGTGGCGCACGCCCAGCGCGGCGAGCTCGTCGAGCAGCGCCGCGGCCGACTCGGTCGCGGGAGAGGCGCTCACCTCAGTGCTTCCCGTCGGGCGCGGGGTCGTCCTGATCCGGGGCGGGGTTCTCACCGCGCTTCTGCTCGGGAGTCGGATCGTCGGACTCGGAGTCGAGGCGCGCGAGCTCCTCCTCGAGGAGGCGGATGCGCTCGTCCTGGTCGTGGACGCCCTTGAGGGTGCCGAGGAAGGTCGGGTCGTCATCGGGCGCGATCACCCGCGACGTCTGCGGCCGAGCACGGCCGAGCACGAACCACAGAACACCGCCCAGCACCGGGATGAGGGCGACGATCGCGATCCACGCGCCCTTCGACACCCCGCGGTGGCGCGAGGGAGGCTGCACGGCGCAGTCGACCAGGCTGAAGACCCAGAAGACCGCGGCGCCGATGCCGAGGACGATCAGGACGCGCGTCATCTTCCAATCCTAGGCTCGCGCACCTGTGACCCGGCCGCGCCCCGGAGCCCTCACAGGGCGCATTCGTAGACTCGAACGGTGAAGAACTCGCCCGTGCTGTCCATCGTCGTCTTCTCGGTGCTGCGCCTTGCCGCGTTCCTCGTGCCGTTCACGCTGATGATGATGCTGCCGGCGTTCGCGGGCCTGTGGTGGCTGGCCGCGCTCTTCGCCGCCCTCATCGGCCTCAGCATCTCGGTGCTGTTCTTGCGCCGCCCGCTCGCCGACGCCACCACCGCGATGGCCAACCGTCGCGCCGCCCGCACCGCCGCGGCGGAGAAGCCGCGATCCGAGCGCGAGATCGAGGACGAGATCGAGGACGCCGCGAACGACGAGGCGCAGCAGGGCTGATCCCCGCTTCGGCGGGACACGGCGCAACGTCGTCCCGGACGACCGCGCGAGGGCCGGCTCAGCCGGCGAAGGCCCAGAACAGGAAGCCGGCGTAGCCGAGCGACGTGAGCGACGTCAGCGCGAGGGCGGTCACCAGCTCGCGCGGCTCGCGGTAGGTCCAGACGATCGCGATGGCGGGGCCCGCGGCCAGCAGCGCCAGCAGCGTCAGCCAGGCGATCGGGTACACGAAGGCCAGCACCACCGGGATCGCGAAGGCGATGACCAGGAAGAGCGTGAACAGGATCTGCGTCGCGCGCTTCCCGATGACGACCGTCAGCGTGCGCTTTCCGACGCGCGCGTCCTGATCGATGTCACGGAGGTTGTTGGCCAGCAGCACGGCGCAGGCGATGAGCCCGGCCCCGACCGCCCCGAACCAGGCCTCCTGCGGCAGCGCGAGGGCCTGCACCCACGTCGTCCCGAGGGTGGCCACCAGGCCGAAGAACACGAAGACGAAGACCTCGCCGAGCGCGTTGTAGCCGTAGGGGCGCTTGCCGCCCGTGTAGAACCACGCCGCGACGATGCAGACGAGGCCCAGCACCACGAACCACCACTGCTGCGTGCGGATCGTGATGGCAAGGCCGGCGATGGCCGCGATGCCGAAGAAGATGAACGCGGCGATCAGCACCGAGCGCGGCTTCACGCGCCCGGAGGCGGTGAGGCGGGTGGGGCCGACGCGGTGCGCGTCCGTGCCGCGGATGCCGTCGCTGTAGTCGTTGGCGAAGTTCACGCCGATCTGCAGCGAGACGGCCACGACCAGGCAGGTCAGCGCGATGACCCAGTGGAAGACGTCCGAGACGAGCAGCGCCGCGCCGCTTCCGATCACGACCGGGGCGACCGCCAGCGGCAGGGTGCGCAGGCGCGAGGCGCCGATCCAGTCGCCCACCGTCACGGGGCGCGCCACGGGCGACGCGGCCGCGCGCGAGATGTCGCGCTTGGCCGGGTTGCCGCTCACGCCGTAAGTCTTCGCCTTCTTCGCCACGATGGTCGATCCTATTCCCGGCCCCTCCCCCTCGCGTACGGTGGCGTCATGAAGCGCGCGTCGGTGGTGGTCATCGCGGTGGCCGTGGCGGTGCTCGGCCTGTCGGGCTGCACCGCGGCACCTCCGGCGCCGACCGCCACGGCCGACGGCGCGCCCGCGCCGGCGGAGGTCGTCGCGTCGGGGTTGGATGCCCCGTGGTCGATCGCGGTGCACCGCGACACCGTGCTGATCAGCGAACGCGACAGCGGCCGGATCCTGCAGCTCGGCGCCGACGGCGAGACGCGCGAGCTCGGGGTGGTCGACGGGGTGGTGCACGGCGGCGAGGGCGGGCTGCTCGGCCTCGCCTTCGACTCCGGCGGCCGGCTCTACGCCTATTCGACCGGCGAGAGCGGCAACAGGATCCAGCGCTTCGACGACCCGGACGACCTCGGCGACGCCGACACGATCCTCGACGGCCTGCCCGCCGCCGGGAACCACAACGGCGGGCGGCTCGCGTTCGGCCCGGACGGCATGCTGTACGCCTCGGTGGGCGATGCCGGGGATCCGTCGCGTGCGCAGGATGAGGACTCCCTGGGCGGCAAGATCCTGCGCATCACGACCGACGGCGATCCGGCCCCCCGCAACCCGGATCCGGGGTCGCCCGTGTGGTCGATGGGGCACCGCAACGTCCAGGGGCTCGCCTGGACGGCCGACGGCACGATGTACGCGACCGAGTTCGGGCAGGACACCTGGGACGAGCTGAACATCATCGAACCCGGGGCGAACTACGGCTGGCCCGAGGTCGAGGGCGCGGGCGGCGAGGACCGCGGCTTCACGGATCCCGTCCGGCAGTGGAGGACGGACGAGGCGAGCCCGAGCGGTCTCGCGATCGTGCGGGACGTGATCCTGGTCGCGAACCTCCGCGGCGAGCGCCTGCGCGCCCTGACCGCGGAGAACCCGCAGTCCAGCGTGGACCTGCACACGGGCGACCGCGTGCGCGACGTGACCGTCACGCCGGAGGGCGAGATCTGGATGCTGACGAACAACACCGACGGGCGCGGCGATCCGGGCCCGGACGACGATCGGATCCTTCGGGTGGAACTGCCGACCGGCTGAGGGCGGGTGCGTGTGCCTCGGTCTCGGGACGCCGCCGCATCGGGCGGGTGGTCACGAACCGCCGCCCGCGACCCGCCGCCGGCGGCGTGTTATGACCGGGAGCCGGGCCCCGCGAGCGCGCGCAGCGCCACCCGGTCGGGCTTCCCCGAGGCGAGGCGCGGGAGCGCGTCGACGAGGATCACCCGGGACGGCCGCGCGGGCTTTCCGATCGCGGCCTCCACCGCGACACGGGCGGCGGCGAGGGCGGCGTCGGGATCGGGGACCTCGGATCGCGCGGCCACGATGACCGGGGTCTCGCCCCAGCGCTCATCGGGGGCGGCGACCACCACCGCGTCGAACAGCTCGCGCACCACGCGCTCGACGCGATCGAGCGAGACGTTCACTCCCCCGCTGACGAGGACGTTGTCGATCCGGCCGGTGACGCGTACAACGCCGTCGTCGACCGATCCGGCGTCGCCGGTGCGGTACCAGCGTGTGCCGTCGGCCTCGCGCACGAACGCCCGTTCGGTGAGAGCCGGGTCGCCCAGGTAGCCGTCCGAGAGCGTCGGCCCCGCGATGCGCAGCTCACCCTCGACGGTCGCCACGCGCACACCGTCCAGGGGCACGCCGTCGTAGACGCAGCCGCCGGCCGTCTCGCTCGAGCCATAGGTGCGCACGATCCGGGCGCCGTGCGCGTCCGCGCGCTCGCGCAGCGATGCGGGCAGCGCCTGGCCGCCGATGAGGATCCCCTCGAATGACGCCAGCGCGCGACCGATCGCCGGATCGGCATCCGCCGCGTCGACGAGGGTCTGCAGCTGCGCCGGGACCAGCGACGCGTAGGTCGGCACGCGCGTCCCGCCGCGCGACGAGTGCATGCCGCTCACGACGTGCGCGAAGGCGGGCGCCGAGAAGCGTCCCGACAGGATCGCCGGCTCGGTGCCCTGCACCAGCGAGCGCACCAGCACCTGCACGCCGGCGACGTACGTCGCGGGCAGGGCGAGCAGCCACTGGCCGGATCCGATGCGATCGGCCGTCGCCAGCGCGCTCGAGGTGAGAGCCGACCGCGAGAGCATCACCGACTTCGGCACCCCGCTGGAGCCCGAGGTGGTCACCACCACGGCCGTGCCGCCGGGCACATCGGTCGGCAGCCGCTCGGCCGAGCCGAGAGCCACCGCCGGCCCCGCCCCGAGCGCCGCGCGCAGCGCCCGCAGCACCCCGCGCGGGTCGTCGCCGTCGAGCGGCTCGAGCCTCATCTCAGAAGTGCCAGGGGTAGGGCGACCAGTCGGGCTCGCGCTTCTCGAGGAACGAGTCGCGCCCCTCGACGGCCTCGTCGGTGCCGTAGGCGAGGCGCGTCGTCTCGCCCGCGAACACCTGCAGGCCCGGCAGGCCGTCATCGACCGCGTTGAACGCGAACTTCAGCATCCGGATCGCGGTGGGCGACTTGGTGAGGATCGTGCGCGCCATCGCCAGCGCCTCGCGCTCGAGCTCGGCGTGCGGCACCACACGGTTCACGGCGCCCATCTCGTACATGCGCTGCGCCGAGTGCTCCTCGGCCAGGAAGAACACCTCGCGGGCGAGCTTCTGTCCGATCTGTCGGGCGAAGTACGCCGATCCGTAGCCGGCGTCGAAGGATCCGACATCGGCGTCGGTCTGCTTGAACCGGCCGTGCTCGGCCGAGGCGATGGTGAGGTCGCAGACCACGTGCAGCGAATGCCCGCCGCCCGCCGCCCAGCCGGGAACGACCGCGATGACCACCTTGGGCATAAAGCGGATGAGGCGCTGCACCTCGAGGATGTGGAGGCGCCCGGCCCGCGCCGAGTCGCTGACAGACGCATCGTCGGACGAGTACTTGTAGCCGTCACGCCCGCGGATGCGCTGGTCGCCGCCCGAGCAGAACGCCCAGCCGCCGTCCTTGGGGCTCGGGCCGTTGCCCGTGAGCAGCACCACACCGATCCGGGGGTTCTGGCGTGCCTCGTCGAGGGCGCGGTACAGCTCGTCGACCGTGGCGGGGCGGAAGGCGTTGCGCACCTCCGGACGGTCGAACGCGATGCGCGCGATCCGCCCGTCCTTCGAGACGTGCGCGGTGATGTCCTGGTACCCCTCCGATCCGGGAGCGGGATCCCACTCGGACGCATCGAACAGGTCGGAGACGAAGCGGTCGGTCACCGTCTCAGCCTATTCCGGGGGCACCCGCGGCGGGGCGCCCCCGGAGGGCGACGAGGCGTCAGCCGTTGACGCGGTCGCGCCAGTCGAGCCAGCGCTGCACGGAGTCGAAGTCGATGTCCGGGCCCGAGACGCCGTGCGTGAACAGGCGCACACCCGCGGCGTACAGGGCCTGCGCCTGGTCGACATCGCGCCCGCCGAGCTCGTTCGACAGGATCAGCGTCGAGGTGTCGCGCTGCTCCTTCTCGGCCCAGGAGCGGATGACATCGAGCTTGCGGGGCAGGTCCTCCACCGAGGCGAAGCTGTGCCAGATGTCCGCATGGCGCGCGACGAGGCGCAGCGTCTTCTGCTCGCCGGCGCCGCCGATCATGATCGGGATGTCCCGCGTCGGCTCGGGGTTCAGCTGCGCCCAGCGCGACTCGATCCGCGCGAGGCTCTCGGCCAGCGCATCCAGGCGCTGCCCCGCCGTGCCGAACTCGTACCCGTACTCGTCGTAGTCGCGCTCGAACCAGCCGGAGCCCGTGCCGAAGATGAAGCGGCCGGTGTCGCCGCCGTGGGCCGAGATGTGGTCGACCGTGCGGGCCATGTCGGCCTGCAGGTCGGCGTTGCGGTAGCTGTTGCAGTTCACGAGGGTGCCGAACTCGACGCGCTCGGTCTGCTCGGCCCAGGCCGCGAGCATCGTCCAGGCCTCGAAGTGCGTGCCGTCGGGATCACCGGAGAGCGGGTAGAAGTGATCCCAGTTGAAGAGGATGTCGACACCCATGTCCTCGAGCCGCGTGACCGCGTCGCGGATCACGTTGTACGAGGCGTGGTGCTGCGGGGCGAGCTGCACGCCGAGGCGCACGGGACGGTCGGTGTCGAATCCACTCTGAGTCATGGCCAGAAGCCTAGGGGCGTGGGAGCGGACGGGGGCCGTCGATAGCCTGGTGGGATGCAGACCCTCCCCGATGGCGCGATCCTCCGCCGCGCCGAGCCCGCCGACGTCCCCGGGATCTTCGCGCGCATCGTCGAGCTCGCCGTCTACGAGCGCGAGCCGGATGCGGTCACCAGCACGCCCGAGCTGCTGCACGCGTCGCTGTTCGGCGAGAACCCCAACGTCTTCGCGCATGTGGTCGAGGCGCCAGGTGAGGACGGGACGCCGGAGGTCGCGGCCATCGCCATCTGGTTCCTGAACTACTCGACCTGGACCGGCCGCAACGGCCTCTACCTCGAGGACCTCATCGTCTCGGAGGCGCACCGCGGCCGCGGCTACGGGATCGCCCTGATGAAGGCCCTCGCCCGCGAGTGCGTCGCCCACGGCTACACCCGCTTCGAATGGACCGTCCTCGACTGGAACGAGCCGTCGATCCGCTTCTACCGCGCCATCGGCGCGAAGGGGCAGGACGAGTGGACCGTGCAGCGCGTCGACGGCGCGGCGCTCGCGGAGCTCGCCGCCGACTGATCCGAGGGGCAGGATGGGGCCATGACCGCCGAGACCACCCCGAGCCTGTCCGACGTGCTGGCCACCGTGCGGGTGGTGTCGCTGCCCCTCCACACACGCTTCCGCGGGGTCGAGCATCGCGAGGCCGCGCTGATCGAGGGCCCCGAGGGCTGGGCGGAGTTCTCGCCGTTCGTCGAGTACGAGCCCGCCGAGGCGTCGACCTGGCTGGCCGCCGCGCTCGACTTCGCGTGGCGTCCGCAGCCCCCGGCGCTGCGCACCGAGATCCCGGTGAACGCGACGATGCCGGCCGTGCCCGCCGACATCGTCCCCGAGGTGCTCGCGCGGTACGACGGCTGCCGCACCGTGAAGGTGAAGGTGGCCGAGGCCGGCCAGACCCTCGCCGACGACCACGCCCGTGTGCGCGCCGTGCGCGAGGCGATGGGCCCCGCCGGGCGCATCCGGATCGACGCCAACGGCGGCTGGAACGTCGACGAAGCCGAGCACGCCGCCCACGCCCTCGCCGAGTTCGATCTCGAGTACCTCGAGCAGCCGTGCGCCTCGGTCGACGAGCTCGCCGAGCTGCGCGCCCGGCTGCGCCGCTGGGACCTGCCGATCGCCGCCGACGAGAGCGTCCGGAAGGCGCAGGATCCGATCGCCGTCGCGCGGGCGGGCGCGGCAGACCTCATCGTCGTGAAGGCGCAGCCCCTCGGCGGGGTGCGCCGTGCGCTGGAGATCGTCGCGGAGACGGGGCTGCCGGCGGTGGTCTCGAGCGCGCTCGACACCTCGATCGGCCTCTCGCAGGGGGCGGCCCTCGCGGCGGCACTGCCCGAGCTGGCGTTCGACTGCGGCCTCGGCACCGCGTCGCTCTACGCCGCGGACGTCGTCAGGGAGCCCCTGGTGGCCCGGGGCGGTGTGATCCCCGTCGGGCGGCTGACCCCGGACGACGAGCTGCTGCGCGCGCACACGGCGAGCGCGGAGCGCACGCAGTGGTGGCATGCGCGCATCGCGCAGGCCCACGCGCTCCTGTAGGGGTCAGCAGCCGCCGGGGCCGTGCTCGATGATGAGGTCGGCGACGCGGCCGATCTCCTGCGCGCGCAGCTCGAGCAGCTGCTGCTCGGGCAGCCCGGCGATGATGCCGCGGGCCGAGACGCCCTCCCACGCCGTCAGCACAACGCGCGCGGCGTCCTCCGTCGGCAGCGTCAGCGAGAGGCCCTTGGCGCGGGCGATGTCGTCGAGCAGCACACCGACCTCGCTGATCATGCGCTGATCCTGGGCGAGGTAGGCGGCGGCGGTGCCGGCGTCGCGCATGGCGCGGTTGCGGATCTCGCTCATCAGAAGCACCCCGAGGCGCACGTCGCCGGGCACGTCGAGGGCCTCGACGAGACCCACGGTGTCGTGGGCGACGGGGCCGCCCTCGATGAGGGCCTGCACGCGCTGGCGGACCGCCTCGACCTGCTGGCTGATGAAGGATCCGGCCAGCTCGACGAAGAGCTGATCCTTCGAGGCGAAGTTCGAGTAGAAGGCGCCGCGGGTGAACCCCGCGCGCTCGCAGATGTCCTCGACCGAGGTCTCCCCCAGCCCCACCTCGGCGAACACCTGCGCGGCGGCGTCCAGGAGGCGGGCGCGGGTGTTCTCGCGGCTTCGGGTCGCGGGCTTCGCGTCGGTCACTTCGACTCCTCGGATCCTCATCCATAGGCAACTACCAGGATCCGGAGTTGCCTGCTCACCCATTACGATACACACTTGTATCGGATACAGCGTTGTATCGAATCCCCCTGTCGTTCCTTCCGGAGGCGCCTGTGTCCACGCTGCTCTACTCGCTCGGTCGCTGGTCGTACCGTCACCCCTGGCGTGTGCTGCTGGGGTGGCTACTGATCCTCGCCGCCGTCGGCGGCGCCGCCGCGGGCCTGAACAAGGGCTTCGACAACGCCTTCTCGATCCCCGGCACCGAGTCGCAGGAGGGCCTGCAGCAGCTGCAGCGCACCTTCCCGCAGGTGTCCGGCACCAGCGCCCAGTTCATCGTGGTCGCCGCCGACGGCGAGGTCGTCACGGACGACGCCTACCGCGAGCCGATCGAGGACGCGATCGCCACGATGGAGGACGTCCCCGGCGTCTCGAGCGTGACCTCGCCGTTCGACGAGATGGTCACCGGCATGGTCTCCGAGGGCGACACGGCGGCCATCGTGCGCCTGCAGTTCGAGGGCACCCAGACCGACGTCAGCGACGAGGACAAGGACGCGATGCGCGCCGTCGTCGACGACCTCCGCGCCGAGCTCCCGGATGGATCCGAGACCGCGCTGGGCGGCGAGCTGTTCGCGACCGAGCTGCCCACCATCACGATCACCGAGGCGGTCGGCGTCATCGTCGCCCTCCTCGTGCTCATCATCACCTTCCGGTCGCTGGTGCTCGCCGGCCTGCCGCTGGCCATCGCGCTCATCGGCGTGGGCATCTCGCTCCTCGGCCTGGTCGCCGCCACGCAGTGGGCCACGGTCTCGGCCACAACGCCGATGCTCGCCCTCATGCTCGGCCTCGCAGTCGGCATCGACTACTCGCTCTTCATCGCGGCGCGACATCAGGATCAGGTGCGCGCCGGCGTCGACCTCGAGGAGTCGGCCGGGCGTGCCACCGGCACCGCCGGATCCGCCGTGGTCTTCGCGGGCGTCACGGTGCTGATCGCGCTCATCGGCCTGAGCTTCGCCAACGTCCCCTTCCTCACCACGATGGGCATCGCCGCCGCAATCGCCGTGGCCGTGGCCGTGCTGATCTCCGTCACCCTGACTCCCGCGATGCTCGGCTTCGTGAAGGGCCGCGTCTCCGGCTGGAAGCTGCGCTCGCGCACGAAGAAGAAGAAGGACGCCTCGCCGAAGAAGGGCTTCGCCACGCGCTGGGTCGGCATGGTGACCCGCCACCCGGTCGTCACCACGATCGCCGTGGTCCTCACGCTCGGCGTCATGGCGATCCCCGTCGGCAGCCTCGGCCTGTCGCTGCCCAACGCGGGCGTGCTGCCCAAGGACAACGAGGCCCGCATCGGCTACGACCTCACCTCCGAGCACTTCGGCGCCGGCTTCAACGGCCCCCTCGTGCTGACCGGCACGATCGTCACGTCAACCGATCCGCTGGGCCTCATGGAGGACCTCAAGAACGAGGTCGAGAAGATCCCCGGCGTCGAGAAGGTCGCCATCTCGACCCCGAACGAGACGGCCGACACCGGCTTCGTGCAGGTCGTCCCCGAGACCGGCCCGAGCGATCCCGCCACGAACGACGTCGTCCGCGAGCTCCGCGCTCACCACGACGAGTGGCTCGAGGAGTACGGCATCGACCTCAAGGTCACCGGCGCCACGGCCATCGGCATCGACATCTCGGACCGCCTGGGCGGCGCGCTCATCCCCTTCGGCATCTTCGTCGTGGGCCTGTCGTTCGTGCTGCTGATGATCGTCTTCCGCTCGATCTGGGTGCCGCTGAAGGCCGCGCTCAGCTACCTGCTGTCGATCCTCGCCGCCTTCGGCATCGTCTCGGCGGTGTTCTCCTGGGGCTGGGGCGCCGACCTGCTGCACGTCGCCCGCACCGGCCCGATCATCGCCTTCATGCCGATCGTTGTGATGGGCGTGCTGTTCGGCCTCGCCATGGACTACGAGGTCTTCCTCGTGTCCCGCATGCGCGAGGACTTCGTCCACGCGGCACGCAAGAAGGGCGCCACGCGCGAGGTCGCCGTCGAGGCGGTGCGCACGGGCTTCTCGGCCTCGGCCCGCGTCGTCACCGCCGCCGCCGTGATCATGTTCGCGGTGTTCGCCGCCTTCGTGCCCGAGGGCGACTCGAACCTCAAGCCCATCGCCCTCGCGCTCGCCACCGGCATCGCGATCGACGCGTTCCTCGTGCGCATGACCCTGGTGCCGGCGATCATGACGCTGCTCGGCGACAAGGCCTGGTGGATGCCCCGCTGGCTCGACCGGATCCTGCCGCACTTCGACATCGAGGGCGAGGCTGTCGAGCGCGAACGCACGCTGGCCGACTGGCCCGCCCCCGGATCGACCGCCGCGATCGCCGCCGACGACCTCACCGTCGCCGCCGACGACGTGGTGCTCGCCTCCGGCCTGACCGTGCGCGCCGAGCCCGGCGAGGCGCTGGTGCTCTCGTCGACCGACCCGCGCGCGGCACGCGCCGTGGGTCTGGCGATCGCCGGCCGGGTGACCCCGACCGACGGCCTTCTGCGCGTCGCCGGGCACCTGCTGCCCGGTCGCGCCGCCTGGGTCCGCGCCCACGTGGGGGTCGCCCTGCTGACGGCCGAGCCCGCGCCGGCGCGCGCCCTTCGCGACGCCCTCCGCGGCGGCACGCGGCTCGTCGTCCTCGACGGCGCCGACACCCTCGACGCCGCCGAGCGCGACCAGCTCGCCGCGCTGCTGCGCGACGCGCGCCAGGCGGCCGCACCCGACGCTCTCACGGTCGTCGCGACCGGATCCGATCCGGTCGTGTCCGCGCGCCTGTTCTCCGACGCCGGGTGGGACACCACCCAGCGCATCGACATCGCTTCCGCTCCCACCCACCTCGAGGTGAATGCATGAACCCCTTCCGCCGTCTCGCGGCCACCGGCATCGAGCGCGCCCGCAGCGCCCGGCCCATCACCTGGGTGACGCTCGTGGGCGTCCTGCTGCTGCCCGCCCTCGTGGGCGGGGTGCTCGTCGCCGCGCTGTACAACCCGACCGAGCGCCTCGACAACATGTCGGCGGCCATCGTCAACCTCGACGAGCCCGTGACGATCCAGGATCAGGTCACCCCGCTCGGACGCCAGCTGGCGGCGGGTCTGGTCGAGGGATCGGACGACGTCGACAGCAACCTGAACTGGGTGCTCTCGAACGAGGAGGACGCCGCCGACGGTCTCGCCGACGGCACCTACCAGGCCGTCGTGACGATCCCCGAGGAGTTCTCGGCGGCGGCGACGTCGTCGGGTCAGCGCCTCTCGGGTGAGGACACGACCCCCGAGCAGGCGACCATCCGCGTCGTCACGGCGCCCGACGCCCGCCTGGCCGATGAGGCCATCACCTCGCAGATCGCCGCCGTGGCCACGTCGTCGATGGGCACGATGCTGTCCGAGGCGACCCTGTCGAACGTCCTGATCGGCTTCACCACGCTGGGCGAGAAGCTCGGCGACGCCGCCGACGGGGCCACCCAGCTCGCCGACGGCGCCGGATCGGCGCACGACGGCGCCACGCAGCTCGCCGACGGCGCCACGCAGCTCGCCGACGGCGTGACCCAGCTCGGGTCCGGCGCGGGCGATCTCGCCTCCGGCGCCGGCCAGCTCGCCGACGGCGCCACGCAGGTCTCGAGCGGCGCGGCCGGTCTCGCGGGCGGCGCCACCCAGCTCGCGAACGGCATCGACGGCGTCGCCGACGGGGCCAACGGCCTCGCCGACGGCGCGAACCAGGTCTCGAGCGGCGCGGCCGGTCTGGCGACCGGCGCCAGCGGGCTCGCCGACGGCATCGACGGCGTCACCAGCGGCGCGAAGGGCCTCGCCGACGGCGCCACGCAGCTGTCCGCCGGCGCACAGGATCTCGCGGCCGGCCTCGCCGGCGACGGCACCCAGGAGAACCCGGGCCTCGCCCCGGGCCTCCACACGATGGCCGACCAGCTCCTCGTGGGGGCGGACGCCGTCAAGACCAACGGGCTGGTCCCCGCCGAGATCACGGACGGCGCGGCCGCCCTTGCCGGCGGCCTGACCGAGCTGTCGCGGCAGTGCGCCGCATCGGGTGCGTCCGCCGAGTTCTGCCAGCAGCTGGCCGGCTACTCGGCCGGCGCCACCCAGGCCTCGGATGGCATCGCGACCTTCGCGCAGGAGGCCCCGAAGGAGGTCGAGTCCCAGCTGCGCCTCGCCGGCGACGGGGCCGCGCAGCTCGCCGCGGGTGCCGACAAGGCATCGGCCGGAGCCTCGCAGCTCGCCACCGGCGCGAGCGAGCTCGCCGCGGGCGCGACGCAGCTGTCGGACGGCACCGTGCAGCTCTCCGCCGGCGCCGACCAGCTCTCGACGGGCGCCTCGCAGCTCGCCACGGGAGCCAGCGGCCTCGCCACCGGCACCTCGCAGCTCGCCTCGGGCGCCGGCCAGCTCTCCTCGGGCGCCGGTCAGCTCTCCAGCGGCGCCTCGCAGCTCGCCACGGGAGCCAGCGGCCTCGCCACCGGCACCTCGCAGCTCGCCTCGGGCGCCGGCGCGCTGTCCTCCGGCGCCGGCCAGCTCTCCACCGGCGCGGGTGACCTCGCCACCGGAACCTCCGAGCTGGGCGACGGCATCGGCGAGCTCGCCGACGGCACCAGCACCCTGGCGAACGGCCTCGACGAGGCGGTCGAGCAGATCCCCTCGTACACCGAGGACGAGGCGAACGACATCGCCGCCGTGGTCGCCGACCCGGTGGGCGCCACGAACGGCGCGGGCGTCTCGCTGTTCGGGGCGGCCGCCGTGCCGCTGCTCGCGGCGATCGTGCTGTGGTTCGGCGGGCTCGCGACCTTCGTCGTGATGCGCTCCGTCTCGGCGCGCGCCCTCACCTCGCGCCGCGCGTCGGTGGCCCTCGCGGGCGGCACGCTGGTGCCGGCCGCGCTGGTCGGCGCGGTGCAGGGTGTGCTCGTGGCCGCCGTGATCCAGGTCGTCGGAGGCTACGAGGCCGGCACCGCCGCGGCCCTGTTCGGCCTCTGCGCCGTGATCGGCATCGCGTTCGCGGCCATCCACCAGGCCCTGACCGCCGTCTTCGGCGGGGCCGGGCGCTGGATCGGCGCGCTCATCGGCGCCACCGCCCTGGCCACCGGCATCGTCTCGACGCTGCCGGGCTGGCTCGCCGGCGTGGCCGACTTCCTGCCGACCGCCCCGGCCTACCGCGCCCTCCTCGGCGCGGTGACCGACGCGGGCGGCGCCGGCGGGGCGGTCTTCGCCCTCGTGGTCTGGGCCGTGCTGGCCTTCGTCGCGACGACGCTGGCCGTGGCGCGCAAGCGCACCGCCTCGGCCCGCGTGCTGCTGCAGGGCGCGCCGGCCTGACGCCCGCGTATCAAGCGGCCCGGTCCCTCAGGGGACCGGGCCGCTTCGCGTCGCGCCGGTGATCCCGGGTTCTCAGGGCCGGATCCGTCCATACGGCCCTGAGGATCCGGGATCCCCTGCGGTCGTGTCAGGGGCGGAACGGGATGGAGGCGAGCTGCGTGCCCGGCAGCGCCGCGGTGGCCGATCCGTAGCGCACGGCGGCGGCCACCCGCTCCTGCGGGGCGAGCCCCACGACGTCGGCGATCAGGTAGCCGGCGAGCGCGGCATCGCCCGCGCCGACCGTGCTGCGCACCTCGATGTCGGGGGCCGGCGCGCTGTAGCGCCCGGTGGCGTCCACCAGCACCGCGCCATCGCCGCCGCGCGTGACGAGCACCGCGCGCACCTGATCCGGCACCAGCTCCTCGAGCGACGAGACGCCCAGGGCCGCGAGCTCGTCCTCGTTCGGCGTGATCAGGTCGATGGCGCCGCTGGCGACAGCCTCCACGAGGGCGCGGCCGGCGGTGTCCACCGCGATCCGGGGCGCCTTCCGCGCCCGCGCGCGCACCGCGAGCGCGATGTCGACGTAGAAGTCGGGTGCGACCCCCGGCGGCAGCGAGCCCGACAGCACAAGCCAGTCGGCGCCGTCCGAGGCCACGACCACCGCATCGATCAGGCGCACCCGCTGCTCCTCGGTGAGCACCGGGCCCGGCAGGTTGATCTTCGTCGTCTCGCCGTCCGGATCCGTCAGGGTCAGGTTGACGCGGGCGTGCGTGCCGATCGGGACGGAGAGCACCCGCAGGTCGCCGAGCAGCAGGCGCAGGGGGTCATCGGCGGCCAGCGGCAGCACCGCGGCGGCCGGGTGCCCCGCGGCCGTGACCACGCGCGCGACGTTGACGCCCTTGCCTCCCGGGTCCTCGCGGACCGCGCCCGCCGCCTGCACCTGGCCGGGGACAAGCGTGTCGGTCAGCTCGACCGTCCGGTCGAGCGCGGGGTTCATGGTGAGCGTGACGATCATGCCCACAGCCAACCACTCGCGAGGATCCGGATCGAGGGCCTTGCGGCGCGTCTCGATCCGGATCCGTCGCTCACGCGATCGCGGCGGTCGTCTTGCGTCGGGCGAAGCGCTTGAGCGCGACGACGGCGAAGCCGCCGACCAGCACACCGGCCACCAGCGAGACGGCGAAGCCCCAGAGCGGGTCGATCGCGAAGAACACGAACGCGCCGCCGTGCGGGGCGCGAGACCCCACCTGGAAGAGCATGCTGAGGAACCCGGTCACCGCGCCCCCGAGCATCGAGGCCGGGATGACGCGCAGCGGGTCGGCCGCCGCGAACGGGATGGCGCCCTCCGAGATGAACGAGAGCCCGAGCAGCCAGGCCGCCTTGCCGTTTTCGCGCTCGGGCTCACTGAACGCGTCGCGGGCGAGCACGGTCGACGCGAAGGCCATCATCAGCGGGGGCACCATGCCGGCGGCCATCACCGCGGCCATGATCAGGAACGGCACGGTGTTCGTGTCGGACGCGCCGCCGAGGCCGGCCACGGCGAAGGCGTAGGCGACCTTGTTGATCGGGCCGCCGAGGTCGAAGCACATCATGAGCCCGAGGATGATGCCGACCAGCGGCAGCAGACCCGAGGCCGCGAGGCCGTTCAGCCCGTCGGTGAGCGCCCCCATCAGCGCCGCGATCGGCGCACCGAGGAACAGCACGAGCAGGCCGCTGGCGAAGATCGAGGCCAGCAGCGGGATGATGACCACCGGCATCAGGCCGCGCAGCCAGCGCGGGACGGCGAGGGATCCGAGCCACAGCGCGGCAAGGCCAGCCAACAGACCGCCCACGATGCCGCCGATGAAGCCGGCGCTCGTCAGCAGCGCCACGGAACCCGCGACGAAGCCCGGCGCGATGCCGGGGCGATCGGCCAGCGCGAAGGCGATGTAGCCCGCCAGCGCCGGCACGAGGAAGCCCATCGAGATGCCGCCGATCGTGAAGAACACGGCGCCGAGGTACTGCAGGAGCCCGCCGTCGGGCAGGTTCCACAGGGCGTTCTCGACCGCGATCTTGTTCGCGACCTCGTTGATCCGGTACCCGCCGAGCAGGAAGCCGAGCGCGATCAGAAGTCCGCCGCCGGCGACGAACGGGATCATGTACGACACACCGGTGAGCAGCACACGCTGGATCCGCGCGCCCATCGACTCGGCCTTGGCCGGGGTCGCCGTGGCGGCGGTGGCGGCGCCCGAGACGCGCTCGGCCGAGGGGTCCTGCGCGGCGCGGACGGCGCGGGCGAGGAGCTCGGGGGCGCGCTCGATGCCCGCCTTCACGGGGACGCGCACCACGGGCTTGCCGGCAAAGCGCTGCGGCTCGCGGACGTCGACGTCGACCGCGAACACCACGGCGTCGGCGGCCGAGATAACGTCGGGGTCGACCGCCGAGTAGCCGCTGGAGCCCTGCGGCTCGACAGTGAACTCGACGCCGGCCTTCTTCGCCGCCGCCGTGAGGGCGTCGGCGGCCATGAACGTGTGGGCGATGCCGGTGGCGCACGCCGTGACCGCGACGATGCGCGCCGGGCGGCCGTCGATGAGCGCGCCCTCGGCCGGGGCGCCGGGGCCGGGGGCAGCGGCGGGGGTCGCGCCGGGGGCGGAGGCCGGGGCAGCGGCCTCGGGGGCCGGGGCAGCGGCCTCGGTGGCCGGGGCGTCCTCCTCGATGGCGCGGCGCACGATGGCGACGGCCTCGTCGGCGTCCAACGCCGCCCGCAGCGCCGCGAGGAAGTCCTCGTCCATCAGGCTGCGGGCGAGCTTCGACAGCACCGCCAGGTGCTGCTCGGCCGCCGTGTCGGGGGCCGCGATCATAAAGACGATGTCGCTCGGCTCGTCCTCGGCGCCGAAGTCGACCCCGGGGCGCAGGCGCGCGAAGGCGAGCGAGGCCTGCGTCACCGCGGCGCTCTTCGCGTGCGGGATGGCGATGCCGCCGGGCAGGCCCGTGGCGTCCTGCTCCTCGCGCCTCCAGGCGGCGGCGAAGAGCTCGTCGGCGTCGGTCGCGCGGCCCTGCGCGACGAAGCGCGCCGAGAGCGCGCGCAGCACGCTCTGCTTGTCCGGCCCGAGATCCTCATCGAGGCTCACGAGCTGCGGGGTGATGGTGGACACTTCTCCTCCTCGAGGGTGTGCGGTGCGGCGGGGCCGCGAAAGTCACGGGCCGGATCAGGCCAGCGAATGGATCAGGACGTCGTGCGTGGTCAGGTCGCCGGGGGCGGCGAGCCGGGTGCCCGGCAGCGACGCAGTGGCCGAGCCGTAGCGGATCGCCGAGCGCAGGCGCCCCTCGGCGCCCTCCCCCGCGGCGTGGGCGAGCAGGAAGCCGGCGAGCGCGCTGTCGCCGGCGCCCACCGTGCTGCGCACGCGCGTGGGCGGGGTGCGGCCGAACCAGGCACCCTCCGCGTCGACCAGCACCGCGCCGTCGCCGCCGAGCGTGATGAGCGCGGCGCCGACGCGAGCGGGCACCAGCGCACGGGCGATGTCCCGGGCCGAGGTCGGATCGGCCGCGAGCTCGCCCTGCAGGCGTTCCGCCAGCGCGTCCGCGGCATCCGTCGTGACCTCGCCCTCGCGCAGGGCGAAGCCGGCCACGAGCTCGGCGAGCTCGATGTCGTTGGGCTTGATGAGATCCACCGCGCCGGCGGCGACGACCTCCTCCAGCGCGGGGCCGGAGGTGTCGACGGCGATCCGCGGCGGGCGGACGGCGCGGCTGCGGACGGCGCGGGCGACGGCCACGTAGAAGTCGCTCGCGACGCCGCGAGGCAGCGATCCGCACAGGGCGAGCCAGGTGGCGCCATCCGCGGCCTCGACCACCGCGTCGATCAGGGCGCGGACCTCGGCGTCGCCGAGCACGGGCCCCGGCAGGTTGACCTTCGTGGTGACGCCGTCGCGATCGGTGAGGGTCAGATTGGCGCGCGCTCGGCCCTCGACCGCCACCGTGCGCACGGGGAGGTCGCCGAGCAGCGCGCGGTAGGGATCCTGCGCCGACAGCGGCAGCACCGCAGTCACGGCGGTGCCCGCCCCCGCGATGACGCGGGCGACGTTGACGCCCTTGCCGCCCGGATCCTCGCGCTCGGACAGCGCGGGCTGCACCTCGCCGGGCACGAGGGCGGCGGCCAGGTCGACCGTGCGGTCGAGAGCGGGGTTCATCGTGAGCGTGACGATCATGCGACCCACACCTCGACGTCGGCGGCGGCCAGGGCGTCGCCGAGGGCGCCGGTGGGCGCCTCGTCGGTGACGAGCACGTCGATCTCGTCGAGCGCGGCGAAGCGGCGCAGCGACTCGACCTCGAACTTCGAGCGGTCGGCGAGCAGGATCACCCGGCGCGCGGCGCGCACGATGGCCCGCTTCACATCGCCCTCCTCCGGGTCGGGCGTGCTCGCCCCGAACCCGGCCGAGAGGCCGTTCGCCCCGATGAAGGCGACGTCGGGGCGCAGCATCTCGACGGTGGCGACCGTGCTCGCGCCGACGGCCGCACCGGTCAGGGCGCGCACCCGGCCTCCGAGGGTGGTCAGGTCGGTGTAGCCGGCCGTGGTGAGGGCGGCCGCCAGCACAACCGAGTGGGTGACGACGTGCAGGCCGGCCTGGCCCCTGGCGGGCAGGAGGCCGGCGACGGCGCCGGTGGTGGTGCCCGCGTCGAGCAGGACCGAGCCCGTGAAGGCGCGACCCAGGCCGTCGAGCGCGCGCGCCGCGATCCGGCTCTTCACCGGGGCGCCGCGCAGCTGGCGCTCGCGCAGATCCACCTCGGCCGCGCTGCCGCGATCGGCGGCTACCGCGCCGCCGTGCACGCGCCGCAGGGCGCCGTGCTCCTCGAGCACCGCGAGGTCGCGCCGCACCGTCTCGGTGGTGACGCTCAGCCGCTCGGCGAGTTCGGCCACCGACACCCGGGCCTCCTCGAGCAGCATCCGCTCGATCAGCTCCCTGCGCTCCGTCGCGTACATCGTCCTCCTTCGGATGCGAAGACATTACAACGCATTCCCACAGAAAACAACACAAACGCAGATCAGGATCTCGGTCCCGCGAACGCAGAACGCCCCGCCTCTCGCGAGACGGGGCGCTGCGAAGGTCGAGCGTCAGCTCAGGCCGGAGTAGGCGTGAAGGCCCTGGAAGAACTGGTTGACGATCGTGAAGTTGAAGATGACGGCGATGAAGCCGACGATCGACAGCCAGGCCGAGCGCGTGCCGCGCCAGCCACGCGTCGCGCGGGCGTGGATGTAGCCGGCGTAGAGCACCCAGATGATGAAGGTCCAGACCTCCTTGGTGTCGAAGCCCCAGTAGCGACCCCAGGCGTCCTGCGCCCAGATCGATCCGGCGATCAGCGTGAACGTCCAGAAGATGAAGCCGATGATCGCGAACCGGTACGCGAGGCCCTCGAGCGCCTCGGCGCTCGGCAGCGTGCGCAGGAAGGAGCGCTTCGGCTCGGCGTCGACCGCGAGGCGCTCACGGCGGGCCTGCAGCAGCTGCAGCACCGAGAGGCCGAAACCGAGGGCGAGGAACGCGGTCGCGAGCGAGGCGACGAACACGTGCACCACGAGCCAGACCGACTTCAGCGGGTCCATCAGGGGCACCACGTCGACGTGGTACAGCGTCGCGGCGCCCATCAGCACCGTGACGAGGCCCACCATGAACGTGCCGAGGAAGCGGAGGTCGCGCCAGAACAGCACACCCAGGTACACGGCGGTGATGAGCAGGGTGCCCGTCATCGCGAACTCGTACATGTTCGACCACGGCACACGCCCCGCGGCGACGCCGCGCAGCACGGTGCCGGTGAGGTGGAACAGCCAACCGAGCACCGTCAGCACGGTGCCGATGCGGCCGAAGAGGCGCGTCTTGCGCTCGGCCACCCGGGCGGCCACGGCCGCGCCCGGCGGCAGCTCCGAGGGGGCACCGGCACCGGCACCCACAAGCACCTTCGCGTCGGCGCGCTCGAGGGACGCCTGCGAGCGTCGAGCAAGGTCGAACGCGTAGGCGATGAAGGCGAGCGCGTAGATCGCGACGGCGGTCCACATCAGGAGGAACGAGATCGCGTCGAGCGCGGGCGCATCGGGGTGCATGGCGGGGATCCTACTTCTGGAGGCTGTCGAGGTGCTTGGTGCGCAGCTGGTCGATGGCCGCTGCGAGGGTGGGGTCGTCGCCGCGGGCGAGCGCGGCGTACTCGAGCTCGATGGAGCCGTCGTCGGCGGGGGTGGCCTTCACCCAGACACGGCGACGCGGCACGAACAGCGCCGTGAGAAGGCCGGCGAGCATCAGCAGCGCGAAGGCGAGGACGAAGACCGCGGATCCGTCGCGGTGCGTCTGCAGGGAGGCGAACCGCTTGACCGACTCGGTGTATCCGATCAGCTTGCGGTCGGCGCCCTCGGGCGTCTCGTCCTCGAAGGTGACGGTGCCGAGCCCGCTCGGCAGGTCGGCGGTCTCGCCCGGGGCCAGCTTGATCGACTCGACGCCGGTGTCGCCGCCGGTCAGCTGGGTCATGCCGGTGGGGTCGAGCTCGTAGACGTTGCGCGGTACGCCCTCGTTGATGCCGAGGTCGCCCGAGTACACGTTGAGCGTGAGCTTCGGATCGAGCAGGTCGCCGAACACCGACGTCAGCGCTCCGGTGTCGAGCGGCATCTGCGTCGGGTAGAAGAAGCCGAGCATGCCGAGCTGCTCGGGGAGGCCGTCCGCGATCTTCACCACGCCCATGGACGTCATGTTGGTGTCCTGCGGGATGAAGGGCACCGACTCGCTGAACACCACACCGCCGTCGGCGTCGCGCACGGTGATCGTGGGCGCGTAGCCGTTGCCGAGGAGGTAGATGCGCTCCCCCGCGACCTCCAGGGGGTGGTTGACCCGGATCGCGCCGGAGGTCTCGTCCCCGTCCGGCTTCGAGACGGTCACGTTCGCCGAGAAGTCACCCGCCTGCCCCGCCCCGGGCTGCAGCGGATCCTGGTAGGTCACATCGAACGAGTCGAGACGCAGGGCATAGGGCGTGAGGGCGTCGTCGGCCACGAAGCGTCCGCGGTTCATCGACGAGTAGTCGACCAGCGCGTTCACCACGGTCTGGCCCTCGACGAGGATGCGCTGGCCCGTGTAGGCGAAGCCGCCGCCGATGCCGACCGACAGCAGCACCCCCACGAGCGAGGCGTGGAAGACGAGGTTGCCGGTCTCGCGCAGGTAGCCGCGCTCGGCCGACACCGAGAACGAGCCGCGGCCGTCGTAGCGCTCGACGCGGTAGCCCTGCGCCTTGAGCTGCTTCTGCGCCTCGTCGATCGCGTGCGCCGCGCCGATCGCCGCGTCGCCCTCGCCCTCGACGCGCTGCGAGAGGTGGTCGTCCAGGCGCGACAGGCGCGCGGGGGTGCGCGGCGGCCGGGCGCGCAGTGCCTTCCAGTGGTGCTTCGTACGCGGCAGGATGCAGCCCACGAGCGACACGAACAGCAGCAGGTAGATCGCCGAGAACCAGGCCGACTGGTACACGTCGAACAGCTGCACGGCATCCAGCACCGGGAACAGGTCCGGGTTGTTCCGCTCCCACTGCACAACGCCGTTCGGGTTGGCCATGCGCTGCGGGAAGATCGACCCCGGCACCGCGGCGATCGCCAGCAGCAGCAGAAGCACGAGCGCGGTGCGCATGCTGGTCAGCTGTCGCCAGCCCCAGCGCAGCCAGCCGACCACGCCGAGCGCCGGCGAGGTGACGCCGGTGTCGTCTGCGCTGTCGACGTGATCGGACGGACGCAGCGGATCCGAGGCGGATCCTGACTTCGACGTGGTCTCAGAGGAGGGACGGGACACTCGCGAACACCCCCTGGAGGCGAGACATGAGCAGGGTCCACAGGCCGGTGACCATCAGCAGACCCAGGATGACGAGCAGCACGCCGCCGATGACGTTCACCACGCGCACGTGCCGGCGCAGGAACGACACCGAGCGCGTCGCCCAGCCGAAGCCGAGGGCGATGAGCAGGAACGGGATGCCAAGACCGAGCGAGTACACGAGGCCGAGGAGGCCGGCGCGGGCCGCATCGCCCTGCTGCCACGCGATCACGAGGATCGCGCCGAGCGTCGGGCCGATGCAGGGCGCCCACCCGATGCCCAGCGCGATGCCGAGCAGAGGGGCGCCGATCAGCCCGAGGTCGCCCTTGACCTGGGGCTTCTTGATCTTCTGGGCGAAGCCGAACAGCCCGAGGAACACCAGGCCGAGCAGGATGATGACGACCCCGAGCACGCGGGTGATGAGGTCGCCGTAGAGCACGGAGAACCGCGCCATGGCGCCGCCCGCGACCCCGCCGAGCACGACGATCGTGACGAACACGAGCGTGAAGCCCGCGATGAACAGCAGCACCCCGCCGACCAGCCTGCCGCGGCCCGCGAGCCGCCCCTGGGACGCGGGGTCGACCGATCCGCTGATGAAGCCGAGGTAGCCCGGCACCAGCGGCAGCACGCACGGCGAGAGGAACGACATCAGGCCCGCGAGCAGTGCGATCGGGAGCGAGGCCCAGATCGCGCCGTCGAGGACCAGCGAGCTCACATCTGCTCCGCGAGGAGGTCCTTGACGAGCGTGGACAGAATCGAGGCGCCCTCGAGGCGGCCGATGATGCTCGCGGCCACCCGGCCCTCCTGGTCCAGCACAAGCGTGACCGGGGTCGCCTGGATCGGCGTCGCGGCGGAGAACGCGAGCTTCACCTTCGCGTCGTTCACATCGATGATGCTCGGGTAGGTGACCCCGAACTCCTCGGCGAACGAGCGGGCCTGGTCGGCCTGGTCGAAGGTGTTGACGCCGACGAACGAGACGCCCTGATCCTCGAACTGGGTGTGCACCTTCTGCAGATCCGCGGCCTCGACCCGGCACGGGGCGCAGCTGGCGTACCAGAAGTTGACGACGACCACGTCGCCGGCGACGTCCTCGCTCGACAGCTCGTCGCCGGTCTCGGTCACGCCCTCCCAGGCGACGGGCTCGCCGCGGTCGGCGGGCGCGATCTCCTGCACGGCGAACTCACCGGAGATGTAGCCGGTGTCGCCGCCGTCGCGGTATTGCTCGGTGACCGGATCGGGCGCGCAGGCCGCGAGAGTCAGGGCCAGCGCCGCGGCGCCGATCGCCGCGGTCAGGCGGGTGGCGAGGCGGCGGGTCGGGGGCACCGTCCGATTCTACGTTTCCCGTTCAGCGGCGCCTGTGTGCGGGCCGAACGTCGTTCGACGCCGAACGACCTCGGGGCGGACCACCGCCCGGGGGTCGCACCGCGGCCGGAATCAGACCGCTCCGACGTCCACCGCTCCCGTTGTGCTGGCGGGCTCGGCGTAGGAGACCTCGCGCCAGACGTCTCCCTTGCGCTCGAACGACGTGACGCTGGAGAGGGCGCAGCGTCGGGTGCGGGGGTCGTGGCGCAGCGGCAGCCCCGCGACCGAGAGGTGCGTGAGCCAGATCGGCGCCTGATGGGACACGATGACCACGTCGCCCTCGGGGGTCGAGTCCCAGGCGTCGTCGAGGGCCGACCTCATCCGCTCGACGATGCTCGTGTACGCCTCGCCCCAGCTGGGGAGCGCGGGCCGGCGCAGGTGGCGCCAGTTCCACGGATTGCGCAGCGCGCGGCTCATCCGCAAGCCGGCGAAGGCGTTGGCGGGCTCGATGACCCGCTCGTCGAGCTCGGGCTCGAGGCCGAACAGCTCGGTGAACGGCTCGGACGACTCCTGGGTGCGCTGCAGCGGCGAGCACAGCAGGCGGGACACCGGGCGCTCGAGGCCCTTGATGTGCGCGGCGGCGTCGCGGGTCATGCGGCGCCCGTCCTCGCTGAGACCGAACCCGGGGAGGCGCTCGTAGAGCACGCGGTCGGGGTTGTGGACCTCACCGTGGCGCACGAGATGGATGCGGTCGGCCGACATGGCTCCCCCTGTTCGTGTGGTGCGCTCCGCGAGCGCGGAGGCGCGTCCATCCTATGAACGGCTTGGCGCCGCGGAAGTGCCCCCGGCCGCGGTTACCGTGGTCGCGTGAGCACTCGCGGGAGGACATCGGCGGCGACCCGCGTGGCGGCGGCGGTGCTCGCGGGCGCCCTCGCGCTGGGACTGTCGGCGTGCGTGGCCGAGCCGTCGGCCGGCGAGGCGCGGCGGGATCCCGCCCCATCCTTCGGCGACGCGCGCACCACGCAGGTCGACGCGGAAGGCGATGCCTGGACCACCGCCGGGGTGACCGTCGACGTGCCGGCGCGCGCGGTCGCGGCCAAGGTGGCGAACGTCACGGTCGGCGCCGAGATCGGCATCGCCGATTCGGGGATCGCGCGCGAGACCTTCGGCGTGCCGGTGCGGGTCGAGTCGGCGGCGACGCTCGACATCCCCGCGACGATCACCTGGGACGTGAGCGCGCTCGATCCGGCGCTGCGCTCGACCGCGGTGCTGGTGCGATGGGACGACGATCGCCGCGTCTGGCGGCCGGCAGAGGAGGCCGTGACATCGGCCGCGGACGCAACGCTGGCGGCGGAGGTCGACCGCAGCGGCATCGTGACGTGGGCCGCCGGGGCGCTCGGCACCGCCGTCGCGGCGCCCGACCCCGTGGCCCCGGAGTGCGACAGCGCGCGGCTCCCGGGCTGGGTCGCGGTCTTCGCCGATCCCGATCGCGACCGCGACGACGCGACGCTGCAGGCGTGCGCCGAGAACGCGGAGGGCGGGCTGACGATCCACGCGAGCAGCGCGAGCGCGGTGTCGCGCGTAATGGAGGCGCCCGAGGAGGCCGCCTGGGACTGGGCGAAGCGCGACCACGCCGACGGCCGGTTCTGGGACATCGCCGCCGGGCTGATCGACGACGGGCGCACGATGCTGCTGCCGCCGGCGGCAACGATCGACCTCGGCTTCACTCCCCCTGCCGATCCCTCGGTGCCGTACCGGGCGGTCGCGCGGGTCGACGGCCGGACGGCGTCGATCGATCTGCTGGGCGCCTTCGCCCGCGACGTCTCGCTCGGCGAGGTCGCGGATCCGTCCGTCGCGGCCGTGGTGTCGGCGCTCTACGAGTGCGCGACGGGCGACCCCACCGCCGGCGACGCCGTGGCCGATCCGGTGACCGTGGCCGCGCTGGGCACCGCGCTCGGCGCCTGCGCCACGGGTCTCGCCGATTCGGATCTCGCGGCGAGGCTCGCCGACACCGCCCGCGAGGGCGACGACGAGGCGGCCGTGCAGGGCGCCCGTGCCGCCGCCGGGGCGCTGCGCCTGGCCGGCACGGGGCGATTCGACGCCCTGGCCGCATCGGCCGCCGAGCGCCTCGTCGCCGCGGCGGCCCAGCCCACCGGCGGCGCGTCGTTCACGGTGCTCGCCGACCGCGAGGCCCCGGCTCTCGGCTCGTGGACGCCGACCTGCACCGATCCGCAGGCCGACGCCGCCGCGCTGTTCGCCGAGCTCGCCGTGCAGCCCGCGTTCGTCGACGTCTCCCGCGACGTCGCGGCCGACCCCCGCTGGTTCGACGCGGCGACCGACGCGCTCGCGCCGATCGCCGGCTGCACCCCCGACCAGCAGGCCGACCTCGCTCTGCACCTTCCGGGTGAGTGGACCGATCCGGCGGCCGCGGAGGTCGTGGTCGCGGCGCTCGACGGCCTCGGCCTGTCGCTGATGACGTGCGACGACCTGTTCGCCGCCGTGAAGCCCGTGGCAGACGGGTTCACGCCCATGACCGGCATCACCGCCGGCACGGGGCAGATCGCCTGCGGCTGGCAGCGCGGCACGTCGAGCGTCCAGGTGTGGGTCTCGCGCGAGGCGGTCGACGCGGCCGGGGTGACCACGCGCCGCGGCGAGGTCGAGAAGCTGCCCGACAACGGCCTCCAGGCGTCCGCGCCGGTCGCCGCCGCGGGCGGCTACCTGACCGGGGCGTACGTGCCCGCCGGCCTCGAGCTCGAGGCGTGGCTGCCCGGCTACCGCATCATGCTCACAACGACCAGCACCGACGAGCCCGAGCAGTGGCGCCTGCGCGAGGGCGTCGCGGCCGCCGAGGCGCTGGTGGCCGCCGTCAGCGGCTAGCCCGCGCCGCGCGGACGCGCACCACGACGAACCACACCACCGCGATCACGATCACGGCGAGCACCACGTTCTCGACGACCCCGAGGTACGGCTCGATCACGTGCCACCGCTCGCCCAGGAACCAGCCGAGCAGCACGAAGAGCGTGTTCCACAGCATGCTGCCCGACCCGGTCAGCAGCAGGAACTTGCCGATCGGCATGCGCACGATGCCGGCGGGGATCGAGATGAGGCTGCGGATCCCGGGGACGAAGCGCCCGAAGAACACCGCGCGCCCGCCGTGCTTGTCGAACCACGCGACCGTCTTGTTCACGTCCTCGCCGCTGACGAGCGGAATCCGGTCCGCCGCGCGGCGCAGCCGGTCGGCGCCGAGCAGGGCGCCCAGGCCGTACAGCGCAAGCGCGCCGACGACCGAGCCGACGGTGGTCCACAGGATCGCCTCCCACAGCGCGAAGGCACCGCGCCCGGCCGCCAGACCGGCGGTCGGCAGGATCACCTCGCTGGGGATCGGAGGGAACACGTTCTCGAGCGCGATCGCGAGGCCGGCGCCGTAGGGGCCGATCACATCCATCAGCCCGACCACCCCGTCGACGATCGAGCCGAGCCAGGTTCCGTCGTTCTGCGCAAGAGGCCTCATGCAGGCAGACCCTACCGATCGCGCGTGTCCCCACCCTGGGGGCCCTCCGCCGGATTCCTTCGGGGGATCCCGAAGAATCGCTCCGCGTAGACTTGCCGGGTTGCCTGAACCAGGAGGAACCCCCGTGCTTCGCACCCATACCGCCGGCTCTCTTCGCGCCGAGCACATCGGTCAGACCGTCACCCTCACGGGTTGGGTCGACCGCCGCCGCGACCACGGCGGGGTGGCGTTCATCGATCTGCGCGATGCGTCGGGCATCGCCCAGGTGGTCATCCGCGACGAGGCCGTGGCGCACCCGCTGCGCAGCGAGTTCGTCCTGAAGGTCACCGGCGAGGTCGGCCGGCGCCCCGCCGGCAACGAGAACCCGAACCTCCCCACGGGCGAGATCGAGCTCATCGCGACCGACGTCGAGGTGCTGAACGAGTCGGCGCCGCTGCCGTTCCAGGTGTCCGGCGGCGAGAACGCCGACCCCATCGGCGAGGAGGTGCGCCTCAAGCACCGCTACCTCGACCTGCGACGCCAGGGGCCGGCCGCCGCGATCCGCCTGCGCTCGCAGGTCTACAAGGCGATCCGCGACGTCCTGCACGAGCGCGAGTTCGTCGAGGTCGAGACCCCGACGCTGACGCGCTCGACCCCCGAGGGCGCCCGCGACTTCCTCGTGCCCGCGCGACTGCACCCTGGCAGCTGGTACGCGCTGCCGCAGAGCCCGCAGCTGTTCAAGCAGCTGCTGATGGTCGGCGGCGTGGAGAAGTACTTCCAGATCGCGCGCTGCTACCGCGACGAGGACTTCCGCGCCGACCGCCAGCCGGAGTTCACCCAGCTCGACATCGAGATGAGCTTCGTCGAGCAGGAGGACGTCATCGAGATGATGGAGGACGTCATCACGGCGATGTGGAAGACGATCGACGTCGACGTCCAGACGCCGCTTCCCCGCATCACCTACGCCGACGCCATGGCGAAGTACGGCTCGGACAAGCCCGACCTGCGCTTCGGTCTCGAGCTCGTCGAGGCGACCGAGTACTTCTCCGAGACGCCCTTCCGCGTGTTCCAGTCGGAGTACGTCGGCGCCGTCCTGATGCCCGGCGGCGCGAGCCAGCCCCGCAAGACGCTCGACGCCTGGCAGGACTGGGCCAAGCAGCGCGGCGCCCGCGGGCTCGCCTACGTCCTGTTCAACGAGGACGGCACCCTCGGCGGCCCCGTCGCCAAGAACCTGTCCGAGACGGAGCAGGCCGGCCTCATGGAGCTCGTGGGCGCCTCGGCGGGCGACTGCGCGTTCTTCGCCGCGGGCGACACCAAGGCCTCGCGCGCCCTGCTGGGCGCCGCCCGCGTCGAGATCGGCCGCCGTCTGGGCCTGCTCGACCCCGACACGTTCGCGTTCACCTGGGTGGTCGACGCCCCGATGTTCGAGCCCGCCTCGGACGCCGTCGCCTCCGGCGACGTCGCGGTCGGCGCCGGAGCGTGGACGGCCGTGCACCACGCCTTCACCGGCCCGAAGCCGGAGTTCGAGGACACCTTCGACACCGACCCCGGATCGGCACTGGCCTACGCGTACGACATCGTCTGCAACGGCTCGGAGCTCGGCGGCGGCTCGATCCGCATCCACCGCGAGGACATCCAGAAGCGCGTCTTCCAGATCATGGGGATCGACGAGGAGGCCGCGCAGGAGAAGTTCGGCTTCCTGCTCGACGCCTTCAAGTTCGGCGCGCCGCCGCACGGCGGAATCGCGCTCGGCATGGACCGCGTGCTGCAGCACCTCACGAAGACCGACTCGATCCGAGAGGTCATCGCGTTCCCGAAGTCCGGTGGCGGCTTCGACCCGCTGACGGCCGCGCCCGCCCCGATCACCCCGGAGCAGCGCGCCGAGGCCGGCATCGACAGCGACCCCGAGGCCGACGAGGCCTGAGCGACTGCACAGGAGGGGGCGGGGGCTTCGGCTCCCACCCCCTCTCTCGTCGGCGCGCGCGGCCCGAGCCGATCCGGGCGTCCCGGGGCGCCGCCGCGATAGCCTCGCGCCATGGACACCGACATCGTCGTCGTGGGGGCCGGGCTCGCAGGGCTCGCGGCCGCCGCCGAGGCCGCGGACGCCGGCCGCAGCGTGATCCTCGTCGAGCAGGAGGGCCAGCAGTCGCTCGGCGGGCAGGCCTTCTGGAGCCTCGGCGGGCTGTTCCTCATCGACAGCCCCGAGCAGCGCCGGATGGGCGTCAGGGACTCGCGGGAGCTCGCCCACCAGGACTGGTTCGGATCGGCGCAGTTCGACCGGCCGGAGGACCACTGGCCGCGGGCCTGGGCGGAGGCGTACCTCGACTTCGCCGCGGGCGAGAAGCGCGCGTGGCTGCACGCCATGGGCCTGCGGATCTTCCCCGTCGTCGGGTGGGCCGAGCGCGGCGACGGGCGCTCCGGCGGCCACGGCAACTCCGTGCCGCGCTTCCACATCACATGGGGCACGGGCCCGGGCGTCGTCGAGCCGTTCGAGCGGCGCGTGAGGGCGCACGCCGAGGCCGGGAGGATCCGGTTCGCGTTCCGCCACCGCGTCGACGGGCTGATCCTCGAGGCGGGCGCCGTCGCCGGCGTGCGCGGGGCGATCCTCGCTCCCGACCCGGCCGGGCGCGGGCGCGCGACGAACCGCGACGCCCAGTCCGACTTCGAGCTCCGGGCGCAGGCGGTGATCGTCACCGCGGGCGGCATCGGCGGCGACCACGAGCTGGTGCGCGCCGCCTGGCCCGAGCGCCTCGGCACTCCCCCTCGCACCATGGTCAGCGGCGTTCCCGCGCACGTCGACGGGCGGATGCTGCGGATCACCCAGGGCGAGGGCGCCAGCGTCATCAACCCCGACCGCATGTGGCACTACGTCGAGGGCATCCGCAACTGGGATCCGATCTGGCACAACCACGGCATCCGGATCCTGCCCGGCCCGTCGTCGCTCTGGCTCGACGCGGCGGGCCGCCGGCTGCCGGCGCCCCTCTACCCGGGCTTCGACACCCTGGGCACGCTGAAGCACCTGCGGGCGACCGGGTACGACTCGTCGTGGTTCGTGCTGACACAGAAGATCATCGAGAAGGAGTTCGCGCTGTCGGGGTCCGAGCAGAACCCGGATCTCACGGGGCGCGACCTGAAGCTGCTCGCGAAGCGCGTCCGCAAGGGCGCGCCCGGGCCCGTCGAGGCGTTCAAGCAGCACGGCGCCGACTTCGTCGTCGCCGACACCCTCACGGCCCTGGTGGCGGGGATGAACGGGATCGCCGATCCCGATGCCCCCGCCCTCGAGGAGGCATCCCTCCGCCGGATCATCGAGGAGCGCGACCGCGAGATCGCCAACGGGTTCTCGAAGGACGCCCAGGTCACGGCGCTGCGCGGCGCGCGCAACTACCTCGGCGACAAGCTGATCCGCGTCGCGAAGCCGCACCGCATCCTCGACCCCGCGGCCGGGCCGCTCATCGCGGTGAAGCTGCACATCCTGTCGCGCAAGACCCTCGGGGGGCTCGAGACCGACCTGCAGGGCCGCTGCCTCTCCCCCTCGCCGGAGGGCGCGACCTCGGGCGGGCGGGGCGCGCCGATCCCCGGCCTCTACGCCGCCGGCGAGGTGGCGGGCTTCGGCGGCGGCGGGATGATGGGCTACAACGCCCTCGAGGGCACGTTCCTCGGCGGCTGCCTGTTCTCGGGCCGCGTCGCCGGACGCGCCGCGGCCGCCGCGATCTGACGGCACCGCGCGTCGGGATCCGACCGGGTCAGATCTCGAAGTCGATCGCGGCGCGCGCGTCCTTGCGGATGGTGCCGATGTAGTCGGCCGCCTTCACGTGCTCGGGGTGCACGATGTAGCCCTTCAGCGCGTCGAGGTCGTCGAAGTCGGCGTCGACCGCGAAGTCCGAGTTGGCGCCTCCGAGCACGTCCTCGCGCACGTCCATGCGCACGAGACCGGGCACAACGCCCACCAGGGCCTCGAGCAGACGGCGGGCCTCCGCGACCTGCGCCGCGCGCTCTGCGGCGTCGTCGGAGATGAGCTGGAACAGGACGATGTGACGGATCACGGCGGTCTCCTTGATCGGGGTCGTGCGAGGTCAGGCGTGAGCGGCGTCGGTGAGGGCCGCGCGCAGGCGGTCGGCCGACACGCGCCAATGGCCGTGCAGGGTGTCGTCGATGAGCACCACGGGGATCTTCTCCCACCAGGCGTCGTACAGCGCGGGGTCGTCCTGGATCGACGCCTCCCGCACCTCGATGCGCTCGGCGACGTCGTCCGGCAGGTCGGCGATCACCTGGTCCACGATCTCGCGTGCGACATCGCAGAGGTGGCAGTCGGCCTTGCCGATCAGCGTGAGGGTGGTCATGCGTCGATCAGAGGTCGACGGGGTACCCGGCCTCGCGCCAGGCGGCGGTGCCGCCGGCGACGTTGGTCGTCTCGTAGCCGCGCTCGTTGAGCGCCTGGACGACGCGCGCGGAGCGGCCACCGAGCTCGCAGATGACATCGAACGGCTCGGCGGGGAGCTCGCCCACGCGCTCGCTGAGCTGCGACATCGGGACATTGACGGCGCCGGGCACGTGACCGGCCTCGAACTCGTGCGGCTCGCGCACGTCGATGAGGGGGACGCCGTCGCGCGCGTGCAGGTCCTGGACCGAGATCTCGTTCATGTCCCCATTATCCCGGCGCGGGCGCAGGAGGGGGCGCCTCACGCCGCGGTGATCCGTCGCGTGTGCCACCCGGTGGCGCCGTCCGGGGCGGGCGGCGCGGTGTCGGAGGTCTGCGTCGAGCCGTCCGCGCTCAGGGCGCGGCAGCGGATCACGTGCTCTCCGGGGTCGAGATCGGTGCGCAGCGACCACTGCACCCACGTGTCGGACGAGATCGCCGCGGCCAGGTCGGCCGAGCGCCACGGGCCGTCGTCGACCTGCACCTCCACGCCGGCGACGCCCACTTTCTGGTGCCACGCGACGCCGGCGATCGTCGTTTTCCCCGCGGCGACCTGCCCGGCGTGCGGCACGTCGATCCGCGACTGCAGCTTGATGGGCCCGCGCTCCGACCAGCCGCGATCGGTCCAGTACGCCCGGTCGCTGTCGAAGCGCGTCACCTCGAGGTCGACGACCCACTTCGTCGCCGACACGTAGCCGTACAGACCGGGCACCACCATGCGCACGGGGAAGCCGTGGTCGAAGGGCAGCGGCTCGCCGTTCATGCCCACGGCCAGCAGCGCGCCGCGGTCGTCGGTCAGGGCCTCGAGCGGAGTGCCGGCGGTGAATCCGTCCTGCGACCGCGAGAGCACCATGTCGGCCTCGGGAAGCGGCCCCGCCTGCGCCAGCAGCTCGCGGATCGGATACCCGAGCCAGACGGCGTTGCCGATGAGGCCGCCGCCCACCTCGTTCGACACGCACGCGAGGGTGGCGACGTGCTCGACGAGCGGAAGCGCCAGCAGCTCGTCCCAGCTCAGCTCGACCTCGCGCTCGACGAGCCCGTGCACCCGCAGCCGCCATCTGGCCGGATCGATCTCGGGCACGATCAGCGCGGTGTCGATGCGATAGAACTCGCTGTTCGGCGTGATCACCGGGGCAAGCCCTGGCAGGCCCAGCTCGGCCGCGGCTGGAACGTGCGCGGGAGCCCCCGCCGCGGGCAGGCGCAGCGCCGCGCGGATCGCGGCGACCGTGCGCCCGCCGGCGCTGCGCGTGGCCGCCCAGGCCGCCATCCCGGCACCGGCCACCACGGCCGCCGCCGAACCGATCAGGAACGTGCGGCGCGTGAGGCCCGCCTCCTCGCTCCCCGCGTGCTTCCGACGCAGCAGCATCGCCAGCACCCCGGCCGATACCACCCCGGCCACGAGCGACGGCAGCAGCGCGAGCGCTCCCGCGTCGGCCCTGGTCACCGCGGCCACCGCTCCGATGATTCCCAGGGCTCCGGCCAGGGCGACACCCCACGGCGGGCGGCGCCGCTGCAGCAGCCCCGCGACGGCCGCGACGGCGAGCAGCACCAGCGCGATCAGCACCAGCAGTGCGACCTTGTCGGCCGTGCCGAACAGCGCGATCGCGAGGTCCTTCGCCCAGCGCGGCGCCGCATCGATCAGCACCGACCCGATCGCGGCGAAGGGGCTCGAGCGCGGCGCGAGGAGCGCCGCGAGCAGTTCGCCGACGCCCGCGCCGAGCGCCGCCGCCGCGACACCGGCCCCCGCCGCCATCGCGCGGCCGGGCGCGAACCGGCTGCTCATGCTCTGACGCTACGCCCCCGCGACGCCGCCGCGGCGATCGCGGAGCGAGCCGGGCAAGCGGCATCCGCCTCCGGGTACCAGAAACGCCGGCCCGAGAACGGGACCGGCGTCAGTGGCTGCAGTCGCGACTTACTTCTTGTTGCGACGCTGGTGGCGAGTCTTGCGAAGCAGCTTGCGGTGCTTCTTCTTCGCCATGCGCTTGCGGCGCTTCTTGATGACAGAACCCATGGAAACCTCACGATGTCAGGGGGTTGGACGCCGAGCCTGCGGCGTCCGGGATCGGGCACAGCGGAAGCGTGCCTTCGGGACAGCTTACCCTACGCCGCAGGGCGGACCTTGCGAGTCAGCCGACGTCGGCGATGGGGCGCTGAAGCACGGTGGTGACCGCGGATTCGGGGACGCGATAGCTGCGCCCGAAGCGCACCGCCGGAAGCTCACCGGAGTGCACGAGGCGATACACGGTCATCTTGGACACGCGCATGATCTCTGCGACCTCGGCGACGGTCAGAAACCGCACATCCGGCATCTCGGGCACAGTGCCTCCCACTCTTCAACTTGCGCCAACTGTAGGGGGCCGACGGGTCCCGTGTAAACCCGAGTGACGGCTGTGACGAGTGTGACGCCGCATGAGAGACGACGGCACCGGGTGACGACCCGAGCGCTCGGGCTCGGCCGTCAGGCTCCGAGGCGCTTCAGCGCCGACTGCACAACGACCTTGGCCGAGGCGGCGGCCCGACCGATTCCCTCGGCGGCACGCACGGCGGGCACGGGGAGGGCGGGCACGTTGAGCTCGCCGATGTCGTCGAAGTCGCCCTCGGCGACGAAGAACGGGACCAGCCAGTCGTCGACCTGCTCGAGCGGCTCGGGCGACAGGCTGTAGTAGCGGTGCTGCCCCTCCTCGCGCACCGAGACGAGGTCGGCCTCGCGGAGCACCTTGAGATGCTTGGAGACCGTGGGCTGGCTCACACCCAGCGCGAGGACGATCTGCGAGACGCTCGTCCCGGTGCCGCCCTCCGACGAACGACGCAACAGCAGCTGCAGGATCTCGCGCCTGGTGCCGTCCGCGATCACGTCGAAGATGTCCGCCATGGGGCAAGGGTAGCCGGGCACCCGCCGGAGTACCATGTCCAAGGCCCGGGGGATGCTCCGGAGCATGAACCGCGACGTATACGGAGGGGGCCCGATGGCCAAGGCCGCGTCGTCCGTGCGCGATCCGGCATGGACCCGGTTGGGGAAGGTCGTTGGCCGGAACTTCCGCGACATCACCACGTCGTCCCCCTCGCGATTCGCGATCCTCATCTACATCGCGCTGATCCTGATCTTCACCGGGCTCCTCTCGCTCCCCCTCGCCTCGGCGGACGGCACCGTGACGCCCTTCGCGGACGCCTTCTTCACGGCCGTCTCGGCGGTGTGCGTCACCGGCCTGTCGACCGTGGACATGTCGACGCACTGGTCGTTCTTCGGCGAGCTCGCGATCTTCTTCGGCACGAACATCGGCGGCCTCGGCGCGCTGACCCTCGCCTCCGTCCTGGGGCTCGTCGTCTCGCGCAAGCTGGGGCTGCGCGCCAAGCTCATCGCCGCCGGGGACACCAACCCCCTGCGCTCGCACGGCGGGCCCGTCAACGAGTCGCAGACGGTGCGCCTGGGCGAGGTCGGCCACCTGCTGCGGATCGTCGCCCTCTCGACCATCCTGATCGAGGCGGCCCTCGCGGTGCTGCTGTATCCCTCGATCGTCCTCGCCGGCCACAACTGGGTCGACGCGCTGTGGCTCGCTCCCCTGCACTCGGTCATGGCGTTCACGAACACCGGCTTCACCTTCACCGACGGCGGCCTCAACACCTTCCAGTACGACTACTGGTTCCTCTCCGTGCTGATGGTCGGCGTGTTCCTCGGCGGCATCGGCTTCCCCGTGATCCTCGCCCTCTCGCGCCAGCTGCTCACGCCGCGCAAGTGGAACCTCCACGTGAAGCTCACCCTCATCACCACGGTGATCCTGTTCTTCGTCGGGTCGGGCGTCTTCCTCGCGCTCGAGTTCCTGAACCCCGGCACCTTCGGCACCCGAGACGCGTGGGACACCACCTTCCAGGCGTTCTTCCTGTCGGCGATGACCCGATCCGGCGGCTTCTCGGTCGTCGACATCAGCAACCTGAACGGATCGTCGCTGCTGGTCGGATCCATGCTGATGTTCATCGGCGGCGGCTCGGCCTCGACCGCGGGCGGCATCAAGGTGACCACCCTCGCGGTGCTGGCCCTGGCCGTGTGGTCCGAGGCGCGTGGTCGTGTGAGCGTCGAGGCGTTCGGCCGCCGCATCCCCAGCGACGTGCAGCGAGTGGCCGTGGCGGTCCTCGCGTGGGGCGCCACCATCGTGGCCGTCTCGACCGTCGTCATCGCCCAGATCACGCAGATGCCGGTCGACAAAGTGCTGTTCGACGTGATCTCGGGCTTCGCCACCGTGGGGCTCTCGGCGGGCGTGACCGAGTCGATGCCGGACTCGGCCGTGTACGTCATGGCCGCGACGATCTTCTTCGGCCGCGTTGGTACAGTCACTCTGGCCGCGGCTGTCGCCGCGACCTCCAGCCGGCAGCTGTACGCGCTGCCCGTCGAAAGGCCGATCGTTGGTTGAGCAGATCCGCAGCGACGCCCCCGTCCTCGTGATCGGACTCGGCCGCTTCGGCGCCGCGTGCGCCGGCGAGCTGGACCGCCTCGACCGCGACGTGCTCGCGATCGACGAGGATCTGGGGCTCGTCCAGAAGTGGTCGGAGCGCGTCACGCACACGGTGCAGGCCGATGCCCGCAACGTCGACGCCCTCAAGCAGATCGGCGCGCAGGACTTCCAGGTCGCCGTCGTCGCGGTCGGCTCCTCGATCGAGGCCTCGGTGCTGATCACCGCCAACCTCGTCGACCTCAAGGTCCCCCAGATCTGGGCCAAGGCCGTCTCGCAGGCGCACGGCAAGATCCTCGCCCGCGTGGGCGCCAACCACGTGATCTACCCCGAGCGCGAGGCCGGCGAGCGCGTCGCCCACCTGGTGTCGGGCCGCATGCTCGACTTCATCCGCTTCGACGACGACTTCGTCCTGGCGAAGATGTACCCGCCGAAGTTCGTCCGCGGCGTGGGCCTGAACGAGTCCGGCGTTCGCACCAAGTACAACGTCACCGTCGTGGGCATCAAGAGCCCCGGCAAGCCCTTCCGCTACGCCGAGGCGAACACGGTCGTCACCAACCACGACCTCATCATCGTCTCGGGCACCAACGTCGACGTCGAGCGCTTCGCCGCCCTCGACCGGTAGGACGGCCGCGCCCGCCGGGCGCCGGCGTCAGGATCCGGCGGCCGCGCGCGCGTAGCGGGCCGAGAGCAGTTCGAGCAGCGGGATCAGCTCGGGCGGCGACTCGACCGTGAAGTCCATCATGAGCATCCCGGCATACACCGCCAGCGTGTCGAGGCTGTCGGCGCCGGTCACCAGCACGCAGTGTCCCTCGTCGACCGGCTCGACGATGCCCACCGCGGGGTTGATGCGCGCGATGACCGCCTCGGCCGACGCGTCCACCCGCAGGCGCGCATGGACGTTCCATCCGCTGGCGGCGATGGTGCGCATCGCGAACGCGGTGTAGTCGCCTCCCGGCACCGGCTGCGGATCGAAGCGGCGGCGCGTCGGCATCCGCGGCTCGATCTGGTCGACCCGGAAGGTGCCCCACACGCCGTCGCGCGGGTCGCGCGCCACGAGATGCCAGCGGCGCTGCCAGCTGAGCAATCGGTACGGCTCGACGAGGTGCGGCCGGCCGTCGACGTCGAACCTCAGCCACTCGCTGTCGCGGATCGCGCTCGCAACGGCCTGGAGGACCGGCGCGCGCACCTCGGGATCGGGGGCGTCGGTTCCCGTGTTCTCGGGGCCGCGGTCGACGCTGCCGCGCAGCGCCTCGACGGTCGGGCGCAGCCGGGAGGGCAGCACCTGCTCGAGCTTGGCGAGAGCACGGGCACCGGCCTCCTCGACGCCGGCGATCCCGGCCGCGGCGCGCAGGCCCACGGTCACCGCCACGGCCTCCTCGTCGTCGAGCAGGAGGGGCGGGAGCTTGCCGCCGGAGCCGAGGCGATAGCCGCCCACCGCACCGCGCGTCGCGTCCACCGGGTAGCCGAGCTCGCGGAGGCGATCCACGTCGTGCCGGAGCGTGCGCGTCGACACCCCCAGGCGCTCGGCGAGTTCGCGGCCTGAGCGATCCGGTCCGGACTGCAGGAGGGCGAGAAGCGTCAGCAGCCTCGCCGTGGGGTCGGCCATGGAACCTCCGAACGAGTTCGCCAGTTAGGAACGAATCCTACCTAATTGGCTCCTACCGTCGGAGACATGAACACCTCAGCCGCTTCGCTCGACATCCGCCCCTTCACGGTCTCGGTCTCCGAGGCCGAGGTCGCCGACCTCCGCGACCGCCTCGCGCGCACGCGCCTTCCCCAGCCCTCCCCCTCGGACGACTGGGACGCCGGGACGCCGAACTCGTACCTGCGCGAGGCGATCGAGGCATGGCGCGCATTCGACTGGGCGGCGGCCGAGGCGCGGATCAACGCGTTCCCGCACTTCTCGACCGAGATCGATGGGCAGACGCTGCACTTCATGCACGTGCGCTCGCCCCACCCGGGAGCGACCCCGCTGATCCTCGCCCACACCTACCCCGGCTCGGGCGTCGACTACCTCGACGTCATCGCCCGGCTGGTCGACCCGGTGGCGCACGGCTGGCGAGCCGACGAGGCGTTCGACGTCGTGATCCCGGACGCGCCGGGGTACGGCTTCTCGCAGCCCCTCGCCTCGCCCGGTTGGACGACGGCCAGGGTGGCTGCCGCCTACGACCGCCTGATGCGCGCCCTCGGCTACGACAGCTACGGGATCCACGGATCGGACAACGGCGCGATGGTCGCGCGCGAGCTCGGTCTGCTGAACCCCGACGGGTTCCTCGGCCTGCACGTGCTGCAGCTGTTCTCGTTCCCCTCCGGCGACCCGGCCGAGTTCGAGCGTCTCGAGCCGGGCGACTACGCCGGGCTCGAGCACATGCAGTGGTTCCAGTCGGTCGGCGGGTACAACACCATGAACGCCTCGCGCCCGCAGACCGTCGCGGTGGGTCTCAGCGACTCGCCCGTCGGGCTTCTCGCCTACAGCGAGCTGTTCAACTCGTTCGGCAACGGCACGTCCCTCGTGCCGCTCGAGAAGATCCTGCTCGAGGTGAGCGTGAACTGGTTCGCCAATGCCGCCTCCGGCATGAGCCGCAGCTACCTCGAGAACGCCCGCGCCGCCGAGGGCGCCGAGCCGCGAGTCAACGCCGCCCCGACCGGCGTCGCGGTGTTCGCGGACGACTTCCAGACGATCCGGGTCTTCGCCGAGCGCGACAACTCGAACATCGTCCACTGGAGCCGCTTCGACGAGGGCGGGCACTTCGCCGCCCTCGAGCGCCCGGACTTCGTCGCCGATGACATCCGCGCGTTCTTCACCGCGCTGCCCCGCTGAGGGGCGAACGGGCTCGCCGTCGCGACGTCAGTCGCCGGCGGCGAGCTCCTTCGCGCGGGCGACGGCGGCGTCCGTGGCCCGGGCGAACAGCTCGCTCAGCTTCGCCTCCTGCAGCACCGCGACGGCGCGCTCGGTCGTGCCCTTCGGGCTCGTCACCTGGCGACGCAGCTCGGCCGGCTCCTCGCCCGTGTGTGCGAGCAGAGCGGCGGCGCCGATGAAGGTGCCCTCCACCATCGCCCGGGCGGCCTCCTCGTCGAACCCCTTGCCGACGGCGGCCTTCGTGAGCTCCTCGATCAGCAGGTAGACGTACGCGGGGCCGGATCCCGAGATCGACGAGAGCGCGTCGATGCGCTCCTCCGGGACCTCGATGACCGTGCCGACCGTCTCGAACAGCGTGCGGGCGATCCGGATCGCCTCCTCGGGGGCTCCCTCGGGCGCGGCAAGGCCGGTGACGCCCTTCCCCACCAGCGAGGGGGTGTTCGGCATCGAGCGCAGCACGGTGACCCCCTCGCCGAGGATCGAGGCGTACGTCGCCAGCGTGACCCCCGCGGCGAGGCTGACCACGATCGCATCGTCGCGCAGCTGCGGGGCGATGTCGCGCAGAAGGTCCGGCACCATGGCGGGCTTCACCCCGACCAGGATCACCCGCGCCTCTGCGGCGGCGCGGAGGTTGCCCTCCTGCTCCTCCTCGAGCGCGATCGACTCGACGCCGTCCAGGCCCGCCAGCCCGGCCGCGCGGGCGGCGGTGCGGTTCGTCGCGAGAATCGGGCCCTGGGTCGGGATGCCGCTCGCGACGACGCCGCGCAGGATCGCGCCGCCCATCGATCCGGCACCGAGGAACGCGAGCGAGGGCAGGATCTCAGGCATGCCCCGATTCTAGGGAGCAATAGAGTTGTCGCATGAGTGCATCGGGCGGCAGCAAGGCGATCCTGGCGGCGTTCCTCGCGAACATGGGCATCGCCATCGCGAAGTTCATCGGATGGTTCCTGTCGGGCTCGGCGTCGATGCTCGCCGAGGCGATCCACTCGGTCGCCGACTCGGGCAACCAGCTGCTGCTGATGCTCGGCGGACGCAAGGCCCGCAAGTCCGCCGACCGCGCACACCCCTTCGGCTACGGCCGCGAGCGCTACGTGTACGCCTTCGTCGTGTCGATCATCCTGTTCTCGCTGGGTGGCCTGTTCGCCATCTACGAGGGCATCGACAAGCTCACCCACCCGCACGAGCTCGACCCGCAGTGGCAGTACCTGCCCCTGGTGATCCTGATCGTGGCGATCGCACTCGAATCGTTCTCGCTGCGCACCGCCGTGAAGGAGTCGAACGCGATCCGCCCGAAGGGCCAGTCGTGGGTCGCGTTCATCCGCCGCGCGAAGGCGCCCGAGCTGCCGGTGGTGCTGCTCGAGGATCTCGGCGCGCTGCTGGGCCTGACGTTCGCCCTGTTCGGCGTGGGCATGACGATCCTCACGCACAACCCGTTCTTCGACGCGCTCGGCACCCTCATGATCGGCACGCTGCTGATCATCGTCGCGGCCGTGCTCGGCTGGGAGACCAAGAGCCTCCTCGTCGGCGAGGGCGCCACCCCCGAGGACTTCGACAAGATCGTCGCGGCGATCGAGAAGGGCCCGGAGGTCGAGAAGCTCATCCACATCAAGACCCTCTACGTCGGCCCGGAGGAGCTGCTCGTGGCCGCCAAGGTGGGTGTGCCGCAGGACAAGCTGCTGGCCGACGTCGCCTCCGACATCAACACGGTCGAGGGTCGGATCCGCGAGGCGGTGCCCACCGCCCGCATCATCTACCTCGAGCCGGACGTCTACCGCGGCGCCGGGGGCGAGCAGCTTCCGACCGAGTCGGTCATCCTGAAGTCCTCCGACTGAGCGCGCCGGCGACCATGGCGACGGAGTACTGCGTCTTCACCGAGCCCCAGCAGGGCGCCAGCTACGCCACCCAGCGCGTGTTCGCGCAGCGTGCCGAGGAGCTGGGCTTCCATGCGTTCTTCCGCTCGGACCACTATCTGGCCATGGGCGCGGCCTCGGGGCTTCCCGGCCCGACCGACGCGTGGACGACGCTCGCCGGGCTCGCGCGCGACACGTCCCGGATCCGCCTCGGCACGCTGGTGTCCTCGGTCACCTACCGGCACCCCGGGATCCTGGCGATCCAGGTCGCCCAGGTCGACGAGATGTCCGGCGGCCGGGTCGAGCTGGGGCTCGGCACCGGATGGTTCGAGGACGAGCACCGCGCGTACGGCATCCCGTTCCCGGCCCGCCGCTTCGACATCCTCGAGGAGCAGCTCGAGATCGTGAACGGGCTGTGGGCGACGCCCGCGGGCGAGACGTTCTCGTACGACGGCGTGCATCACTCCCTGGAGGACTCCCCCGCCCTGCCCAAACCCGTGCAGGATCGGATCCCGGTAATCGTGGGCGGCGGCGGGCCGCGCCGCACGCCCGCCCTCGCGGCGGCGCACGCCACCGAGTTCAACATCGGGTTCGTGCCCGAGGCGGTGGTGGCCGAGAAGTTCGCCGTGGTCCGTGCCGCATGCGAGGCGATCGGGCGCGAGCCGTCGACCCTCAGACTGTCCGTGGCCCTGCCGACGGTCGTCGGCGCGACGGAGGCGGATCTGGAGCGCAGGGCCGCCGCCATCGGCAGCGAGCTCTCCCGGTTCCGTGGCGACACGAACATCTGCGGCTCGGCCGACGAGGTGGTCGCGAAGGTCGAGCGCCTCGTCGCCCTCGGCGCGCAGCGCGTCTACTTCCAGCTCGAGGACATGACAGACCTCGCACACCTCGACTACCTCGGCGAGCGGGTGCTGCCGCACCTTCCCGCCTGACACGCCCCGCCTAGGGGTGCGCGGGCGGGCGGATCCGCCACGGACTGCTGCCTGACGTGCGAGATGGGCGCGTCCCTTGGCGGATCCGCGGCTCGCTTCAGGAGGCACGGGCGCACCCCTGGCGAGGCCTTCCGGCGATAGCGTGAGGGCATGCTCATCGCGGCTCTCGTCTTCGCCGGCCTCGCGGCCCTGGTCCACGTCTACATCTTCGTGCTCGAGACCCTGCGGTGGGAGGCCCCGCGCTCGCGCACGATCTTCGGCACCACGGAGGAGGAGGCGCGGATCACCAAGCCGCTCGCGGCCAATCAGGGCGTCTACAACCTCATGCTCGCGATCGTCACGGTCGTGGGCATCGCGCTCGTGTTCTCGGTGCCCGCTGCCGGCATCGCGCTGATCCTTGCCGGCACCGGCTCGATGCTCGGCGCCGCGCTCTACCTCGCAGCCTCCGACGGCACCAAGCTGCGTGCCGCCGCCACGCAGGGCACCTTCCCGCTGCTCGCCGTGCTGTTCACCGTCCTTCACCTCGCCATCGGATGAGCCGGATCGCGGTCGTCGCCGGGGCGAGCGGCTTCGTCGGCGCGGCGCTGGTGCGCGCCCTCGGCGAGGACGGCTACGAGATCCGCACGATCGGGCGCTCCGGTCCCGCGCGCTGGGACGATCCGGCCTCCGTGGCGCGCGCCGTCGACGGCGCCGATCTGCTGATCAACCTCGCGGGGAAGTCCGTGAACTGCCGGTACACGGATCGCCATCGCGACGAGATCCTGCGCTCTCGCGTCGCGACCACGCGGGCGCTGCGCGAGGCGGTCATGGCCGCCGCCGATCCGCCGTCGGTGTGGATGAACGCGAGCACGGCCACCCTCTATCGGCACGCCATGGACCGCCCGCAGACGGAAACGGAGGGCGAGCTCGGCACGGGGTTCTCGGCCGATGTCGCGCGGGCGTGGGAGGCCGAGTTCTTCGCGGGCGACCTGCCCCGCACGCGCCGGGTGGCGCTGCGCATGGCCATCGTGCTCGGCGACGGGCCCGCCACGAACCTCCTGTTCCGCCTCGCCCGCCTCGGAGTCGGTGGTCCGCAGATCGACGGCTGGTGGTTCGGGCATCGCCGCTACCGCGGCATCGGGCCGAGCCCCTCGGGCGACGGCCGCGCGCCCCGGCACCCCACGCGCGGGCGGCAGCGGTTCAGCTGGATCCACCTCGACGACGTGATCGGGGCGATCCGGTTCGTGCGCGACCGCGACGACCTCGAGGGGCCGGTGAACCTCGCCGCGCGGGCGACCAGCGACAACCGCACCCTCATGGCGACCCTGCGCCGCATCGTCGGCATGCCCGTGGGCCT